>JBARBI010000170.1:0-51746 GCA_049792875.1 Candidatus Sulfotelmatobacter sp.
GATTTCCAGGATCCGTATCTTTTCAATACAACGTTGCACGCTTTGCCATAGCTGTTGACCCTTTTCAACGTCGTGCATTGATGGATTCACGGCTGCCCTAGTGGATGACGGGCAACCCTTACCGAACCGATTAAGGAAGGTTTGCTGACAATACATCCCAAAATATCCGGACTATCAATTGTAGGGGCCGCTATCGCCGGGTTAGGTCGGCCGGAAAGTTCAAGACGATGTTGATTGGTGCACTCTGATTTTCGGCAGGATCGGCAACCACGAGGAAGCGCTGCCCATCCGCCGTGGGCACGAAGTGACTTCGCGCATCCAGCAGACTCTGTACGAGAGCCCGGAATAGTACGACGGGTGCCTGCGCCTCCAACTTTGTCCCGCTGGCTCTTAACGCTACTGACATGATTTTTCGGTCGGGCGCAAGATAGAAAATCTCTTTCCCATCGCCGCGCCAGAACGGTTCGCTACCCCCGCCTATTGACACCGGCAACTTGTCACTTCCATTCGGAAAGGGCCTTACATAAACTTCCGATTGGCCAGATTCATCGGATGTGTAAACGACCCACTCTCCATCGGGAGAAAATCTCGCTCCTGACTCTTCGAACTGAGTGCTAAGAAACGCCACTGGTTGCTGTCTTTCGTCTGGCGGCATGACGTAGATATCGGAGCGATTTTGCGACTTGGTATCCGTGTTGTCCCAAACGATATAGCGGCCATCGAGCGACCAATCCATCATGTTCTTGGTTGCGAGACTGTGAAACAACTGCTTAGGACTACCGGAATCGCCAACCTCTTGCACGAAAATGTCCGAACTTCCTCGTTGCCGGAGGCTAAATGCGATTCGCTTGTCGTCAGGCGACCAAGTAGGAGAGTACCCGTCGCTGGTGAGTTTGGCGCTGGCGCCTGTGGCCACTCTAATGAGCACCAAGTCGTCATCTCGTTGCACGGCTACGTACCTGCCGTCGTGGGAGAGAGCGGGTTCCGAATAATAGCCGGGCTGCGCCAATGTCTGCTGGCGTTTGCCTTTGCGATCAAACCAAACCAATTCATTCCCTTTGACCGGGGCAGTGCGAAAAGCCAGACTGCCACTCTGGGAAACGGCGAACGTGCAGCTCTGCGGAAAATCGACGGCGCAGAGGATTGATTCGGCCAAAGGGAGGGCGTCTCCCGAGAGTCGGAGTGAGTTCGGATCAAAAGCCTGCGCCACCAGCCGCTGCCCCTGAATGAAGACCAGAAATCCGGGGTCTGCATATCCGGCGAACGACTCGCCGTCGGCCAGTCGTGTGTCTTGCTTTCCGCCCAAGGTGCCTAAATACAAGCCAGTGTGTGCCAGAGCCGTGCCGCGAGCATGATAGACGAAGTGCTTACCATCCGGCAGGAAGGTTGGGAAGCGGTGACCGCTTTGATCTTCTCCCAGGGTGGTAGCGGGGCGCACCTCTCCCCCGGAGGTCGAGATCCGATAAAGGCCGGATTGCCAGTGGGGAGCGAACAGGATGACATCTTGCGATCCCCATGCGCCCCCGCGCCCGTCCAGCACATCGCACAAGACACGAGGAGGCCCGCCGCTCGCTGGCATGATTTTTAGTTTCTGATCCGCGAAAAACCCGATATAGCGGCTGTCAGGAGACCAGAACGGAAAAGAAGCACCGTCCGTGCCTTTCAGTGGCTCAGGCGCAGATCCATTAAGCCGCCGTAACCATATCTGGTCCTTCCCCTCCAGGCTGGTGCCAACAAACGCGAGCGTGCTGCCGTCTGGCGAAAAAGCCATAGCGGTGCTCACCCATGTTTTATCTGGAGGAGCAAAGGAGAAGCGAACTACGTTTGGGGAGGCGGACACCCGTCGAAAATGAGCAACCGTCAGCAACGCGAGAGTTGCCAAGAGTAAGAAGCTGATAGCTTTCCACGCTAGATTGTTCCTCCGCTTTGCAATGGCCATGGCCGGTTGTGGCCCGCTATCCCCGATCCAGCTCAGTTGGACGGCGAGGTCTCCGGCATTCTGCCAACGCTCATCAGGATCCTTCGCCAGGCACTTCCTGGTAGTTCGCTCAAGTGCCTCTGGTATGACGGGCTGCAGCTGAGTAAGAGGAGGTGGCTCACTGGTGAGAATTGCCGCGATCAGACTTGCCTGGCTCTTCCCATTAAATGCCGCCTCGGCGGTTGCCATCTCGTAGATGACTTCCCCGAGCGCAAAAATGTCTGTGCGGCAGTCAGCTTCCTTACCTTCCAACTGCTCCGGCGACATGTACTGAAGGGTTCCCAGCAACTGTCCTTCGACCGTGAGCGGCTCGGACAGGGTCAGAGCGATGCCATCGACCGCAAGCGGCGCAAGGGCCTTCGCGGGTCTGGCAAGACCGAAATCCATCAGCTTCGCTCCATTCTTCGTCAGCATGATGTTGCCTGGCTTCAGGTCCCGATGCACGATACCGAGCCGGTGCGCCTTGTCGAGTGCATCCGCCAACTCGACGCCGATCTTCAGTAACTGATCGAGTGGAAGCGGGCCTTTTCTCAAGCGATTAGCGAGTGTCTCGCCGTTAAGGAACTCCATCACGAAATAGTCGATCCCGTCCTGGTGGCCAAGGTCGTAGAGTTGGCAAATGTTGGGATGGCTCAAGCTGGAGATGGCACGTGCTTCGCGGTCAAAACGCTGGCGCAATGTAGAGTCCGATGACAGCTGAGTCTGAAGCACTTTGACTGCAACCACTCGGTCCAAGCGTGTGTCGCGAGCGCGATACACCTCGCCCATGCCACCCGCGCCCGCCAGCGATTGGATTTCGTAAGGGCCAAGCTTAGTGCCTGTCGCGAGCGTCATTCCCACCTCGCAGTTCGCACAATTCTATCTCAGATGTGAAACTGCTTGGCCCGTTGCTGATTTGTGTCCGGCTGACGGGCTACCCTTACCTAACCTTGCAAGGGAAGGTTTGCCGACAAATTCCGCGCCAATTCAGTTTGGCGATCGATCGGAACGTTGGTGCGAATCAAGACATTCAGGACGGACGAGTCACGACCGAGTGAGTCCGTCATCACCCAACGCGTGCGAAACCTTTCCTAATGTGAAGAACGGCGTAAAACACTTAGGGAGTTATTTCTTGCTCCATTTATGATCCACGAACTGTTTCCGTCCCTTACTGAAACCGCTTCAGGTAGCCATCCGTGTTGCGTAGTTTCAGTAACTTACGAATCGGACCCAGTGCTTTCACGGCGGTAACACGCCTGTGGTGTGCTGTAGGAGGAGTTATCAATTTCTCGATGAAGTATTCGAGTACGGATGAGCGGTGCAACGGTTGCTCAAGTTTGACACGCGGACCAAATCAATAGCTTGACCTCATCTCGAGGGTTGGGGGTGCGGCCGATGGGCGGCAAAAAGCGCTCTACAATTCTGGGGACGTTAAGGGGACGAAAAGAAGTGGCGTGCGGCTCCGTTTTGTATCAAACAACCTCCGCCGACACCGTTTGATATCAGTCAGTTACATCTCGTTGTTGCCCTATTCACTGCAAGGTTCTGGCGCACAATCGACTAGTCGACTGACTTTCGAGGCGGATCGTTTCAACCACTCACGCACCTCTCCGGAAAGCAGTGGTCCCTCGCCAGTAGTCCGTTGCCCGCAAAGGCCAACTCCTAACGACGGCTTCGAAAGAACGATTGCAGCAGTTCGACGCTGCGGCCGGCAAGCACTCCGCGGCGAACCTCGATCGTGTGGTTCAGTTGCGGATGATTCAGGACTTGCATCACCGAGTGCACGGCCCCGGCCTTGGGGTCGTCCGCGCCATATACCAGGCGCCGGATGCGAGCATGCACCATCGCGCCAGCGCACATGGCGCACGGTTCAATTGTAACAAACAGCGCGCAGTCTTCCAGACGGTGGTTACCCACTGTGGCACCCGCTTCGCGCAGGGCCACGACCTCGGCGTGGGCCGTCGGGTCGAAGGTGGCGATGTTGCGGTTCCACCCATGCCCCACGATCCGGCTGTCGCATACCACCACCGCACCCACCGGGACTTCTCCGGATTCCAGTGCGCGCTGGGCGCAGCGCAGGGCTTCTTCCATCCAGAGTTCATCCGGGATAGGCTCGTCGGAGGCGACGGTTCGCCGCTGGGCGTGGATTGCCGACGTCTTGGCGCGGGGCGATTTCCTGGCAGCCACTGGAATCGGAGTCTCCGCGGGTATTGTATCGGTTGGGAGGGAAAGGCTCGAATCGCGGCGACGCTTTGCACTGGGGGTGGCTGGTGGCGCACACGACTAGTCGCGCATACGCTGGCGGACAAAGCCTGCCCTGAGCGAAGTCGAAGGGAGTATCCGCCCCACGCACGAAAACTACAGCATGCTCAGCACCGTGCGCACGACGTCTGGCACGACCGCGTGGACTACCGCCGGCACGACGATCCGAGCGACCGGGTAGGCAATCACGACCGCGGGAACGACGAACAGAAGCCAGATCCTGGTCGGCAGATTTGCGAAATAGGCCTTCATAACATCCTCTTCTCATCTATACGGACCGATCGCGAAAAAGGTTCCCTTCGAAAGCCCTCAAAAACCACCCCAACTCAGTCCCTCTGCCGTCGCCCCCACCACAGCAAAGGGCCGCTAACTGCTAGCAAGGGCAGGGTAAGACTAAAGATTGCGGCGAGGATGCGCGGGGTACAGACCGTCCGGTTTGGGCGATTCTTCGGACAATGGTATGCTAACGACGTCATGGGCATGCCGAGTTTGCTGCGCAAAGTGTTCCTCGTCGACCTGCTGCAGGGGCTGAAGGTCACGTTCCGCTACCAGGATCCCAAGGAAATCTACACCGAGCAGTATCCCCTGGAGCGACCGCAGGTGGCCGAGCGGTACCGCGGGGCACCTCGGCTGAACGTCAACCCAGACACCGACGAGACCATGTGCATTGCCTGCGACCTGTGTGCGCTGGCCTGCCCCGAGCACCTGATCATTGTCTCCAGCGAACGCAACGAGAAGACCCGCCGCAAGGAACTCACCAACTTTACCTACGACCTGAGCCGCTGCATGTTCTGCGGCTTGTGTGAGGACGCCTGTCCTACCGACGCTCTGGAACTGACCCAGGACTTCGAATTGGCCAGCTACACCCGCGACGGAGCCATCTGGGACCGTGAGACCCTGGAAAAAGGTCCGCTGCCTACGCAATATCGGAAGTAAGCTCTCCGCCGTCAGCTATCAACTTTCAGCAACGCCCGCGTCGCGACTGGGGACCGCTGCGTCGCGTCGCGGCGCTACTCCTGTTTCGCCAGCCGTTTCTCCGGCAGGAAGTACATCGCTGGAATCAGCGCGAAGATGAAGAACGAAGCATAGATCGATACATAGGCCAGTGGAACCGACATCAGATACAGCGCCGCAGAGAAGGTGTTCTTTCGCTGAATGGACGCGTGATAGTCAGCGAGCGCGCTGTCGTGGTGATCCTGCTGAACCAGAATGATTCTCAACAGATAAAAAGCCGACGAACACAAGACCAGGTTCAGCCCGTAGAGCGCCACCGCCAGAGGTTCGCGGTAATTCTTTCCCAGATAGTCGGTGACGAAGGGGACCAGAGACAGCCAAAACAGCAGATACAGGTTGCTCCACAGCAGGCGGGCTGTGACCTGGCGAACCGCATGGATCAAGTGGTGGTGGTTGACCCACATAATTGCCACTACCAGGAAGCTCAGTCCGTAGCTGATAAACACCGGCGCGACTTTCCACAGCGCTGCGAGGGTGGGCTGCGAGGGGGCGCGCAGCTCTAGCACCATAATCGTTACGATGATGGCGATCACGCCGTCGCTGAAGGCTTCCAGACGATTTGTGGTCATTTCCGACATAAGCTGTCTGCTCTCAGCCTTCAGCTTTCAGCGAAACATGATTGGAACAGCAGCGTTTCCTCAAGTCCGGCGCAATTTGCACTCTGCGCTGGCAGCCTTCGCTGGAGGCTGCCAGATGATCCCTATCCCGCCGGCTGCTGTTGGGTCATGCAGTGCATTGCTCCCAGGCCCCAGATGAAATCTCCCGAGTAGATGGGAACGATCTCGCGCTTGGGGAACAAGCGTGCCAGCACGTCGAGCGCGATGCGGTCGTTGGGGCGATTGAAGACCGGCGCGAGGACGACTCCGTTGGCAATATAGAAGTTGGCATAGCTGGCAGGCAGACGGCGGCCTTCGAAGACCACCGGCTGGGGCATGGGAAGTTCGACCACTGTGAATTGTTTGCCGTTCTGGTCGCGGGCGGCTTGCAAGCGGCGCAGGTTGGCCTGCAGGGGCGCGTGGTTTACGTCTCTGGAGTCGGGCTCGACCATGGTGACGACCGTGTCTGGCGAGACGAAGCGCGAGAGGTCGTCGACGTGGCCGTGAGTATCGTCGCC
Source organism: Candidatus Sulfotelmatobacter sp. (assembly GCA_049792875.1). Classification (GTDB taxonomy): domain Bacteria; phylum Acidobacteriota; class Terriglobia; order Terriglobales; family Acidobacteriaceae; genus Sulfotelmatobacter. The sequence continues at coordinate 6,348 of JBARBI010000170.1, forward strand.
ATGGATGCCGCGTCCCAACCAGATCGTGTTGGGTGCGCCGAGGTAATCTGCAAACGCCTTTTCGTAGTGCACGCGAGCCATGTGGGGATTGCGTTCCTGGACCTTGCTCAGAAGACACTCCTCGGTGGTCAGGATAGTGCCGGCGCCGTTAACGTCGATCGAGCCTCCCTCCAAGACGATGCGGGATCCGGCAGAGAGCGGGCGAATCTCGCGGGCGCGGGCGGCCTTGGCCATCAAGCTGCCAACTTTCTCGTCGTATCGCCAGTTGGAGTATTTGGCCCAGGCGTTAAAGCGGAACTTGAGGGCAAGCGAGCCGGAAGAGTTTAATCGTGCCGGCTTTTCGCGGGCGGGAGCGCCCACGCCACAGTTCAGAAAGATGCAGCCAGAGTCCCGCATCCAGACGCGGTTGGTGGGCCAACGGTGGAAGCGGAGGTTGGGAGAGAAGGCATCGCCCCGCTCGAGAACTCGGCGCGCTTGTCTCGCGGCGGCAGCGTCGCTCACGATCAACTCGACCCCCTCGTGTTTGGCGAGGTTGCGGATGATCTCGGCATAAACCCACGGGATGGGCTCGAATTTGCCCGGCCAATCCCCGCGATAATGAGGCCATGCCAGCCATGTGGCGGCGTGAGGTTCCCATTCGGCCGGCATGCGGTAGCAAGCCGCCGCCGGACTAGAGACTTGAGTAGTTGAAGTATTACTTGAAGATCTGCGAAGAGCCTTGGGCACGGTGGATTCTCGTCTTAGTCCAGCAAGCGGTTGGTGATGGGAGCGTAGCTGTCAATGCGCCGGTCGCGCAGGAAAGGCCAGTTGCGGCGAATGTCCTCCAGCGCCTTCAGGTCAACGTCGCCGACCAGGATTTCTTCTCGATCATGCGATCCTTCGGCGAGTACGCGTCCGAAGGGATCGCAAAAGAAGGATCCACCCCAGAATTCGAGACCCTGGCCAGGGGCGGACTTGCCGCGGATGTTCCCAGTTTCAAAGCCCACGCGGTTTACGACGGCGACATAGACCCCGTTGGCGATGGCGTGCGCCCGCTGAATGGTGCGCCAGGCGTCGTGCTGGGCCACGCCGAACTCAGCCTTTTCCGCGGGATGCCAGCCGATCGCGGTCGGGTAGAACAGCACATGAGCGCCTTGCAACGCCGTCAGGCGCGCGCCCTCCGGATACCACTGGTCCCAGCACACGAGCGTGCCCAATCGCCCCACGCTGGTGTCGAGCGCGCGGAAACCGAGGTCTCCGGGTGTGAAGTAAAACTTTTCGTAATAGAGCGGGTCATCGGGAATGTGCATCTTGCGGTAGAGACCGCGTAAGGAGCCGTCACTGTCGAAGATGGCCGCCGTGTTGTGGTAGACGCCAGGGGCCCGTTTCTCGAAAAGAGATGCGATGAGGACGACTCCGTTGCTCCGCGCCGCAGCAGCAAGCTTTTCTGTCGTCGGGCCCGGGATCGGTTCAGCCAGGTCGAACAGGGAATGATCTTCGCGCTGGCAGAAATACTGGGTCTGGAATAGCTCGGGCAGGCAGACGACCTGGGCCCCGCGTCCGGCCGCGTCGGCGGCGCGGCTCAGCGCCTTCTCGAGATTTTGTTCTGGTTCGGGGCCGCAGGACATCTGCACCAGGGCCACGCGAAATTTGTCAGGGGGCACGCGTTCCGACCTCCGCAAACAAATATAGCAGCTGTCGGCGATCAGCTTTCAGCCTTCAACCAACCGAGCGCCTGCCGGCGAGGACCGAAGGCGGACTCTTCCGGTTTACCCTGGAAGGGCTCTCAAGATGGGGGGCGATGGGTTGCGAACGCGTGTTTCAGGCGCGGATTGCCTTCGACCAGTTTTTCGAGGCGCTCGATCACTTCCTGCGAGGGCATGGAGCGGAGAACCGCTTCGATGGCGGCGTCCGCGCTCAGCGATTCCGTGCGGACCAGATCGAGTAGAAACTCCAGCGCTTCCTCCTGGCGCGTAAGGGCGATCGCGGAGAGCAGAACGGACCGCCACCACGGATCGTCCGCCTTCCCGAACGATTCCCGCAAAACGCTGAACCCCTCGAAAGAATGCGTTCCGGCGATCGCCAAGGACGCCTCGGCAGCAGAATCATCGGCGGTAGCCAGGAAACGTCCGATCCAGGGAATCGCACTGACGCCTTCGATGCGCAATATCCCTCTGTAGCAAGCGCCCAGCACTTCGGGTTCGTCCGCCCCGAGAACGGCTCGCAGGCGGAGCAGGAGCGAGGCGGACGAGGAGCCGACCTGTTCGATGGCGCGCGCCGCCTCCGCGCGAACAGCTTTGTCTTCATCGCCCAGCAGTTCGAGAAGGTGTGCCAGCAAGTCCGCATCTGTGAGACTGCGGCATTGCACGAGGGCAAGGGCGCAGGTCGCTCGCAGGGTTCCGGCAGTGTCGGAACGCCCGCCCCAGACCGGCTCCATCTGGATATGCCTCATGCCCCGGAGAAAAACCTCTGCTTCCTGATATTCCAGAGCGGCTAGAGCACGGCTGAGCGCGTTTTTTGCCCAGCACTGCGCATCGGTCTTCGCTGGATTCTCGAAGAAGCGGGCGAAGGCTTGGAACAGATCTGGTGTTAACTTCGCCAATCGGAATTCGCGAACCAGGTCGGCAGCTTTGGCCACAATGAAATTGTTGCGATGTCCCAGAGCCTTATGCAACGGCTCGACGCGAGCCTCCTCCGGATGTTGGCGGAGCGCATCGAGAGCGGTGATTTGATCTTCGAAGGCGCGCTTAGCGGCCATGCTTGGAAGTGTAACTGAGGAATTACCGCGTGCCGATAATGCGGCAATTTTGCGTTTTACCGCAAAGCTCGCGGAGAATTTCCGCCAAGGATGCAAAGAAACCGCAGATTTCTAGATCGTTCACTCCCTGTCAACTCGATCAGTAGTCTCCGGTCCTGCCCTTCCTGTAAAGTATCCTTTCGGGAAGAATCGTATTTGGCTTGGAGGCTCGCGTTGAAACACAGCAATCATGGCAATTCGAAGGATCATTCGCATCCGGGGAAGGGACGCAGTGCCGGCGGGGAAGGCAAAGATCGCCACCTGCACAATCCCATCGAAGACCGTCTGATTCCGCTCGAACCCCTCGATCTCGCCAAAGTGACTTCGATCGACAGCCTGGTGCGGGCGATGGCCAAGACCGCCTTCACTGGACGGCAACTGGGCGAGGCCGCCGATGTGCTCGAGGCCATGGCGCTCGACGAAGACGCCTTCATCGTGATGACCCTGGCCGGGGCCATGACCGTGGCCAAGCAGGGACTGATCGTCACGGAGTTGATTGATCGCGGAATTGTGAACGCGATCGTGTCGACCGGGGCGCTGATGGCGCATGGATTGGTGGAAGCCACCGGGCGAGCACATTTCCGGGCCAATCCTGAGGTCTCAGACGAAGAACTTTACGAGCAGGGCTACAACCGCGTCTACGACACGCTCGAACCGGAGCAGAACCTCGACGATGTCGAGGAAGTGATGGCTGCCGTCCTCGAAGCCTGGGACCACAACGAAGTCATGTGTTCGTACAAGCTGAACCATGCCATCGGCGAGTATCTGACGAAGCGCGATCAGGGACAACGCGGAATTCTCAAGTCTGCTTACGAGCAGGGAGTGCCCGTGTTTGTGCCGGCGTTTAGCGACTCGGAACTGGGACTCGATACGGCGCTGAACAATCGGCTGAGGGAATCCACGGGAAGACACAAGATCCGGTTCGATCCGTTCGAGGATCTGGAGCACTTTGCCGCGACGCTCCTTCGCCAGAAAAAGCTGGGGATTTTCACCATTGGCGGAGGAGTACCCCGCAACTGGTCGCAACAGTTCGGACCCTTCATCGAACTGAGGCACCGGAGGCTAGGAGAGAACGTACCGTTGAAGCGCTACCACTATGGTCTCAGGATCTGCCCGGAGCCCGTGTATTGGGGCGGCTTGTCCGGCAGTCCCTATAGCGAAGCAATATCCTGGGGCAAGTTCGTGCCGCCGTCGGAAGGCGGTAAGTTTGGCGAGGTCTTGGTGGACGCAACCGTGGGGCTACCCATCATCGTGGCCGCCGTGATCGAACGCCTGGATAAGGCCAAGAAGGGCGGTTCTCGAAGGGGCTCGAAAGTTGCTGCCAGGAAGTAATAGCCCAGAATCTCAATCGCAGAGGAAAAAGACTGAGGGTCGGCTGTGCGCGTGAATCTACGCGCGGGAAGCGGAGTCTGGGGCAGCGCACTCCGGGGAAGAGTCGCTCTTTTGGGTGTCATTGTTTCCGGTACGTAGCCGCCGATATAGCGGCGCAAGGATACTCTTTTCAAGGACTTCCGACTCTGCTTGAAACCAATCCTGCAGAGCTTGGCCTTCCTCTTGGCCCCGAGTTTCATAGAGCTGCTTGGCGCGCGATCGCACCTTGCGCTCGACCAATTGCACCATCAGGGCCTGTTGCTTCTTTCTGCGTGTTTCGATGTCCACTTCAGCTCCTCGATCTGTGTCTTTCCACCACTTCCATAGTAACCGAAACCTGTTAACGGAGTGTTACATCCGGAAGAGCGATTGGTTACCAACGTTTCACTAATCCTTGATTCCCTGTTAGATGCCCAGGGTCCCGCGGGGATTCGAATTAAACCTAGCTATTTCATTGACTTGGGGTTACTGGCCGGGTTGCGAGCACGGCGAACCACGACACGGAACAGCGGCGTCGTGGGGTACGGGGAGAGGGAGTGCTCAGTCGAAGATCAGCACTGCGGAGGCGATCACGGTAGTCCACAAGCCACGTTTGTCGCCCACGGCGGACTGGGTCACGTTCGCGGTTCGGACGATCTTGTTCGACAGCCGGTAGATCTGCTTCTTCTCATCCCATGAGCGGTCGGGATCGAATTCGACGTTCAGGGTGGTGGCGAGCATTTCGGCGGCGAGTTCCTCGGCGTATTCCCCGGCAGCGTCTTCGGTCTCGCCAAAAGAGTGATGCTCACTGAGATAACCGTACGTGTTCCGGTCGGCAGGAATGGCCACGCCGATGGACGAAGCCAGCAACCGGTGAGGCTCGCGGGTGGAGTTTTCCGCGACCACGGCGAAAACAACTTCGCCAGGATGGAGGTACTTCACGCCTTCCTTGCGGGCGAGCAGCTTGCAATTGGGCGGGAAGATGGAGGAGACGCGCACCAGATTCTGGGCGGCGATCCCGGCATCGCGCAAGGCCAATTCGAACGAAGTCAGCCGCTCGCGGTGTTTCCCCACTCCCTTGGTAAAGAAAATCCGCTTCGGAACCATGTCTTTGCCCAAGTGCGTCATCCTCCGGACAGAAAAATGATTGAGTGAGAATGCACAATCTAACACAATGCTTTGTAAAGGAAATGTGAATTTACAGCCGAGGAGAGAAAAATGCGGGGAGGCGCTGGCGCGCTTCCCCGCCTTATGCCCGGATTGCGAAAGGGGAGGGCTCGGGCAAAGTTTCTAAAATCGCCGGCTGCAACGCGCGATCACGCTCACTCCCTGCGCGCAAAAGCGTCATCACTTGGCCGCAACCGCGGAGCTCACTTCAATACTCGTGCCGGAGACTGTACCAGTGACTGTCGCATTCTTGCCAGCCCGCTCACTTAGCACCGCCAGCACGGCCTTGTCGGTGGTTTCGAGGGTATAGGTATTGTTTCCCACCACCAGCGCGTATTTCGAGCCGTGCGCGACACAAGTACGAGCGCACTCGGCCGGCGTACCCTCTCCGTCCATATGTTTCCGGCCGCACATGGCGTCGCCCACTTCGCCGGTTAAAGTTTGTTTGCCGGCCGCTATCGCCGGGTTGGACGCCAACACGCATGCTGTAAAAACACATACCGCAATCCAGATCGAACCCTTCCAGCCACCCTTCATCCCAAGTCTCCTTCAAACCGATGCAGCCCGCGATGGTGACCCCGCGATGACTTGTGGGTCAGTTTACCAGTTGCCCTGACTTCACGAGCTCCTGCGGTGGGAAAAAGTTGGCTCGGATCGGGTTAAGAGTACCGGAAGGGAGGGTTGCCATGGGGTTACCTCCCGAAAATGTTCCGAAATCCGGACAAACCTGACGACTGGGCTTGCGTAGCCGCTATTTGGGTGCCTTCACGGAGTAGATGAGATCGATATCTACGCTCTTGTCGCGCACGTTGGCGGTCACGTGCGAGGCAACCTCCCAGTCCAGGGATGGGGGAAGCAATTTCTGAGCAACGGGCAGGTATTCACTGAGGTACGTAGAGTCGTAAACCTCGCCGGGACGAATCTTCCAGGCAGCGCGGAGTTTCGCAGTCAGGCTGTTGTCGAGGCCGCGAAACTCAAGTTCGCCCATGTGATAGACCGCGCCTTCCGTCACCTTCAGATGAAGGGCTACGGTGCCGGCAGCGTCGTCAAACTCCGCATCCGCATTGATGGTGGCGGCGATAAACCCGCGGGACCCGTAAAGTTTCTCGATGTCCTTCAGGTTATCGGCGAGGCGGACCGTGTTGGCCGGCTCTCCAGACTCGGCGCGGACCATCTTCTGCAGCACGTCGGTTTGGAACTCCTTATTGCCCGACCAATCCATGTACTTCAGCTTGTACTGCTGGCCGGGTGACACGGCAAAGGTCACATCGACCACCGTTTGGTTGCGCGGACCATCCTCGGATTCGACCGCCGGTTGTTTGATGACATTCGGTTGTGGCTCGCCGAACTTGGCTTTCAGGTATCCCCGCGCGTAATAGACCGGTAGAAGCTGGTGCTGGACCAACAGGTTGAGTCGGCTGCGGGAGTATTCGTGGTCGGGGAGCCTCCGGCCGGCCGCCTCCAGCGCCGGCACGTCAGCGTCTGATGCGCCCGTGAATTCGATATTGCGCACTCGGATGAGAACGTCCGTCACGCGGTATTGGATCGCCTCAATCGGGCCGTCTTCCTTGCCCACTCGCTGGTACTCAACGTGTCCGGCGATCGAGTTCTCCACCAGCATGGCCTGAAGCACGTCCGAGACATCGTCGGCCAGGCGGCCGAAGACCGGCAGTTCTCCGTCAAACAGCGGGGAGTGTTCCTTGATGCGCTTCCGAAGTTCGGCGTCGGAGAACCAAACGAAATCCTCAAATTGTGCCGGGACGAATTTCGCGGCATCGCTCACATGGAGTTCGAGTTTGGTTCCCGCCGACGAGTAGGAGAAGCTGTAAGCGATGTCGGTAAAGACTCCCATATCGCCCAGGCGGCGGGAGGCCTTCTTGAAGTCGTCGTCGTTGACGGCAGCGCCCATCTGCAGTCCGGTCGCTGCGGCAATGTCGGCTTCGGGGAAGCGCTTGCTGCCAACAACGCTGATGGCGATCAACTGGCGGGCCGAGGCGGGCATTTGCGCGAGCGGCTTCTGGGATGAGGCGGCTTGCCCCAAGCCGGGCAGGCACAGGCCACCCAGCACGATGACTAGCGGAAGCAGAAGCCTGGTGGTCGCCTTCATCATCGACTTGGGGTCTGGGCCAACTCTTCTGTGGACTTGTGCTTCACCGCAATGTCAATGAAGGCCAGCGCAGCCCGGCTGAGAGCCTTGTCCTTGCGGAAGACCAGCGCCAGATCGCGACGGACCTGGGCGTCGGCGATGGAAATCGCAGCCAGAACCCTGGCGCGAACATCTTCCTCGACGTTCGAGCGGGAGATAAAGCCGACGCCTACGTCGGCGGCCACGAAGCGCTTCAGCAATTCGCTGGAGTCCAGTTCCATGGTGAAGTTCGGTTTCAGGCGGCGTTCGTGGAACAGTTGCTCGATCGCATCTCGGGTGTGGCCGGCCTTGGGAACGACCAGCGGAAACTTGGCAACGTCGGCCACGGTAGCCGATTTCATCTTTCCCAGCGGGTGCTGCGGCGGCGCAATCAGGATTAACTCATCCCGATGGATCAGCACCACGGTCAGGCGAGTATCCGTCACAGGTAGAGAGATGACGCCGAAGTCGACCGAGTTGTCGATGATCGACTCCAGGATCTTGCCGTAGTCGGCACGCTTGATGTTCACCGAGACGTCGGGATACTGCTTTTTGAAGTCGGCAAAGACGTAGGGCAGAATGTGCAGGCAAGTGCCTTCATTCGCTCCCACAATGATTTCACCCCGAGGCACGCGTTCCATCTCAGCGATGGCGACCAACATGGCCTTGCGGGCGTCGAGGGTTTCCTCGACGTACTTCTGAAAAGCCTTTCCGGCAGCTGTTAGCGACACCTTGCCGCCGGAGCGGTCGAAGAGTTTCGCCCCGACTTCTTCCTCCAGTCCGCGAATCTGCGACGAGATGGCAGGTTGAGTGCGGAAACGTTTCTCCGCCGCCCGCGAGAACGAGGCGTGCCGCGCCACTTCGAGGAAAGTCTCGAGCTGATCAAAATCCATAATAGCGGTTAGTGCTCAGCTGTTCAGCCAGACAAACCCTAACCACTGAGGACACAGAGTGACACAGGGGAATTCAGAAGCCTTACCCCGTGTTCCTCTGTGCTCTCTGTGGTTAAAGCCTCTGTCGATTCCAGTATAAAGTCGGGTTATACCCGCTATAAGAACAATCGAATTGCCAGCGCCCGCGACTCGCTTTAGACTCTTCCGTCCTGCACAACGCGACCGATTGTAGCAGCCTGCCCGCCTGCAGGACTCTTCGCAACCGTTCGCCCAATTTCTGAAGGGAGTCGCTTCCCCGCAAGGAGTTTTCATGGCGGATGCCAAGACCGTTCTCGAGTTCGCGAAGAAGCACGACGCCAAGATCCTCGACCTGCGCTTCACCGATATTCCCGGGTTGTGGCACCACGTTTCTTATCCCATCGAGCAGTTGACTGAATCCTCTCTTGAGCAGGGCTTCGGCATTGACGGCTCGTCGATCCGAGGCTGGGCCGGCATCCACGAGAGCGATATGCTGCTCAAGCCCGACGCAAATTTTCATCTGCTCGATCCTTTCACCGAAGTGCCTACGCTGGTGTTGGTCTGCGATGTAGTGGATCCGGTGACCAAGCAGCAGTACGACCGCGATCCTCGCTATATCGCGAGAAAAGCAGCGCAGTACCTGACCGCGACCGGCATTGCCGATACAGCGTATTTTGGCGCCGAGGCCGAATTTTTCATCTTCGATAACGTGCGCTTCGACCAGCGCGAACAATTCGGCTTTTACTATATCGACGCCGAAGAGGGCCGCTGGAACTCGGGCAGGGAACTGAACAATCTGGGGTACCGTCCGCGCTACCGGGAAGGCTATTTCCCCGTGCCGCCCACCGACCATTACCAGGACCTGCGCTCCGAGATGGTGCTGACCATGCAAAGCTGCGGCATGGACGTGGAATGCCATCACCACGAAGTGGCCACGGCGGGCCAGACCGAAATTGATCTGAAGTTCGACTCGCTGGTCCGCTCCGCCGACAAGATGTTGCTGTACAAGTACATCGTGAAGAACGTGGCCAACCACAACGGCAAAACCGTGACGTTCATGCCCAAACCGATCTTTGGCGATAACGGCAGCGGCATGCACACCCACCAGTCTCTGTGGAAGGCCGGCCAACCAGTCTTTTCCGGCGACGGTTATGCCGGGATGTCACAAATCGCCCTGTGGTATGTGGGCGGACTATTGAAGCACGGGCCAGCGCTCTCGGCGATCATCGCGCCCACCACCAATTCGTACAAGCGGCTCGTGCCTGGATTTGAGGCCCCGGTGAATCTCGCCTACTCGCGCCGCAATCGCTCGGCGGCCTGCCGGATCCCGATGTATTCCGTCGCTCCGAAGGCCAAGCGCGTCGAGTTCCGCCCTCCCGATCCGAGTTGCAATCCTTATATGGCCTTTGCGGCCATGCTGATGGCTGGCCTCGACGGTATCGAGAACAAGATGGACCCCGGTCAACCTTTAGACAAAGACATCTACGAGTTGGACCCCGAGGGCTTGTCGAACATTCCCTCGATGCCGGGCTCACTCGAGGACGCGCTCGACGCCCTGCAGCGCGACCACGCATTCCTGCTGAAAGGTGAAGTGTTTACCGAGGAGTTCCTGCGAACCTACATCGACTACAAGCGCTCGAAAGAAGTGGACGCGATCCGGCAGCGGCCGCATCCATATGAGTTTGCGCTTTACTACGACATCTAAAAGGTATCGACCAGCGAGGGTCAGGGGCTCGACCTGGTTGTCAATGGATGGAGAATGCCGAACTAGCTGGACTCGGAATTCTCGGGCGTCACGACCAGACAACCAATGCCTAGGGCTTCAGATACTTTTCAATCGCGGCAGTCATTTCCTTCGAGTCCGGCGTAACCGCCGGTTCGAAGCGCTGCACGACTTTCCCTTCACGATCCACCAGAAACTTTGTGAAGTTCCACTTGATGTCGCCGGCGATCCCAGGACCCGTCTCCTTGGTGAGAAAGCCATACAGCGGCGCCTGATCCGCTCCCTTCACCGAAATCTTCGCGTACATCGGGAAAGTCACGCTGTACTTGCGCGTGCAGAACGTTTTGATTTCTTCGTTCGTCCCCGGTTCCTGCGCGCCGAAATTGTTGGCAGGGAAGCCCAGAATCACGAATCCATGATCCTTGTATTTTTCGTAGATGGCTTCGAGAGCGCTGTATTGCGGGGTGTAGCCACACTGGCTGGCCACGTTCACCAGCAGGACGACCTTGCCCTTGTAGTCGGCCAGCGGCGCCGGCTTGCCGTCGATGGAGTCGAGGGTGAAAGTATAAACTCCAGAGCCCGCAGACAGCGATGTGGCCATAATCAGCAACACTCCCATCGTAAGATAAATTCTATGTTTGCCCAGCTTTGTAGCATACCGCATCATTCCAAGCTCCTGTGTCTCGAATTTCTACCGTGTGTAGGGACGAGAATGAAGATACGGGCAAGAAGATGCGGAACGCAACCGAAGAAATGTAATTTTTCTGTCTTTCCGAAGGGCGTACGTCCGGACTAAACAGCAGTTCGGACGGAGCTTTCCTTGACCATTCGCTCCAGCAGGCGCATCCGTTTGCTGGGCAGCAGGGAATCGGCCATTTGCGACCGGACAACCTCGCACGTGCTGACGGAGAGCAGCGCGTCTCCCATGGAGTCCAGAGCGGAGGCGGAGCGCCCCAACACCATCAATAAATACTTCTGGGCGATCGGGCGGTCGGCGGGATGGATCAGGGCCCACCAGCGACGAATCGACTCTTGAACCTCCGACTCGCTTTTCTCACCCACTACGAGGGAATCGATCAACCGGTATACCTTGCTCTTGATCGCCTGGTACGAGACGGAAATCTCTTGGGGCATAGGGGTCCTGGTTTGTTGCAGTACATCATCTTTGTGCAATCCGGCCACCAAACCGCAGACCCCTGTTTTTGGCTTGGTTTACGGCGATTCGTACTAATGTGAACGTACTATGAATGGAATAAATCCGGTATGGGATATGAATTCTGGAAGGATTTTGCGGTCCGTCTTTTCGCTCGGGCGGTGACTGGTTCCAATTTTTCAGCGTGCGCCAGATCACACTAGGGTTGAAGCGATCAGGACCTGCGGGAACAAAGAGCATTGCCCCTCCATCCAAGAATCGGGCGTCAACACCGGGCACGTGCTGCGTGCAGGTTACAATGTTGCGCTTACTCAACTGGACTTTGGTCGAGGCCTGCCCTTCAAGTTAAGGAGCAGGGCAGAGCCGGAATCCGGGATTTCCAAAATCACGGTGTATCGAACAGCTCTCGGAGGCAACATGAAACGTTGGGCGTGGCTGCTGGCAATTCCTGCACTCATCGCGTTCGCGGGAGCGCAGACTTCGGCATCTCTGAATTCGCAGAGCAACAACTCGCAGATGGATACCGAGCGAGGCAGTTGGCACGATGCAGGAACCGGCGAGCGGATGTTTTTCCCACGCGACACGCTCTGGGGCTGGGCTCAGTTCGATCTGGCGCCTCCCCACAACGAAATCGATCCCAATCTCTGCGCCGGCAACGCGGGCGACTACGGCGGCGTCAACGCGCCCTGCAGCATGTTCGCGCGCTACATGCTGTGGGGGACGCTCGAAGTGCGTCCCTTTGGCCGAGGTCCGCTGCGCAGGTTCATGGTATACGGAGCGCCCGCATTTCTCTTCGGCAAGACGATCCCGAAGACGCTCTACACTTGGTCGCCCGATGCCATCGGCATTGAGCACTCCTGGGGAGTCGGAATCTACCTCAACAGAGGATTTGAATTTCGCATCACGCAGCACTTCCTGTTCGACCGACTGGGAGCCCGCGACCGAAACCTGGGCACCGCCGATCTGGGCAACAACGGACCATGGGGCCGGTTTATGACGGTGGGTGTGCGCAAGACGTTCGGCACGCGTCGATGGTAGGTCGTAGGTGATGGAAAGACTAGTGAAACATCCTGCCTTTCGGGTGGTGGAGGGCGTCCAAGGCTACGATAAGGGTCCTATAACCTTATGCCGTTAACCTTATGCCGTGGCAGGCATCCTCGGTCGGGTCATGCGCAGCACCAACCAGACCACCAGCGCCACGAGCATTCCCAGGATCACGACCGGCAACCCGAAGACCAGGAAGATCCAGATCGACCCGGCAAAATTAGTGACATCGCCACCCACCGAGGCTGAAGGATCACGGCGAATCTGGCCACCGAACACGGTCACGTCTCCACCCACCTTCACGTTCTTGTCGAGACGCACGCCGCCCCCAAATACCACCGTATCTCCTCCGATCTGTCCCTGATCTTCTACGACGATGCTTCCCGCGAAGACGGTCACGTCGCCCGACACACGTCCGCGGACCCGGACGCTGCAGCCAAAGCACGTCAACTCCCCGGACTCTTCATTGGGCCCAATGTTGATATCGTGCCCGAACTGGGTGCGTTCGTGAGGACCATCCGCCCAAGCCGTGAACGATGAGCCGAAACAAACGACCAGGACGATGGACGCCAATCGCAGATGAAGGAACGAGCGGCTCATGGAAGCCTCCGAAAGCGGGCGGGGTAATGCTGACTTAAGGAGAGCATTATGCCATATGCGGGACATTAGCGCCTGCCTGCGGGCGTCCCTGTGACAAGACTGACAATAATCTGCCTCCCGCCCGAAGCATTCTTTATAATTGAAGGTTTTCCAAATCACGGTGCGAAACATTCATAAGGGAGGGTGTGCATGGCAAGCTCTTATAACGGCGTAGCTGTACCGGCGGATGGAAAGAAAATCGGTTATGCAGGCGGCAGATATGAAGTTCCCGATAACCCGATCATTCCTTTCATCGAGGGTGACGGTACGGGCCGCGACATCTGGAAAGCTTCTCTGCGCGTCTTCAACGCTGCGGTTGAGAAAGCCTATAAGAGCAAGCGCCGCGTCGCCTGGTTCGAAGTGTTCGCCGGAGAAAAGGCCAAGGCCAAGTTCGACACCTGGCTGCCGGATGACACCGTCGACGCTGTCCGTGAATTTCGGGTGGCCATCAAGGGCCCGCTGACCACGCCCGTGGGAGGCGGCATCCGCTCGCTCAACGTGGCGTTGCGCCAGATTCTTGACCTCTACTGCTGCGTGCGCCCGGTGAAGTATTACAAGGGCGTGCCTTCGCCGGTGAAGCATCCCGAGCGCATGGACGTAGTCATCTTCCGCGAAAACACCGAAGACGTTTACGCCGGCGTCGAGTGGGAGCAGGGAACTGCCGACTGCGCTCGCCTCATTGAGTTTCTCAACAAAGACATGCTGAAAGGCGGCAAGAAGCAGATCCGTCTCGACTCTGGCATCGGAATCAAGCCGATTTCCATCACCGGAACCAAGCGCCTGGTGCGCATGGCGATCCAGCATGCACGTGAGTCCGGCCGCAAGACCGTCACGCTGGTGCACAAGGGCAACATCCAGAAGTTCACCGAAGGTGCCTTCCGCCAGTGGGGATACGACGTCGCCACCGAAGAATTCCGCGACCAAGTCGTGACCGAACGCGAGAGCTGGATTGTCGACAACAAGGACAAGAATCCGAATCTGACGGTGGCCCAGAATGCGGAAGCCGTCGAACCTGGAATGGAGTTCGCTCCTTCGGCGTTCCGTCAGGCAGTCGAAAAAGAAGTTAAAAAAGTGCTTGACAGCATCTATGCGACCCACGGCAACGGCGCGTGGAAGAAGAAGATCATGATCAACGACCGCATCGCCGACTCGATCTTCCAGCAAGTCGTGACCCGGGCCGACGAATATTCGGTGCTGGCCTGCCCCAATCTGAACGGTGACTACATTTCCGACGCCTGCGCCGCCCAGGTGGGCGGCCTGGGAATCGCTCCCGGCGCCAACATCGGCGACGGCTATGCGATCTTCGAAGCCACGCACGGCACAGCACCCAAATACGCCGACAAAGACGTGATCAATCCCGGCTCGGTGATTCTTTCGGGTGTCATGATGTTCCGCCACCTGGGCTGGAACGAAGCCGCCGACCTCGTCGAGCAAAGCATGGAGCGCACCATCGAGCAAAAGAAAGTCACCTACGATTTCGAGCGCCTGATGCCGGGCGCCACCAAAGTCAAGACCAGCGAATTCGCCGGACACATCATCGAGAACATGGGCGCGGGCGTGCTGGTGTAGCCGTCCGCCTTTGGTGTAGCCGTTCCTTTTGGTGTAGCCGTAGGCTTTTGGTGTGGCCGTCGCCTTTGTGGAAGAGCGGCGCTTTAGCGCCGCGTTCGCTGCTAGGGAAAGCTGGGCTTTAGCCCCTGAAGTTCTCATAGAAAGGGACCATCTATGCGCAAGAAAGTGACCATCGTAGGTTCAGGCAACGTAGGCGCAACGGCAGCACACTGGATCGCCTCCAAGGAACTGGCCGACGTGGTGCTGATCGACATCATTGAAGGCGTACCGCAGGGCAAGGGACTCGACCTCCTCGAGGCCATGCCCATCGAAAAACGCGATTCCTATGTCAGTGGCACCAATGATTACAAAGACACCGCGAACTCTGACATCGTCGTCATCACTGCCGGCATCCCGCGCAAGCCCGGCATGAGCCGCGACGACTTGCTCAACACGAATTACAACATCATGAAAGCTGTCGTTGGCGAAGTGGTGAAGCATTCGCCCAACTGCATCCTGATCATCGTCTCTAATCCGCTGGATGCCATGGCGCAAGCCGCCTACAAGCTGAGCGGCTTCCCCCGCGAGCGCGTGATCGGCATGGCCGGAGTGCTGGACTCCGCGCGCTTCCGCGCCTTCATCGCTGCCGAACTGAACGTCAGCGTCGAGAACGTGACCGCTTTCGTGCTGGGTGGGCACGGTGACACCATGGTCCCCCTGCCGCGCTATTCCACGGTGGCCGGCATCCCAATCACCGAGTTGATCGAAAAGTCCAGGCTCGACGCCCTGGTCCAGCGCACCCGCGACGGTGGCGCCGAAATTGTGAAGTATCTCAAGACGGGTTCGGCCTACTACGCCCCCTCCGCCGCCGCGACGGAAATGGTCGAAGCTATCCTCAAGGACAAGAAAAAAATCCTTCCCTGCGCCGCCTTCCTGCAAGGCGAATACGGCATCAACGGCCTCTACGTTGGAGTCCCGGTGAAGTTGGGATGGAAGGGAATCGAGCAGATCATCGAGATCCGGCTGACGGCGGAAGAAAAAGCTGGACTCGACAAGAGCGCGGCGGCGGTGAAGGAATTGGTGGGCGTGATCGGGGTGTAGGTAGTCAATGAGGCCGTCAGCGTTTGGGAGCTGCGACCGCCTCATGACGAATGTCGTGTGAAGTTGTTCCCGGTTGCTGTGACCCGGATCAACGACAATCTGAGTCGACTGAAAATTCGTGAGGCGCTGCTCTCCGTTGAGGTAGCACTTGCGATATCTTCGCTGAAGCTGCCTCACAACGATCCCCCCGACGGTATCATCGCTGCGACAGCAAAAGTATTCAGTCTGACGCTGGTGACCGCCGACGAACCGTTCGCTAAGTTGCCGGACTTTGCTGTGCAGTCGAATCGTTAGGCGGTTACACCTTCTCGATCGTCACCTTCTTCAACACTACATCCTTGTTCGGTCGATTCTGGCGGTTTTGCGGTACTCCAGTGATCTTCACCGCGATGTCCTGCCCCTCCACAACCTCGCCAAAAATTGTGTGCTTGCCCGTGAGCCAAGTAGTCGGAACCGTTGTAATGAAGAACTGGGACCCGTTGGTGTTGGGTCCCGAGTTGGCCATGGCCAGTTTGCCCGGCTTGTCGAACTTATGCGGCGACCCCTTGGTCTCGTCCTCAAACTGGTAGCCCGGGCCGCCCATGCCGGTGCCTTGTGGGTCTCCACCCTGAATCATGAACTCGGGTATCACGCGGTGAAAAATTGTTCCATCGTAGAGCCGGTCTTTCGATTTCTTGCGCGTTGAAGGATGTGTCCATTCGCGCTTCCCTTCGGCAAGTTCAACGAAGTTAGCTACGGTCTTGGGCGCGTCCTTTTCAAAGAGGCGGCAGACGATGGTGCCCTCGCTAGTTTCAAAAGTGGCATAGAGTCCGGGTTGGCGGGTCATGAGGTGTCCTTTCGAAAATTGGTCGTTAATCTTATGAGTGGTGGAGCCGGGCTTCGCTCTGGCGGGACAGCCGAGGCGGCTGTCCCCGCATGAGCATCTTGTTAGTTGGGACTTGCCGGCGCCTTGGGAGCCGTCGCGGCCGGCTTCTTCACCGTGCTTCCGGCTGCCGGCTTTGCAGCCGTCCCCGTGCTGCGCACAATGCTGATGTGAATAATCTTCACTGGCCGAAACGGCTTGTCATTTGTGGGATCCCTTGCCATGAGCGCGATCTGCTTTACCAACACAACCGTTGCCTCGTCGCATTGCCCGAAGATGGTGTAGCCGCCGTTCAGGTGAGGCACGGCCACCTCGGTGATGAAGAACTGAGAGCTATTGGTGTTGGGGCCGGCATTGGCGTACGCCAAACGGCCCGGCCGGTCAAAGAGCAAGTCGGAGGAGACCTCGTTTTTGAACATGGGGACCGGATCTGCTCCCGAGCCCGTGCCCGCGGGATCGCCGCCCTGGATCATGAAGTCCGGGATCACGCGATGAAAAATTGTCCCATCATACAGCGGCACACCGTGCTTGGTCGCTCCGCTGGCCGGATTCTTCCAGTCCTTAGTCCCACTCGCCAGACCAATAAAGTTTTCCACGCCAATCGGCGCCTTATCCGGGAACAGTGTGCAGGTCATCTTACCCACGGTAGTGTTGATCATGGCGGTTGGCTTGGTAGCCGTGTGGACGGCCGGCGTGGTCGCGCCGGCAGGCTTGGCAGCTGTGCCAGCCTTGGCTGCTGGCGCAGCCTGTGTAGCTGGACTTGATTGAGTCCAAGCCGCCGAGGCGGCCACCATCATTGTCAAGATCGCAATTGCCTTAAGCATGGATGCTCCTTGCGAAGAAAGAAGATATTGAACTGGGATTTTCCGCAACGTTGCATTGTACGACAGCCGCGTCGCCGCTTCTTAATGAGGCGTCATCCTGAGCGCAGCCGTTTTTCAGGCGGGGCGAAGGATCTGGCGCGGACTAAACCATAAGCTGAGCCGCTACCGCATAAAAGGGGACGTTCCTACTTTGCCGCGGCCGCCTGCGTTTCGCGGCTCACGCGTTCCACCTCGCCAAACACGCGCATCAGATTTCCGCCCAGAATCTTCCTGATATCGTCCGCACTGTACTCGCGGTCGAGCAGCGCCTGCGTGATTTTCGGCAGATCGGCAGCGGAGTCGATGCCCTGCGGCGTGGCTCCGCTTACGCCGTCAAAATCGGAGCCAAGCCCGACGTGATCAATCCCCGCAACTTTCGCGATGTGGTCGATGTGGTCGATCAGGGCCTTCAGCTGTGGGCGGGGAATCTTCGCCATCCACTCACGCTCGATGCGGTCGACTTCGAGGTAGTTAACGGGCTTGCCCTCGGCTTTCAACTGGTCAAGATACTTCTGCACGGCGGCAGCCTGCTCCTTCGCCTGCGCCGTGATCGCCTTGCGGAAGTTCTCGTCGTCGAAACCGTTGAAGAAGTTGACCTGCACCACGCCGCCATTCTTGGCCACCGCCCGCAGCATGTCGTCCGTCATGTTGCGTGGAGCATTCACCAACGCCCGTGCCGACGAATGCGACGCAATCACCGGAGCCTTAGTTGTGGCAATCGCGTCCCAGAACGTCTTGTCGGCCACGTGCGAGATGTCCACCATCATGCCCAGCCGGTTCATCTCCAGCACCACCTGCCTGCCGAAGTCCGTGAGCCCGTTGTGGTGCTGCACCTTGGCATCGTCAATGTCGCCGGACGAGTCGGCCCACTCGTTTGTGTTCGACCACGACAGCGTCATGTAGCGTACGCCGAGCCGGTAATAATCCCGCAGCAGACGGATGTCATTCTCAATCGAGTGCCCACCCTCAATTCCCATCAAGGCGGCGAGTTTATGCTCCCGGTGCGCCCGCTCGATGTCGGCCACCGAGAACGCCATCATCATTCGGTCGGGATGCCGCGCCGCCTGCTCGTACACCGAATCGATCAGATCGAACGTGTGGCGCGCGTAGTTCCCCTGGTTGGTCTCCGGCTCGACCCAAATAGAAAAGAATTCAGCGCCCAGATTTCCTCGCCGCGCCTTGTCGAGGCTGATGTGCCCGATGTCCTTCGGATCCGTCGAGCCGATGTCATAGCCTTCGTCGAGGAACCGCTGTGGCGTATCCGCGTGGGTGTCGACGATGAGAGCGGATTCGTGAATCTGCCGGGCACGCGCGCTGACCGTCGCATCGGGCCCCGTCGCTGGTTGAGCCGGAGCTTGGGCCGCGGCCACGGAACAGCCGAGCAAGAGAACAGAAAAAAGCCTGCTTGTCATAGTTATGTGGCCCACGGAAACAGTGAAAGATGCGGGCAGATTCCCGATTGTATAGGTAGAGCAACGCGACAACCAAACCGTACAGCGTAGAAGTAGTAAATGGCGAGAGTCTCGACGGCCTTCATAATTACGTCAGGGTCATCCTGATTGGAGCCGTTTTTTCAGGCGGAAGGAGGGATCTCGCGCGCACTAGAGCAGCGTGTCCGGGGGAACTCCACCCGAGATCCCTCGCCCGGCTGAACTGCGCCGGACTTCGGGGTGACGCCTTCCACGAAGCGTCCGCAGGCTCAAACTGCCCTTAGAGCCGCGAGTACCTCCTGCACACAAGTGTCCAGGGGCTGTTCCGTGTCAATGACTGTCTTCGCGTGCGTAATCGCTTCGAAGCGCAATTTCACTTCGGTATAGAGCTGGTAGTCCCGATTTCCGGCGGCGTGGACGACTGCCTCCGCGTCGGCCGCAAGTCTGCGCTTGGCAGTCTCCTCCGAGCACCTGCACTCGAGGATGCGCCACGCCTGGTGCAGGGAATCTGCCGCCGCTAGCACGTTTTCAATCTGATAGCGTCGCGAAAACGGACGCCCGTCCAGAAAGATAGTGCGTGCTGGATTCCTCGCCGACAGATATCCGGCGGTTTCAAGCATCAAATGCAGGACGAAGTCGTCCTGCCGTGTCGAGTATTCGATCTCGTTGGGCAGAAAGATCGCATGTCGAACCTCGTCCTTGCTCAATACGAGCCCGGACGTGCGGGCAGCCAATTCGCGAGCGAGCGTGCTCTTGCCACTGCCGGGAAGTCCCGCCATCAAAACAATCATAAACAGAGAATCTAGCTGATTTACCGCGGGAGGTGTTAAAGCTTTGAACCTCGAAACGCTGAAACTTAGGAACCTGGAATTCCTTACTGCGCGCCGCTGCCGAGGGCAACCTGGGTCTCCGGCTTGTCGTTGTCCGGATGCTCCACCGGGACGATATCCTGCGTGTCGCGCCACTCAGAGTAGTGCCCGCTCACCATGATGTGGAACACCCACTGTCGACGTTCTTCCTCCGGTTCCACCAGGCCGAGCGCTTTCATGTAGAAGAGGTAGTGTTCCATCCAGCGAATTTCGTCCTTGCTCATGCCACGCCGTTGCAGGTCAACCGTCACACCCGCCAGATGCGAAGAGGCCGTGTCGCCGTCGGCTGGCGCAGCGTTGCGGTTGTGACGCCGCAGTTTCTTCTGAACTTTAACCGTTCGCACTGCGGAGTTCACCTGAATCTGCTGGTGAAAACGGTTGAAGTATGCCTGGCTCAGATCGTCCACAAAATCCAGGGTCCACGGACGGCAGTAGCGCCGCGAAGGATCCAGCCGCGGATCGAAGCGCAGGGTTTCACCCGGGACGATTTCCCGCAGGGAACCGTCCGCTTTCAGAGCCTCGAGTTCAGTTTCATCCTGGATGCGTGGCAGTTCAAGCCGGTTGATCTCTGCGTTTTGGATCAAGAGCGATTCGTGCGAGGGCCGGAACATCGGATTCCAGCGCAGCCACCGAAAGTGCCGGCGGTGAGTATTTTGTGCGGTGGCGTGATGCACCGCAAACGCGCTGCCAGACAGCCCCCCGCACACCAGGGCTAGCGTCAGGACAGCTGCGAAGTGGAAGTTAGCTGTGCGTCTCAAGCGATTCCGTGTGGGCGGGACTCTTGCCCGCCAATGCGCCCTCACGAACTGACCTGTGTGAGTAGCGGCTATTTTAAGCCATGCTGTCAAGCGGTCCAACCCGAGACTGCCGCCGGACCATTACTTGCGTACCCAAAGCACCCCATCCCAGGTGGTTACTACCTTCCACGAGGGAAGATGCTCAACAGTTCTACGGGCAAGTGACGGGCCATTCCTGAGCGCACGCCTGAATCAGCTATGTACGCAGCCAGCCATGACTTGGCGTGATTCGGATGGGCCCAGACAAGGCCACAGACGCGGGTTTTGCCACAGAATGGCAAAAATCAGCGCCGCAAAAGGTCACCCAGGGCTTGTTTCATAACTTGCCCGCCCACCTCGGAAATGGACTTGGTCAGAGGAATGTCCTTGGGGCAAACCTCGACGCAGTTCTGGGCATAGCCGCATTCCTGAATGCCGCCATCGCCCATCAGGGCCGCCAGTCGCTCCCGCTCGAGCGCCTTGCCGGTGGGATGCGTATTGAACAGTCGCACCTGCGCAATCGTAGCCGCTCCCACGAAGCCCGTGTCCTCATTGAACTGCGGACAAGCCTCCATGCAGCAGCAACAGGAAATGCACCGCGAGATCGGATACGCGACTTCCTGATCCTCAGCCGACATGCGTGGCCCGGCCCCCAGATCGTAGGTGCCGTCGATCGGCACCCAAGCCTTCACGGCCTTGAGATTCTCGAAGATCACAGCGCGGTCCACAGCGAGGTCGCGGACGACGGGAAACTTGGAAAATGGCTCGAGCCGGATGGGCTGTTCGAGGTTGTCAATCAGCGCCGAACACGCCATGCGCGCGCGCCCGTTGATCAGCATGGCGCACGATCCGCAGACTTCCTCGAGGCAGTTCGAGTCGTAGGTGATGGGCGTGGTCGGCTTGCCTTCGCGCGTGGACGGTTCGGCGGCAATGTCCATCAGCGCCGAAATAACGTTCATGTTCGGCCGGTGGGGAACTGAGAACTCCTCCCAGTATGACTTGGAGGTGGGAGTGTCCTGGCGCTTGATCTTGATGATGACGGATTTAGATTCAGCCATGCTTCTCGTCTCTATCTACGGTCTACGTAGGCCCGGACGCATTCGTCCGCGCGCAACGAAACGCAGCCGGTACTCTAGCGAGCTACGCTCGGTGGGCGCACGACTGCGTCCGCCGCTACGTGTATCTCAGTATTTCCTCGGCCGCGGGGGAATCAGCGACGTGTCCACCGACTCAAACTCAAACTTCGCCTCATCCGCATCCGGCGCGAAATACGCCTTCGTCGTCTTAAGCCAGTTCTTGTCGTCGCGTTCGGGGAAGTCCGGCTTGTAATGCGCCCCGCGCGATTCATCCCGCATTCCAGCGCCCTGTGCGATCACCCGGGCCAACTGCAACATGTTGTAGAGCTGCCGCGCAAAGACCACCGTCGTATTCGCCCACTGCGTGCGGTCGCTGAGGTTGATTTTGCGATAGCGGTCCAGCATCTCGACCAGCTTGACGTCGGTCTGCTGCAGGTTCTTGTTGTATCGGATGACGGTGCAATCCTTGGTCATCAGTTCGCCCATTTCGCGCCACAGCTTGACCGGATTCTCCGAACCGTCCGCCTTCATCAGGGTGGCGTTAATCTCTTCCTGGCGCTTCTGCTCGGCCGCAAAGCATCCATTGCTGTCGGACAAGGCCTGAAGCCCCCGCGCATACTTCACCGCGTTTGGCCCGGCAATGCCTCCGCCGTAGATGCACGACACCAGCGAGTTCGCTCCCAGCCGGTTCGCTCCGTGATATTGATACTCGCACTCGCCCGCGGCATAAATTCCCGGGATGTTCGTAGCCTGCTTGAAATCGATCCACAGCCCACCCATCGTGTAATGCATGCCGGGAAAAATCTTCATGGGCGTGTCGCGCGGATCGTCGCCCACAAACTTCTCATAGATTTCGAGAATCCCTTCCAGCTTCCGATCGAGAATCTTGCGGTCAATGTGCGTCAGGTCGAGATACACCATCGGCTTGCCGTCAATCCCGAGGTTGAGTTCGTACACCACCTTGAAGATCGCTCGCGTGGCAACATCGCGCGGCACCAGGTTGCCGTACTTCGGATACCACTCTTCGAGAAAATACCAGCGTTCGTTCTGCGGAATCGATTTCGGATCACGGTTGTCGCCCGGAGTCTTCGGCACCCAAACGCGCCCGCCCTCGCCGCGCGCCGACTCGGACATCAGCCGCAGCTTGTCTTCGCCAGGAATCGAAGTGGGGTGAACCTGAATAAATTCGCCGTTGGCGTAGTAGCATCCCTGCTGATATAAGGCCGACTGCGCCGACCCGGTACAAACCACGGAGTTCGTGGACTTCCCAAAGATCGCGCCAATGCCGCCGGTCGCGATAATAATCGCGTCGGCCGGGAAGCTCCGCACTTCCATCGACCGCAAATCCATGGCACAAATGCCGCGGCACACCCGGTTTCCGTCGAGCACGGCCGACAAAAACTCCCAGTGCTCGTACTTTTTGACTTTGCCTTCGGATTCATACCGCCGCACCTGCTCGTCGAGCGCATAAAGCAACTGCTGACCAGTCGTCGCACCCGCGAACGCCGTCCGGTTGAACAAAGTCCCGCCAAAGCGGCGGAAGTCTAGCAACCCTTCCGGTGTTCGGTTAAACGGCACGCCCATGCGGTCGAGCAGATCAATAATCCCGGGTGCGGCCTCGCACATGCCTTTGATCGGAGGCTGGTTGCCTAAAAAATCGCCGCCATACACCGTGTCGTCAAAATGATTCCAAGTCGAGTCGCCCTCGCCCTTTAGGTTCTTCGCTGCGTTGATCCCGCCCTGCGCGCACACCGAGTGCGACCGCTTCACCGGAACAATGGAGAACAGGTCGACGTTGGCGCCCATCTCCGCGATCTTGATCACTGCGGCCAGTCCGGCGAGTCCGCCGCCTACGACAATGATTTTGGGAGCCGCCATCTTATTGCACCGGCCTTCCGTCAGTTCCAGCGCCGTGGTTCGACATCACTACCGTCATCCGTCCGTTCGACCCGACTTCCTGTTGAGGGCGCGATCGGAAGGAATATAAACTCGCAAAACCCGCTCCGCACAGCACGAGGAAAAGCGCCAGGCAGACGCGCAACAGACGCTTCTGCGCCTTATCCCCCGACACAATGCCCCACTTTGCGGAAAACAGCCAGATTCCGTAGGCGAAGTGCCACGAAGCCGCAACCAGGCCCACTACATAGAACAGGAAAAATGGAGTTTGAAATACTTCACCCTGCACTTTTCCGAACGACGCCATCGGATTGTCGTGCAGATCAACACCGGTAAACCGCATCGTGTAGGTGTGCCAGAGGATGTAGACGAAGGCGATCCCACCCGTCCAGCGTTGCGCGGTGTACATCCAGTTGCCGCTCCAGGGGTAACAGATCGTATTCCCCTCTCCGCGGTACCAGATGTAGAACCCGTAGAGCGCGTGAAACAAAATCGGCAGCCAGATGCCGAATAGCTCGAGGAAGAAAACCAGAGGAAGATTCGCCAGAAAGCTGACCTGACGCGCATAAGCTTCCGGCCCGCTGATCGCGGTCGAGTTCGAAACCAGAATATGCTCGAACAGGAATGCGCCCACCGGGACGATCCCCGATAGCGAGTGCAGCCGGCGCAACACAAATGAAGATCCCTGACCAGCGCGTAACGGAGCAACTCCATGCGCTACCACGGGAGCAGGAGAACCGGCTGACGCCACGAAACGCTCCTTATGAGTTCAGATAAGAGAAAATAACTTCACATTATCGTGTGCCGGGAGAAGTGAAGTCAAGAAAGGCCGGGCACAGGTATTTTCAGTTCGAGGAAATACCCATGTGGGCACAGCCGCCCTCGGCTGTCCGTTGAGCGGAGCTCGACCACGTCATCTAGTCTTGTGATCCCGTGTTCTCGCACCACTCCAGAAACTTGCGGAATGCCGCCCCCCGGTGGCTATACCGTGCCTTTTCTACCGCACTTAATTCGGCGAAGGTCTTCTGAATCTGCGGAAAATAGAAGAGCGGATCATATCCGAACCCGTTCGTCCCATGCGGAGAGTCCAGAATCACTCCCTCGGCGGTCCCGCGAAAAGTCGCGAGCGTCCGCCCATCCCGCGCCGCGGCCAGCAAACATACAAACCGCCCCGTGCGCTTTTCCGGCGGAACGCCCTCCAGTTCCCGTAGAACCCGCGCATTGTTCGCATCGTCATCCGTGTTTTCATCCGCCAGGTGCGGATGGTCGGCGGCATACCGAGCCGAGTGCACGCCCGGCGCCCCGTTTAGCGCGTCGACTTCGAGGCCGGAATCGTCGGCGACGACGATCTCGCCCGCCGCGTGTCGACTGTATTCTTCCGCCTTCTTGCGCGCGTTCTCCTCGAACGTCAGACCGTCTTCAACAACAGTCGGCAGGGAAGCGAAGCCTGGAATGCACCCAATGTCAATTCCGTGCCGCGTGGCGGCTCCCGCAAAGTCTCGCAGCTTCCCAGGATTCGAAGTGGCAATCAGAATTCGTCGCATGATGAGCAGAGGAACAAGAATAACCTCAGGGGACCCGAGGGTACATGAAGGAACTCAAGAATCTAGGGCGTGACGGTGGGACGCATAGCGCGATTTCGTTCCCACAGAGTCCGGAGAAGCAGGCATGCCGTAGCCAGAATCGAAATCCAACCACCCAGACTTCGGTCCCACGTGCGAACAAAACTGATTTGAACGCGATTGGTCCCGGTCTCGACCGGAACCAAGATCTGCCCCGTCTCGGCCCGCGCCCCCGTCTCCACCACCCGCCCGTTCACCTCCACACGCCAAGCCGGATAACGAAACAACCGTAGAGCCAACCGATCTGCGGCCGACATATCCGCCGTAAACATCCTGGACTCCGCGTCCCATCGATAAACATGAATAGCCGCCCGGGCCGGTCCGTCCACGGTTACATTGCGCGCGTCTTTGTCGATCGCCGCAGGGTCGGCCCCCACCGGCGTGTACTCTTCCACGCCTTCGTACCCGGCGCCCGTCGCCATGTTGTCCTGCATCTCGCGCAGATCGCCGGCATTGTCCCACCACGGGGGCTGGATCCGGTGCCAAGCCATCACAATCGCCAGAATCGCGATCGCGCACACCGCGGCCCGCCACCACCATCGCCGCAGCCCCACCGTCACAAAAATACTGAAGATCAAGCTCAAGCATAGAAGCCAGCGCCACGGAAATTGCATGAACTGCATCTTGGGCAGAATCTTCCACAGCAACTCCGTCGCCGGAAACATGAGCACACTACAAGCAATAGCCCAGCCCAGCAGAACGCTCCAGAGTTCGCGCTTCGTTTCACGCCATAGCCTGCCTGCCCACACCGCAGCAACAATCACCACCATTTCCAGTATCGCCACCCACGAGATGATGCGGTTGAAGGCATCGTGGTCCGCATCCGTGGTGTGGATAAACAGGAAGTTATCCCCAGGACGCGATCCTGCGGACACAGCCTGGGCGATATCGATCCAACGCTGTTCGTAGATCGCCGGAAGCAGATAGAACGCCGCTAAGCAGGCCCCCAGGGCCACCGCGCTCGCTCCCACCAGCAGAAGGCCGGTCGAGCGCCGTTGCCAGGCGAAGAACACAACCAGAAGCGCCAGGGAGTAGTGGATCATCACTGCCGCGGGAGCATTCGTCAGCCACGCCGCCGCCAGCACCAGCGCCAGCGGCACGATCGCCCGCCGTCGCTCTTCCACAGCTTTGACGACAAACAGCAGCAGAAGCGGCACAAGGCAACTCGCCAGCAGTTCGGCAAACGCGCTGCGCCAGTACACAATCACCAGATGGTACGGGTTCACGGCGTACAAGACCGCCGCGAAGATCGCGTCGCGACGATCAAGCCACCTCCGCGTCAGAACGTACATCGCTGCGCCCGCCGCCACCAGCACGATCCAGATGTAGACAGTGGCCGCCATCTTCCAGGGAAAGATCGCGCTCAGCACCGCGCCTAGACTCCACGAAGCGGGCGGATAGAACACAAACCGCGGCTCGCCGTATGCGAAGTGCGCCAGCGACGCCCAGCGGGGGTAAACGATCCCCTGCTTCCATTGCGCTAGAACTTCGAGCCACGAGTTGAGATGGAACTCCACATCGTGTCCGGAAGGCGTACCAAAAAAGAAGAAGGGGACCTCCACTAGAAAGGCCGCCGCCCCGATGGCCAGCAGCGGCGCCCACAGCAGCGATGTCCGGGGCCCGCCTCCTTGGCGCAATCGATCCTCAGTCGTGCTTGTTCTTCCCAGACTCAGTTCCTCGGCCCAGCCAGCATCCGCGCTTGCAATCTCAGAAACTTCCTCACAGTCTACATTTAACCCAGATTTAACATTGCCGAAATCATCGCGCAAAGGAATTGAGCTACCGTGCTTGCATTGGGGTGAAACTGAACACGAAGAATTGAAGGGCCGCGCCAGAGACGGGGCAGGTGCTTCGATTCTTCGGAAGTCTGGCCACCGCGGAAGCCTCCCGTACTTCAAAGCCCCTGCCAGTCGTGCTCCTGCCCGATTCTGTCCTTCAGATCTGCTCATGACCTGCGACGGGAGGCTTCGCCCGGGAAGCGGAGGCCCGGCAGACGAAGCCACGCGGGTGGACGAGCAAATAGAATGAGAATGAAGGGATGGAAAATCTAGACCGTGGCTACATCTTCCGGATTACGCTGATGCTGAAGTTCAGACAGGAAATCGTCCTGCTGCAAGGAAGTACCGCGGCGCAGAAGTTCGAGCAACGGATCTTCCAATTCGTCGGCGCCCTCGTCGGCCTTCTTGTCCGCAGTTTCAAACTGGGTCAGATCTGCCACCAAGGCCCGCGGAGAAATAATGAGTTCCAGGGAAGTCGCGGGACAGCTACGCAGGAAATTAATCAGGTTGCCGACTTGCGCCCGTTGCTCCGGCGTGCGGGAAGGGAACTCCACGCCCATGCCGTTACCGGGATGAGCGACTCGCACCATACCCTCGGTATGAACCTCAAGCTCGTCTGCCTTTAAGCAGAGATCCACCAGAGCTCGTTCCGGGAAAGGTGCGTCAGTTTGCACGTAGCAGCCACCCAGGCTCAGGTCGGTTAACTTGCAGTGAGGAACGTTCTCGTTGGCATCAGTTCCAGTAGCGTTCGCAGCGGCTTGCAGCCAGGCCTTCAGCCCGGCCGAGGCAGCTTCCGCAAGATCCACGAAGCGAACTCCAGTTTGCCCATTGGGATTGGCCCACGCCACTTCTCCGTGTGCGGCCACTTCCAGCGCGCCGTCGGGCAGTTGAAAATGGAAAGACAGCAACGCTCCCGGAATCTGTGGCTCCGCAGTGAGCACGTCCATGCCGGTTTCAGAAAGATCCAGAAGAATGCCATCCACTTTGCGAGTGTCCGGCAGAGTAATCTCCACCGGCGCCTGAACCGGCACCCGAAACGCCCGCCGCCGCTCTCGGCTCAACAGAGCCGCGGCTGGACGTAATCCGGCCCTTGCAGTTTCCTCGGAAATTGGTTTGTAAAGCACGAAGTGCGCCCCGCCACTCAGGATGTCGCGCACCTTAGTTGCATCTCCCACCAGGGCAATGCTCAACGGTGAGGTCCCCAGCAGTTGCGCCTGCCGCAATACGGCTTCGGCAGCTTCTGGGCTATCGAAATCGACAATGAGGGCGTCGAACTTCTGTTGCTGGATTCGGGCTATCGTGGTTTCCGGATCGCTGGAGCGATCCAGGGCAATGCCGAACGGGGGCAGAACTCTGCCCAAAACATCCGCCGCCGAATTGTCGGTCGAAACCAGTAAGGCCTGAAGGGTCATAAATCAGTCAGATGGCCTGCGCCTGCCGGATTATGGCCAGCGAGGAGCTGTAGGCCGCGCCGCCTTGGACGCTGCCGGGCTGTTGGAACTGGCACCCGCCTTGGCCGCCATGGCATCCCCGTTTAGGGAAGCATCGTCCACTTCCGCCAGTACGCCATTGTCGTCATCCTCGTTCTCAGCCAGCAAGGGTGCTACTTCGCGCAGCTTTTCGGCTGCCTGCTGGAGCATCTCGATCTGTTTGCCAAGTTGGGCGTATTTTGCCTGCTTTTGCCGCAGGACCTCATGGATATCTTTCATACAACCCCCTGTTGGCAATCTAAGGAGGGCCCGGCGATGGGTCAACGGTAATCCCCATTGTCAGATTACTGGGGTAATGGGACTTCATTCGCTATCCGGGAGTTGCCCAGACGCAGAAAAGCCCCGCCCTTTCAGGCGGGGCTTCGATTCGGGAGTTGAGCAACCGAATTCTACGCCTTCAGCTTGCGACGCAGCACTCCGGCAAGGCCCACCAAACCGGTGCCCAGAAGAGTCAGGCTGCCAGGTTCGGGAACCGTGATGTTGGTGTCGCCGCTCGAGATCGTCGTGCTCCCATTGAAAAACCCCTTGCCAGTATTGATGGTCAACTGGACGGTCGCGCCGTTGACGCTGGCGCCGCTCGAGATGGAACCCGTAAGCGTGTAGTTGTGCGTCCCATTGGCGAGGGTGACCAGAGTCCAAGTGACTGGACCAGCGAAGGTTCCGCTGAAAATCGTTCCATTCGGAATGCCGTTCGAACCGTTTCCATCGATGACGAACGTTCCGCCGGCCATAAAGGTGCCGCCGTTCTGCAGGTTTCCGGTCATCAACATGCCGGTCGCGAAACTCAACGTCCCTAAGTTACCGTTCACCAGGCCCAGACCGCCTAGGCCATTCACCGCGATCACTTCTGAGCCGCTCAGGCTCAATCCGGCGCTGCTGCCAGACAAGGTGCCACCGCTGTTCGTGAAATCAATCGAGCTATTGGCAAACGCCGCCATTGGCAGAGCAAGGGAGATCAGAGCCAGCAACAAGATGCGCTTCATAAAGGTACTCCTCCTGAATCTTTGCAGGGACCGACCGCACTGACAGACCCACCGACAGATCTATGCACTCCATGGGCCAAATATAGAACTAAAGTAAGCTACTCCAAACAAATAGGTTAGTTACACCATGATGGTTCCTGCAGAGTGCCAGTGTGAAAAGTAATGCACACTTCGAGCCTTCTTTTTGCGACTTCATCCTCTTCGTATCTCAAAGAACCGACACCCTTTAACGCGCTTCCACAGGACGGGCACTAGCCCATCCGTGCCTCCCATATGGCACCAAAGTGGTCTTCCCAAGAGCCCGAAGAGGATTTAGCCTACGCGGTGAGCAGTTCTGGGGGAGGGCTGTTCGGGCGTCCTGTGACTCGCGAGAGTCCAGGGCGCTTCTTAATGTTTGGCTGACGGTTTCTGAATCCGAAACTGCGTTGTGTTATCCCGTTAGCGAAGGCAGCTTGGATGCGGACCCCACCAGGAAGATCGTTCCCACCACAATACTATAGGCCGACGTAAGCAGAGTAAGGCCCCGCACTGCATGCGTGCTGACCGCCGTTAGCACGGAACCGACGGCCCGCGACAACGGATTCTGTGACGCTCCCCTTGGAGACAGCCAGGCCAGAACCTTGTCTGCCGAGAACAAACCCGCGGCCAGACCACACATCAGAGTATTCATTAACACTAAACCCGCAATAAACATCAACAGCCCCAGCAGACCCGAGGCCGTTCCCCCGAGATTCGCCGCCAGTAGAAAGAGCAGCAATTGCGTCGGCGTCTCGGCCCCGAGCCCGTGAATCACGCCCACCAGAAACGTCGAGGTTGTGCCGTACCCGTCCTTGAAGACTTGCGGCGGTTCCACTCTCGTACCACCAAAAATCAGGCTCAGCCGCCAGTAGATCCACAACGCCCCGTTGATCAACAGCGTGATTCGAGTGCGCGGCCGGGCGTGGCTGTGAGTCGAAGAACGGAAGAACGTCCCCAGGACATAAAGTCCCAGCACCAGCAATGTGACTCCCACGAGTCGCTCGGCCCAGCGATCGCTGGCCGCAGGAAGCGCGATGCGGAAGACCACCGCCGCCGATCCCAATACCGCCACCGTGGTCGCGTGGCCCGCTACATACAGCAGTCCATAGCGCATGGCGTCGCGCGCTTTGGACTGCACGCTGCTGATGTCGGTAATGGCCGCGATGTGGTCGTAGTCGAGTCCGTGCCGGAACCCCAGCACCGCGGCCGAGAGCAAGGCCAGTCGTAGATTGACGGGGTTGACCAAAGGAGAATGCCGCGCGGCAAAGTTCCCCAGTCGGCACGTTTCGCATGCCGCACCGGACTTGTAGGCTAGCACAATCTCTGCTGCCGCCTCCGCCTATTCTTTTGTTGGTGGCCCCGCCGGATCGATCATTTCCCGCAGGCGCCGGGAAAGGATGGACGCCAGCGACCGATAAAAACGGGAACCGAGATGGGGATAAAGTTCAAACATCGACTGCAGAGTCGGACGGTCCAGATAGTAAGCCTCCACCGCTTCTCTGGCCACCACGTTCGCCGTGGCCGGCAGTTCGTCCAGAAATGAGATCTCGCCGCACACTTCCCCTGGATTGATCCCCAGCGTCGTCCCCTTCACTGGAATTTGTACGGCGGCCGTGCCCTTCAGGACGAGATATACCCCATGGGTTCGTTTCCCTTTTTGAACAATGGAGTCGCCTGCTTTGAACTGAAGGCGAGCAGCTTTATCCGCAATCAGGGCCCAGTCATTGGAGGTCAGAAACACCAATCCGGTTTTGGCGGCTGACAACACAGACACATCCTGCTGCTGACTTGCCTTCGGCATGGCGCGCTTACCCGAAAAACCGGAGAAACTGTCCGGTCGCGATTTGACTGAACAGACTTGGACTGAACCACTGACAGCGACAACAGGGCTGGAGCGAGATTAGCAGAAAGGCAGGCCCAAGGGCATGCGGCCGAACCTGATAAGGCACGGAACGAGGGCGATCTGTTCCATGAAACGCGGCAATGACCAGGTATGGTGCGCCCTGAGAGATTCGAACTCCCGACCTTCTGGTTCGTAGCCAGACGCTCTATCCAACTGAGCTAAGGGCGCGATCTGATTGGAAGGAGAAACCGCCTGTCGATTATAACGAAGATTCGTTTGGCTGAAAACGGATCTCTCCAGTTCCGTTCCAGAGAGGAGTAGTTCGGTGCCTTCGCGAGCGCTTCCCGAACCGAAAAACCGCTTTCGAAATTCCTGCCACCCGTCTTAGCGGATCGCCCGAAGTAAATCTTTCCCGAGGCAAGGCAATTCCTACAGAGCAGAAAAGTTGGTTATCTCTTGTTTTGAACGGTTTGCGGACGGCATGCCGCTTGCACTAGCAAAGCACAGACGAAGTGGCGCGCAACGGGGTGCTTCAGAGAATAACTTCGGCCAGAGGTTTTCTGTGAGCACCCCTTGCTTTTTCTGCTGGCGGCGAAGATTAGCCCCTACCCAGTCCCTGAGAGCCGCGAAGCGGCGAAAAGATGCAGCCCACAGCAGTGGGCGTGGTCCCCCGAATTGACCGAGCCCCGAACGGGGAAAGAACTCCGCACCAGCCCTCAGACCAGCGCCACAGGTTCCCGCACGTCCACTCCCGCGTTCCGCAACAGCTTTGCCACAGCATCCTGTTTCATCCGCGAGGCGTCGAACTCCACTCGCACCGTGCGCTGTTTCGCGTTGAACTGCACTCTTCGGATGCCGTAGACCTCGCGCATCGTGTCAATCGCCCGCAGTTCGTTCTCGCCCGGGATCGCGCCGTAATTGAAAACCACTTCCAGATAAGTCATGGGTTCACACCCTTCGGTATGATGATTGGCAAGCCCGGCCAACTCGCCGGATGAATCCAATATAGAGCATTCGCGATCCAACAACACAGAGCGATGACACGACACGGCGTCGTCCGAGTCCCGGAGGGACGCCCGAAATGCCTATACGATGACCGCCCCAAAGCCGACTGAGCGCGATCCCGTCTGCGGAATGAAGGTGAACTCCGCCACGGCCAAACATGTCCACGAGCACGCCGGGGCGAAATACTACTTCTGCTGCGCCTCCTGCATGCAGAAATTCAAAGCCAATCCCCAAAGCTACCTGGTCAAGCCCGCCTCGTCGGGGCTGATCACGCTCGATGTGCGGACCGCCGCGGAACTCATCCCGTCGCTTCACGGCGCGCACGTGCCTGCCACGGCTCCAGCCTACGTCTGCCCCATGTGTTCCGAGGTCCGCCAGACCCAGCCCGGAGCCTGTCCTTCCTGCGGCATGGCCCTCGAATCCGAGCTTCCGGTTGCCTCCACGCGCGCCGAATACACCTGCCCGATGCATCCCGAAATCGTTCGCGCCGAGCCCGGCTCGTGTCCGATCTGCGGCATGGCCCTCGAGCCGCGTACGGTGACCGCGGCCACCCAGGAGAATCCGGAACTGCGCGACATGACTCGGCGCTTCTGGGTCGCCGTCGTGTTGACCGCGCCTCTGCTCGCGATGGCGATGGGATCAATGCTCTCGTCCAGCTTCAAAGTCACGGTCGACCTGAATTTAGGTGGTGTGCCGGTTAATTTGCCGTGGATCGAATTCGTCCTCGCCACCCCCGTAGTGCTCTGGTGCGGCCTGCCTTTCTTCCAGCGTTTCTGGACATCGCTGATCAACCGCAGTCCCAACATGTTTACGCTGATCGGCCTGGGCACAAGCGTTGCCTACGGCTACAGCGTGGTTGCAACCGTCGCCCCGCGGATTTTCCCTGAGTCGCTTCGGGGCATGGGTGGATATCCCGACGTCTACTTCGAAGCCGCCGCCGCCATCACCATGTTGGTTCTGCTCGGCCAGGTGATGGAACTGCGCGCCCGCAGTCGCACCAGCGCTGCGATCCGTGCGCTCCTCGATCTAAGCCCGAAAACGGCACGCCTCCTAACCTCTGATGGCATCGAAAAAGACATTCCGCTCGAACATGTGAAGCCCGGAGACCGCCTCCGCGTGCGACCCGGGGAAAAGGTTCCGGTGGACGGCGTGGTGCTCGAAGGCCGCAGCTTTGTCGATGAATCGATGATCACTGGCGAGTCGATCCCGGTCGAAAAGGCCCCGAACAACAAAGTCATTGGCGCGACGATCAATACGGCGGGATCGTTCGTCATGCGCGCCGAACGCGTCGGGTCGGAAACCTTGTTGGCGCGCATTGTCCAGTTAGTCGGCCAAGCCCAGCGAAGCCGCGCTCCCATTCAACGCCTTGCCGATCGAGTTGCGGCGTGGTTCGTGCCCATAGTGGTAGCCGTCGCCGCCATAACCTTTGCTGCCTGGCTCCTGTTTGGTCCCCAGCCGCGGCTGGCCCATGCGCTGGTAAACGCAGTCGCAGTCCTCATCATCGCCTGCCCCTGCGCCCTCGGCCTTGCCACGCCCATGGCGATCATGGTAGGCACCGGCCGCGGCGCTCAGGCCGGGGTGCTGATCAAGAACGCCGAAGCCCTCGAGACTCTGGAAAAAGTCGACACTCTGGTCGTCGACAAAACCGGCACGCTCACCGAAGGCAGGCCGAGAGTCGTCGGCATCTCCGATGCCCTTGAGAAGGATCCCGAACTATTTCGCCTCGCGGCCAGTCTGGAGCGCGCCAGCGAGCATCCTTTGGGAAACGCTGTGGTGGAAGCCGCCATCAAAAGGGACCTGAAGCTCTCCGAACCTCAAGAGTTCCAATCCATCACCGGAAAGGGCATCCTCGGCGTCGTCGACGGACACAAGGTAGCTGTCGGCAACCCGGCTCTGATGGTTCAGCTTGGAGCCATACAGGCGCCGGCTATCGACTCGGTTCCGACCTTTGATGACGGAAGGCTCTCCGTGTCCGTGAATGGAAAATACGTGGGCAACATCCGGGTGGAAGATCAACCCAAGCAGTCCACGCCCAATGCTTTGCGCGATCTCAGGAACCAGGGTCTTCGCATCGTCATGCTCACTGGAGACAGCGAGGGCGTCGCCGCCAAGATCGCCAAGAATCTGGGCCTACAGGAATTCGAAGCCGGGGTCCTGCCGGAAGGCAAGCTGGAAGTGATTCGCAAGCTGCAGGGGCAGGGAAGAGTGGTCGCGATGGCCGGCGACGGCATCAACGACGCCCCCGCGCTGGCTCAAGCTGACGTCGGCATCGCCATGGGTACCGGCACCGACGTTGCCATGGAAAGCGGTGGAGTCACGCTGGTCAAAGGCGACCTCACCGGAATCCTCCGCGCTCGCAAGCTCAGCCAGGCCACTATGCGCAACATCCGTCAGAATCTTTTCTTCGCCTTCATCTACAACGCGATCGGTGTCCCCATCGCCGCCGGCGTACTCTACCCGTTCTTTGGCCTGCTCCTAAGCCCGATCTTCGCCGCCGCCGCCATGAGCTTCAGCTCCGTCTCCGTAATCACGAACGCCCTCCGCCTGCGCAGAGTAAGACTGTAGACCTGTAGGCAGACGCCTCGATTTGTCATCTCGCGGGTGCCCCATTTCTCGCGCGTAGTTTGCGCGAGAAGTGGGGAGCCTACAGCTTCCCCAAAAAATCCGTGATCTGCGGCTCCGTCCAATCCACC
This sequence comes from Candidatus Sulfotelmatobacter sp., assembly GCA_049792875.1. Taxonomy (GTDB): domain Bacteria; phylum Acidobacteriota; class Terriglobia; order Terriglobales; family Acidobacteriaceae; genus Sulfotelmatobacter. The sequence continues at coordinate 41,089 of JBARBI010000170.1, forward strand.
GCCCCAATAAACTTCCGCTGCACCACACCGTTGCGGTCAATCACAAAAGTTTCCGGAAACCGGGACGTCCCATAAAGCCCATTGCTCTTCTGCTCCGGATCCCGTACCGTCAGCAGATTCACGTTGTGCTCCGTTACGAAGTGCCGGTAGGCCTTATCGTCTATATCGACGCTCACGGCCACGACGGTCACGCCCTTCGCCTTTAGGCGCCGCTGCATCTCCACCAGCGACGGCACTTCTTCCACACACGGCGGGCACCACGTCGCCCAGAAATTCAGCACCACCACTTGCCCCCGAAGCTGGCTCAACGTGACCTTATGTTGCTCATCCTGAACGGTAAAATCCGGCGCGGTGGACCCGATCCGTGGCGGCCGCGGCCCGCGAGAACACGCGCAGAGACCGAGAAGCAGAAGGCAGGCAATCCGAGGTGATGGGAACTGAACCGTGCGCCGCACACCGCTATAATAATAGATTCGACCTATGGCAGCGACGCCGACAGTCCCGCAGCGCCCCACCGTATCGATCATCGTTCCCGCGCGCAACGAGGAAGCCTGCCTCCGCGATTGCCTCCAGTCGTTGGTCACCCAGTCGGGCGTCGTGTTCGAAATCATCGTCGTCGACGACCACTCCATCGACCACACCCGTGAAATCGCTTCCTCGTTTTCCACGGTGCGCGTCGTCGACGCCGGCGCGCTCCCCGAAGGCTGGACCGGCAAGAACAATGCGGTGACCACGGGCGCGCGCCAGGCACAAGGAGAATGGCTCCTGTTCACCGACGCCGACACGGTTCACCTTCCTGGATCGCTGGTCCGCGCCCTAGCGGAAGCTCAGGAAAACAATGCCGACTTGCTCTCCTACTCCCCGGAACAGATCGCGGTCACTTTCTGGGAGATGGCAACTCTGCCCGTGGTTTTCGCGGAACTTGCTCGCCAATATCCTCCCTCACAAGTGAGCGATCCCGCTTCCCCTGCAGCGGCGGCCAACGGCCAGTACATCCTGGTGAAGCGCGAGGCGTACGATGCTGTCGGAGGCCATGCCGCGATCGCGGGCGATATCCTCGAAGATGTCGCACTGGCCCGAGCGGTCAAGAGTTCCGGCCGCAAGATTCGCTTCCGCTACGCCGCCGACGCCGTCCGCACCCGCATGTACCGCAACTACCGCCAACTTCGCGATGGCTGGACCAAGAACCTGGCTCTGCTGTTTCCGAAACCCGGCTGGCTCGCCACGAAAACGCTGCTATTGTGGGGATTCACTTGGGGCGCGTTGTCTTTGGCGCTTGTCACTCGCGCGAAGAATTGGCCCTGGGACACAGTGTTCGTCGGTGCCTTCGTCTTTCTCACTATCCGGCTGAGACGAGCAAATTTCACATCCGACATGACTCTTCTTGGCGCCCTGATCGGCATGCCGATGTTCGCGTACTTGTTGCTGCGCTCGAAGCGAGCGCACGCAAACGGCAGCGTCCCCTGGAAGGGGCGCACATATTCTGAAAAACGCGGCGGTTTACTATCTGAGAACTGAGAACCGAGAACTGAGAACTGCTTTTTATGGTCTATTTAACCCGCAAAGCCGAATTCTCCGCCTCGCACTACTACCACAACCCAGACTTCACGCCGGAAGAAAACCGCCGCGTCTTCGGCAAATGCAATAACCCGAACGGTCACGGACACAACTACACACTCGAAGTCACGGTGAAGGGAGAGGTCGATCCCGGCTCTGGCTTCGTCGTCGATCTCAAGCAACTCAAAGAGATCATGCACCGCGAAGTCCTCGACGCCATGGACCACCGCTTCCTGAACAAGGAAGTCCCCGAATTCTTCACCCAGATTCCGACAACAGAAAATCTTGCGATCGCAGTCTGGCAGCGCCTTGAACCCAAACTCCAGCAAGCCCGCCTGCACCGCGTCCGCGTCTATGAGACCCCCGACCTGTTTGTCGACTTCTATGGAGACGAGTCGTGAGGCGCCGAGAGCATCGCCGTTTTCTACGGGCAAGAGTCGTGATGGAGCAACAGCATCGCCGCGGAAGAGCGGATTTGCGTGCAAGAGCGGCCCTTCAGGGCCGCGAAAGTCGCGTTGAATGGAATTGGGCTTTAGCCCCGGGGCTCGTCTCGGAGATCGAATGAAAGCTCATCTCACTCGCCGCTATCGCTTCTCGGCCTCGCACCGCTTGCATAACGAGGAAATGTCCGCCGAGGAAAATCGTGCCACCTACGGCAAGTGCAACAACCCTCACGGACACGGCCACAACTACGCCCTCGAGGTCACCGTCAGCGGCGCTGTCGACCAGAACACCGGCATGGTCTGCAACCTCCTGGATCTCGACGGTTTCGTCGAAAGGGAAGTGCTCTCCCGCTACCACCTGGAAAATTTGAATACGCTGCAAGAATTCGCCCAACTTGTGCCTACCACGGAAAATCTGTCGGTCGAAATCTTCGAAATATTGCAGCGCGGCTTCCATCAAGCGCATCTGGAACGGGTAAGACTCGAAGAAACCCTGATGAACTCCTTCGAGTACGCAGGCGCCGCCGAACCGCGAAAATAGCAAGTCGTAGCGGGACGTCAGAATTGCTGAAGGCCAGCCGCGAAGCAGCGATAGAATGCAGCCCACAGAGCAAGCTGTGGGTAGAAACCGTGGAACGGCAGCAAGCCCCGGCGGAGCGAGAGAAAAGCTGCAACAGGACCCCATGAAACCAGCCTCCGAACCCGCAACCCTGACCAGCGCCACTTTTGAAGACCTCATCCATGAAATGCTCGTCCGCCTCGGCGAAGATCCCAACCGCGAAGGCCTCGTGGCCACCCCCGAACGCGTTCACAAAGCCATGCGGTTTCTCACCAAGGGCTACCAGGAAGACCCCGAGGCCCTGCTCAAAGGCGCGCTCTTCACCGTGAATTACGACGAAATGGTCATCGTCAAGGACATTGAAGTCTTCAGCCTCTGCGAGCACCACATGCTGCCGTTCTTCGGCAAGGTGCACGTGGCCTACATCCCGAACGGCAGGGTCATCGGTCTGAGTAAGATCCCGCGCCTGATCGAACTCTTCTCCCGCCGCCTGCAGATTCAGGAGCGCCTTACCACCCAAATCGCCGAGACCATCCAACGGGTGATCGAACCGCAAGGGGTCGGAGTGGTCATCGAGGCGCGCCACCTGTGCATGATGATGCGCGGGGTCGAAAAGCAGCACTCCGCCGCCGTCACTTCCTCGATGCTGGGCTGCTTCCGCAACTCGGAAGAAACGCGCTCCGAGTTCCTGTCCCTGATCCACCAGCGACCCAACGGCATCTGAGGCGTGGGAAGGATGTGTGTGGGCGTGTGTGGGACTGACCCTCCCTTCGACTTCGGTCAGGGCAGGCTCTGTCCGTCGCCTTTGATCTTGAATATGTACGTGAGCGTCGGTCTTGCCGGGGGCTTGATTTCACCGCGCCCGATGCCCCATTTCTCGCGCGTGGTTTGCGCGAGAAGTGGGGATTTTTGATCGTCATCCTGCGGTAAGATGTTCCGACGACCCCGAAGGCCTCCTCAACTTTGACCGAGCGCACCTCAATCAGAATTCCAAGATCCGACCGCCTCCGCGGCCATGTCGCCCTCGTCACTGGCGCCAGTCGCGGCATAGGCCTCGCCATTGCCCGTGCTCTCGCTGCCGAAGGTTGCAATTTGATCCTGACCGCCCGTGACGCGTCTGCGTTGCCCCGAGTCGGCAGGGAACTCGTCTCCGCGAAGATTCAACTCCTCGCGCACCCCTGCGATGTTCGCGACCCGCACTCAGTCGATGCTCTGTTCCGTTCCGCTCGCGCCCAATTCCGCCGCCTCGACATCCTCATCAACAACGCCGGAATCGCGCACCCCAACCTCCCAGTCGAAAAGCTTCCGTTTCCCCTCTGGAAGCAGGTGCTCGAAACCAATCTGGACGGCACGTTCCTCGTGACCCAAGCCGCACTCGCCATCATGAAACGCGGCGGCACCATCGTGAATAATCTCTCCATCGCCGCCACCCGGGTCTTCGCGGGCTCCGCCGCTTACAACGCCTCCAAGCACGGAGCCCTCGGCCTGACCGGCACACTCCGCGAAGAACTCCGCCCGCGAGGAATCCGCGTGATCGGCCTGTTGCCCGGAGCGACGAACACCGACCTCTGGAAAACCCTCTGGCCCCACGCCCCTCGCCGCAAGATGATGTCTCCCGCCACCGTGGCCGAAGCTGTCGTGCAAGCCATCCTACTACCCGCCAACGCGACGGTCGAAACCCTGGAAATCCTCCCCATCGTCGGCACCCTGTAGAAGGTGTGGCGCGCGCTGCGCCCGCGGCTTTTCGGCACCCCAAGCAGCGAACCCAACTGCAGGCCTTCTCCCGGATTCCCATCGCCCCACCGCTCTCCTTTGCTCCAGTCGCCAGTCCAAGTACAATGACGACCGCCACTCCACCTTTGGAGAAACTCAAATGATGAAATCGTCGTTTCTTGCCGCAGCCTTGCTCGCCACAATCCTCAGTGTCCCGGCGCGAACCCAGGACGCCATGAAAAAAGATGCTGCCATCAAACCCGCGCCCAGCCCGTCGCAAGCCGTGCTGGAGTCCTGGAACGAAGTGGGGAAAAAGCTCATCGCCATGGCCGAAGACTTCCCGGAAGACAAATATGATTTCAAGCCGACTCCGGCCCAGCGTGGGTTTGCCGAGCAACTCCTTCACGCCTCCAATGCCAATTACTTCTTCACCAATCTCGCGATGGGCCAGAAGCCCCCTACCGAAGAGGACCCCAAGCGCGATCAGTTCAAGACCAAAGCTGACGTGGTTGCTTTCGTGAAAAAAGCCTTCGCTGACGGAGCCGCCGCGATCAAAGCCAAGGGTGACAAAGGGATGTCTGAGTTGGTTGTCGACCAAGACAGTCATCAGCAGGTGCGAGTCTCCGACCTGGCCTACAGCCTGATAGAACACGACGGGGAACACTACGGCCAGCTCGCGGTCTACTATCGTGTAGCAGGTCTGGTGCCACCCGAATCGCGTCCAAAGAAGTAAGCCATTTTGGCAGGACAAGGCCGTTTGGAACGTTATACACTCCCGTCCTTCGCCGTTGATCCTGTGTGTTTTTGATCTGGTCTTTTCGGGTGCCCCATTTCTCGCGCGTAGTTTGCGCGAGAAGTGGGGCTTTGCATCACTACCGGTACGCGTAAGGGGACCGTCTCCTCCGCTCCGGAAAAAGCTTGATCATCACTAACCCCGCGACGAATCCCCCCACATGGGCCCAAACGGCAACGCCACCCACGTCGCGCCCCGGAGCCACCGACAACGTAACCGCCCCTGACAAAAACTGCAGCACGAACCAGTATCCCAACATGATCCACGCGGGAATGTAAAAGACAAACACGAAGAACCACGTCAACACTCGCGCTCGGGGATACAGAATGAAGTAGGCTCCCAGCACGCCTGCGATCGCCCCGCTCGCTCCGACGGTGGGAACGTTCGAGTATGGATAAATCGCCACCTGCGTCGCCATCGCAAACAATCCGCAAGACACATAGAACACTAGATACTGAAAGTGTCCGACGTAGTCCTCGATATTGTCCCCGAAAATGTAAAGGAACCAGATGTTCCCCAGAACGTGCATCCACCCCGCGTGCAGAAACATGGACGTGAAGAAGGGAAGCACGACCTCCGCCAGCGAATACTTCGGGGACCCCGACAGAAATGCCGCCAGATGGCCCGGCACCATGCCGAACTGGCGGGCAAACAACTCGTAGCTCCGTGGGTCCAGCAACGACTGGAACAGGTAAACGAGAATATTCAGCACGATCAAGAACCAGTTTACGTAGGGCGTGCTGTATCGTGGTTGGTCGTCTCTGATCGGGAACATGGCAGATTTGGTAAGTTAGTACTACAGAGTACAACAGTTCGCTTGGGCATCATCATTACCACGTGTCCTGTGGGCGTTATCAGCACAACTTTTCCCCTGGCGGTCGTCCCGAACGCAGCGGTTCTTCAGGCGGAGTGAAGGATCTCGCGCGGACCAATCGCACACTCAGCTACTATCGTAAGGCCGTCCCCATGAACGCCGTCCTCATCATCGACAAGCCCGCTGGACTGACCTCGCACGACGTGGTCAACCGTGCCCGCCGCATTCTCCACGAACGCTCGATAGGCCATCTCGGCACCCTCGATCCCATGGCCACCGGCGTCCTGCCGCTCGTCACCGGCAACCTCACGCGGCTGGCGCAGTTCTACACCGCGTCTGAAAAAACCTACGAAGGCACGGTACGGTTCGGTTTCGCCACGGACACGTATGACGCTGACGGTGAGCCAACGACCGTCCCGCAACCGGTCAATCTCCGTGCCGAAGAGGTCGAAGCCCTGGCCGCCCGCTTCCGGGGCGTGATCGAACAAACCCCGCCGCCGTTCTCCGCCAAGAAAATCAAAGGCGTGCCGGCCTACAAACTGGCACGGCAGCAGAAGGAAGTCATCCTGAAGCCGGTGCGGGTTGAAATCAAGGAGTTCGAAATCCTCGCCGTCGAGGCTGACCGTGTCCGTTTCCGCGCCCACGTTGCTTCTGGAACCTACATGCGCTCGGTGGCTCACGAAATGGGCAGGGAACTAGCCTGTGGCGCGCACCTGGAATCTCTGCGGAGGACAGCGGTGGCGGAGTTCGTTCTCGAAGATGCGCACACTTTGGAACAACTCGCCAACGCGGCCCACAATTCCCTCTCGCTCGACGATCTGTTCGTGCATCCCCGCAAGTTGCTTCCGCAACTTCCATCGGTTACGGCCGACGAGCCCACCGCGTCCCGCATCCGCAGTGGCCGCACTGTCAATCTCCCCGAACTCTCCCGCGCCCGCCAGGTCAAAGTCTTCAGCGGCCAGAGGGAGCTGCTCGCCATCGCCACGCGCGTAGCCGGCACCCTGTTCCACCCCAAAATCGTCCTCTGTGGGACGGACACCTCCGTCCGTCGCCCGTGACTTTGTTCTAGATTTTGGTTCGTCCGCGCCTTGACGCCCTCTTGTACATCCCGTTAGTGTGACGCTACGCATGAAACTCTCCGTAGTCATGCCCGTGTACAACGAGCAGGCGACCTTGCGTGAAGTGATTTCGCGGGTCCTCGCCGTTCCCGTGGAGACTGAACTGATCTGCGTGGACGACGGTTCCACCGACGGCTCCCGCGAGATTCTGGTCGAACTGCAGGCCAGCCATCCCCAGATCCGGGTTCTGCTTCAGACTAAGAACATGGGCAAGGGTGCCGCGCTACGTCGCGGTATTGGGGAGTCCACCGGCGACTTCGTGATTATCCAGGACGCCGATCTCGAATACGACCCTTCCGACTATTCCACCTTGCTCCAGCCTTTGATCGACGGCAAGGCCGACGTAGTATACGGATCACGCTTCCTGGGATCCCGCCCGCACCGCGTTCTATATTTCTGGCACTCGGTAGGGAATTCGATTCTCACCCTGCTCTCCAACGCCCTGACCAATATGAACATGACCGACATGGAAACCTGTTACAAGGCTTTCCGGCGCGAGATCCTCCAATCCATACCGATCGAGGAGAACCGCTTCGGTTTCGAACCCGAGATTACGGTAAAGATCGCCAAGCGTCGGCTGCGGGTCTACGAAGTCGGCATCGGCTACTGGGGACGCACCTACGAGGAAGGAAAAAAGATTGGCTGGAAAGACGGCTTCAGTGCTCTCTGGTGCCTGTTGAAGTACACCTTGAAGGGTTAGTCGCCCGGCCTTTGGATGTTGCGGGGGAGGATCGGCTGGCGTTGGCGGATGAACTTGCGTCTCTCGACGCAACAGACAAACCCTGCTTCACTAGAGGTTTGGGGCACCTGCCGAGTCGGGACCAAGACGGTAAGGTGCCCTTGGTTCTTGCTTGAGCAATTCATGGAACCAAGCCCTCGGTACAAGTTCCGGTGGGGCTCACGTTTGTCCCAAAGAACTGCGACGTGATGCTCGGCTGGTCGACTGCCGTGCCCGACGAGTTCCAGAAGCGGTTGAACGTGATCAGCGAGTTGGGCATTGAGTGCGAGCGCACAACCTGGCGGCCGCCGCATACGGTGGTGCCGACGTCATACGTGGCATCTTCGCCCCGATAGAAAGTACCGCCGGGCGTGATTTTGGTGTAGTCATCGAAGTTCAGCCCGGGCACCATGGCCTCGTGGCAACTGCGACAGCTGCGTGCAATCACATTGCGGTAGAAGCTGGCGGCGGTCGCGCCCTTTCCCGACCAACTGGAAGGCAGGTACGTCTTGTTCAGCGTGTGGCTGCTGGAGTACCAACCGGCTATCAGAGCGCTCTCGGATGCTGTAGGTCCGGCCAGCAGCACATTCTGATTGAGGTTGTAGATGGCCGCCTCCTGGGAAGCCTCGGTGAGTCCGGCTTTCGTGGAGAACTCGAAATTGCCAGTATCGTAAGGCAGGAAGTGACCGCCTACGTTGGCTGCAGTGCCGCTGAAGTGGCCGGCATACTTGTCTCCGCCGTGGCAGACCAGACAGGTTCCAGGAACAAATTTCTCCCGGCGCGTGTCGAGATTTACCGAGGGCAGCAACGCACCGCTCGGTCCGAAGATGTAGAAACGAGTGAATGGTTTTCCGCCATTCACTCCGGTGTGCACCATGTAATCCATGGCAACGCAGGCGACGAGGTCCAACCCAGCCACGGTGTTGTCGATGGCGGTGTTGATATTGGCCTGGCTGTCAGTCGCTGGTCCGACGTGATTGCAGACGTATGCAGCGGTGTTGTTGGCTCCGTAGGAAATGGAGTGATGCTCACGAGCGAGGTTTAAATCCTCTTTATTGATGTACGTGGCAGTGTACTCGGTCGCACCGGTCGCGTATTTCCCGATCTTGACTTGCTGCTGCCAGTCGTCGAAGTCAATGGGCCCGACCAGACCGCCCGTGCTGGAACAACTGGTGGTGGCTCCGATCGCCTTGTAATACTGGCAAGCCTGGAGACGAGTATCGGAACCTTTCTCAGTAAGGAACGCATCGCTGAGCGGAACGATGTCGGAGGGCTGGCCGGTAATGGGCTGCGCCATTTGTCCTACCACGGTGCTGCCCAGGGTTGCTGTCATGCCAGAGATGACTGGAGCACTAATTCCAGGCATTTTGACCTGACCGAGATCCGTCACTCCAGTAGCATTCAGGCTCGTGATTGCCACCTTCACGCTTGACCCCTGGCACTTCAAGGAGACAGAAGCAGCGCTCGCGTTGTAAGGCAGGGAATAATCGCCAAGTTCGTTGACGTTCACGGGACCAGCCAGCTTTATTCCTGACTTGTCGAGAAGTGTCGCTGTCGGCTCCACGTGCACATTAAAGAACTCGTTCTGCGTACCGCAGGGAGTGCCATCGAGCAGTACGAGATTCCCCGAAATTACCGGCGGAAAGGTAAGAGGAGTGCCGTACACATAGTCGGTGACGGCGACATCCGACGGCATGGATGGGGTGACCGGCCCATTGGAGGTGCAATCGGCATAGGTAACACCATCCGCCGCACATTGCGTGGTGAACTGTGTGATCGCCGGGACTTTGCTGATCGTAAACGCTCCCTCATTGTTCGTAGAGACCGTCCCGGTGGGTGGATAGTGTTTGAGAGTGCTGCTATTTTCCAGATACTCCGGAACACTCGGCATCCGCACCCCATGATTGACGGCACTCACCGACCCCCACTCGATAACCGAGCGATAGAAGTTTCCGGCGGGAACGCCCGCTGGAGGCGGGGACAGAACCGTTGGAGGCGGAAGAGTCGGCGGATTGCCGATGGTATCGGTATTCAGCAGCAGACGACGTTCGGTAAATCCCCCCTTGCCGTTGGAGACGAGCACGTACGCAAAGTGAATGCCGGGTCCGTCAGGCAGAGTCCAGGTGGTCGAGGCGGCGTTGACCTGCACAATGGTTCCGTCCGTCGATCCCCATTTGTAGGAAAGCTTCCCTCCTCCCGCGCTGCTGACCGAGACGGATACGGTGACCTGCAGAGGCGGCGCAGGAATCTCAGGGTATGCTGCGGGCCGGGGCTTGCTGAACAGTGCCAGTGAAACCAAAGTCAAACCGGTCAAAGCCAATGCGGGTCGGGCGAGTCCCCGCAAACGAGTCGTGGGCGTCATAGATCACTCTCCTGCTTTTGCGCCCCGGATTATGCTGGAGAACGGCTTAGTGATTACCCCCTTGGGAAACCGGACTCGGCCCGCAACCATTCTCCCGGGCGAAAATTGGCGGGTATAGTATCACGGTTCTGGGAGCGCGTCGACACGAATGGACAAACTTCGCTGGTAGAATCCTGTCCCCGGGTACCCCGGGCGATCTCCGGGCGGGCCCTCCACCCCTTGCCTCGGGGTCGCATGCATCCTCATTCATGACTCAGAAATGGTCGGCAGACTGTGACGTTTGTTGGGATAGGGAGTGTCGGCAATGCTCCGCGGCTCCGGCGGCTCCGGCGTTTATAAGTATACTAAGGTCCGATAATTGGTATTGTGACCGGCTCGCCACGGTGGTGACGAAAGGCATAGCACCACTCGATTGTGGAAATCAAGTTGCTAAAGAGTCGATGGGTGGTATCGCGATTTGTACGAAGCCGCTGGCGCGGCGGACGCTACCGCGTGTTCGGGGACCGGCAGTTGGTGAGGGATTGAAGTAAGAAGTAAGTTGGGTCACAGAAAAAGGAGGTCCCTGTGACCCAACTACGCCA
>JBARBI010000171.1:0-11715 GCA_049792875.1 Candidatus Sulfotelmatobacter sp.
CCACTGCGCAAACGGCTGGAATTTCGGCGTGCGGAACTTAATCTGGGGACCGAACATGTAGGTGAACAGATTGCCTTGCGCCTGGAAAATTCCACCCGCTGGATTGGTCCAGGTGATGTTGTTGCTGCCATAGCCTTGGAGATCCATTTTGATTCCAAAGTAATGGTTGACGTTCACCACCAGAGCGCCACCACCGCCATTCAGACTCAGGCGTTGGGTGCCACCGGCGACCGGGTAAAAGCGGGCATAAGAGTAATCGGCAGCGACCTCTGCTCGCGGGAAGTCCTGCGACCATGCGGCGAGCCCCACTAACAAAACAGCGCAGAACGCGAATAGCTTGGTGATTTTCATGATCTTCCACCCCTCGTTTGTAAACACTGGATCGAACGTAAGCTCATACTGCACGGCATTCCGACGATTCGATACTGGCAAAAATTACAGGCGTTGTTGATCAGTGCGTCTGCCAATCAGGATGAGCAAAAACATCCGCACCGTTTCCTCTCGGAATGCAGGTGATATGGCACTCGTAGGACCAAACGAACCTCTCGCCGGAAACGTCGAGGTAAGTCGCTGGCTCCAAACAGACTTACGCGGGCAGCAAGTGCGACGGGAGGATGAAGTTCCGGACTCGATGGTTCCGACAGGTCGGAGGGGACTCCGAGATGTCGGAGGCTGCGGGAGGCGGTCAGCCAGTCTCGCCCATTGACCTGCGCGTAATCCCGAGCCTCACCATCATGGACTCCAGAGTTGTGGGTTTCAGGCCGAGGATTTCTGCAGCGCCGCCTTTTCCGCGGATACGCCAGCCTGTCATGTCCAACACATTGGTTAGATGATCGCGCTCAGCATCCATGAGGAACAAACTGGGTGGCGCATCATTAGGTGAAGCACTGGGTGCACTGATGTAGAGCCTGGGCCCATTGGCGAGTATCATCGCTCGCTCCACGGTATTACGCACTTCCCGCACATTCCCGGGCCAAGTATAGCGCTGCAGAGAATCGATGCTCGCTTTATCGATGGACTCGATGTGCTTTCCGAACGATTGTGCGAATTCACTCACAAAGGACTGGATCAGCAACGGTATATCTTCTCGTCTTTCTCGGAGTGGTGGCATCCGGATGGGGAACACATTCAGCCGATAATACAGATCGTCCCGGAACCTCTTCTCCCGGACCGCCTTCTCCAAATCCTGGTTGGTCGCGGCAATAATCCGCACATCGATGGAGATCGTTTTGGGGCTGCCCAGTCGCTCTATCTGCTTCTCTTGCAGAACCCGCAACAGCTTGATCTGAACTTCGAGTGGCAGCTCGCCCACTTCGTCAAGGAACAGGGTTGAGCCATGTGCCAGTTCAAAGCGGCCCACCTGCCGCGATAGTGCACCCGTGTATGCTCCTTTTTCGCGACCGAACAACTCGCTCTCAATCAGGGTCTGCGGAATCGCGGCGCAATTCACGCGCATCATGGGCCGGCCATGGCGAGGACTGCTCTCATGAATGGCAGATGCGACTCGTTCCTTTCCGGTGCCGGTCTCGCCGATCAGAAGAACACTCGAATTCGTTCCCGCAACCTGTTCGACCTGCTTCAAGACATGCCGAAGTGCGGCACTCTCTCCGATCATGCGGTCGTGGCCGCCCCCTGCTTTCACCTCTGACTGGAGATATACGTTTTCGCGCTGCAGTTGGTCGCGCAAGTGCCGCACCTCGTCGAGCGCGTTTCGCGTTGCCGTTTCCGCGCGGGTGCGAGCGATGGCACTACCGATCATTTCAACAAAGAGCCGCAGCCGATTCACGATGTCATCCGGCCAGTCCCGTTCCCGATGCACCGTGCCAAACGCCATCGCTCCGATCACGTTGCCGCCAACCTTGACGGGAAAGGTTGCGTTTGAACGAGGGCCGAACTGGCTTATCACTTCCTTCTCCCGTGTCGCCTCTGGAGGTAGATCTTCTAGCCGCGCGAAACACACCACTTCCCCACGCGCCAGGGCTCCCGCCATCCACGGCAAGACATTGACCGCTAAGCTCGGGAAAGGGTCCACGCCCGGGAGTTGCCAGGAGTGGGTGACGACGTAATGGTTGCCGCTCTGCATGAGAGCGAGCGTGCTGCGCTCCAAATCCAGCGCCAGAACAATCTCTTGCTGCGCATTGACGATCTCTTCGTCGATCGATTGAGACGTGACCCGAACGAATCGTGCTGAAAGGTCGGTCAGCAGCGTCTCGAAGCGTAACCGATCTTCCAGTTCCGAGTGCAGATCGCCTGCAGTCATCCGACAACTCCCTAACTTCTCCGGTTGTGACGTGCGTAGAAAAGCCTTCATGCCGAGAGCACAACCATTACCGAGGCCTCTTCAGCCCATCGCCAGCGAGCCCGTCAATCAGAACATCCGTTCCGGCTTCAGACTCAACCGTTCGGCCACCAGGAAGCAGCGAGGTGTGTTGACCCTCGTTTTCTCCGAACTGCGGCCATCAAATCCGCTCCATTGGCGTGTTTAGCCAGCGTGTGTCCCAACAGGATTAGGTCCTTCCCCACAAAGGGACGGGAGCACGACGCAGGTGGCGGCGCCAATCCATCGACGCTCGCTCCATCTACTTAACGTTCTAGTTTGAGCGGGGGATGCGAACAACTGGCAAAACGAACAGTCCACTCTGACTTCGACTCACATCGCCTGCCTCCGGCCTTTCGGAGTCTCCTCCGACCCATCGGAACTGCTCGCTCTCAAGCCCCTGTCCTCAGACGTTGACGCAGGCAGCAAGTCTTATGAACGCAGCAACTTATCCAGACTTCAGCAAAGAGTGCCGATTGGCCACACGAGTGCCAGTCCGGGGTGGGTTCTTAATCGGGAGGCCGTCGCTACGACCTCATACAAACTGCGAGCGAGGGCCACCTCTGTCGCCGGAGCTGAATGGCCGGGTTGCAGGGCGGAGTGAGAAAGGATCTTGCCCGCCGTCCGCTTGACCTACCTCACTCTGAGTCCGGTTGCTGTGCGAAGTCTTCGTAAGCTGACGTCTGCACGACTAAGAACCTGTCGACTGGCTGGAGGGAGAAACCGTGCATATCGAACACAGTGTCCAAGCGAGCGATCCTCTTCTCCGGTCGATTTTTGAGAACGCGCAGATTGGGATCAGCGTCTTCAGCATCGATGGTCGAGAAGCCTTTTCCAACCGCGCCTGTCAAGAAATGTTGGGCTGCTCCGAGGAGGAACTACGCCACGTCGAGAGCTGGGACAAAATGGTTCATCCGGATGATCGCGCCTCCGGGGCGGTGCGTTATGCCGATCTCCAGCAAGGAAAGCGCGAGCGGGATGAATGGGAACAACGCTTCATTCGGCGAGACGGCCGCACCGTGGTCACGAGTGCCAGGTTCACCTTACTCAGGAACGCCGCGGGAAAACCGCAATACGTCATCTCCTTGACCGAAGACATCACGGAACGCAAGCGGGCCGATGAAGCCCTGCAAGCGAGCGAACGCCTTTTCCGCTCGATTTTTGAAAATGCTCAGATCGGCATCAGCATCTTCAGCATCACTACGCAAGAACACCTCACCAACTTTGCGATCCAGGAACTGTTGGGTTACTCCGAGGGTGAGCTGCGCGGCCTTAAGCAATGGGACGAGATTGTCCACCCGGAGGAACGCACGTCAGGTGCGGAACGATATGCAGCGCTTATCCAGGGGATGCATGAGCAGGACGAGTACGAACATCGCTTCGTCCGCCGTGACGGCCACGTCCTTGTGGCGAACGGCAGGTTCACATTGCTCAGAGACGCCGCCGGCAAGCCACAATACGTCGTTGCCCTAACCGAAGACATTACCGAACGCAGGCGGGCGGAGGAGGCTCTCCGGGAACGCGAGGAACTCTTCCGTACCATCTTCGAGAATGCCCCACTCGGGATCAGTCTTTACAAAATTGCTGGAGCTCAATATGTCACCAATCGGGCATTGCACGAGATGCTCGGTTGTACCCATGAAGACTTGAGCTCGGTGGAGAAATGGGATCTGATTGTCCACCCGGACGAGCGCGCCGAGGGTGCCGAGCGATATGCGGACCTCATTGCGGGTAAGCGCGACAATGACGGATGGGAACAGCGTTTCCTGCACCGAAATGGCCGGGTTGTCACTGCAGAGGGCAGGTTTTCTGTCGTCAGGGATGCCGCTGGAAGGCCGCAGTACCTCGTCAACATGAACGCCGACATTACAGAGCGGAAAGCAGCCGAGGACCTCCTTCGCAAGCGGGAAGAAGAGCTGCGGCAAGCAAATTTCCTGGCCGAAACCGCCTTGGAACTGACCAAGGCCGGCTACTGGCACGTGCCCCTGGACGGCTCCGGCTGGTACAACTCCTCACCCCGAAGGGTCGAATTATTTGGCGACTTCCCTCGTCCGGATTATCGCTATCCGCTCGACGAACTGTTTGCCCATGCGAGGCAAGGCGACGAAGCTGCCGCTAAAAACGCCCAGGCGGCGTTTACCGCCGCGGTCGAGGGCAAGACAACGACGTACGACACGGTGTTTGCTTATAAGCGTCCGCTCGACGGACGGATCGCTTGGATCCATGCGCTGGGGCACGTCGTAAAGCAAGCTGACGGGAAGCCAACCGACATCTACGGTGTCTCTCAGGATATTACGGAATTCAAGCGCCTGGAGGCCGAGCTCGTTGCCGCGAAAGAGATTGCTGAAGCAGCCACCAAAGCCAAGTCCGGTTTCCTCGCTCATATGAGCCACGAGATCCGCACGCCGATGAACGCCATCCTTGGCATGACCCATCTGGCGCTGAAGACGGACTTGACCACGAAGCAGCGTGACTACCTCACGAAAACCAAGGCTGCCGCCCAGTCCCTCCTCGGCATCATTAACGACATTCTCGATTTCTCGAAGATCGAGGCCGGCAAGTTGGACATGGAGAAGACAGATTTCCGTCTTGAAGACGTGCTCGGGAACGTCTCCAGCGTAGTCAGCCAGAAAGCGCACGACAAAGACTTGGAGTTCCTCATTGCCGCGCCACAGGAGCTGCCTCCGCATCTCGTTGGTGACCCCTTGCGGCTCGGGCAAGTCCTGATCAACCTGGTCAGCAACGCGGTGAAATTCACCGAACATGGCGAGATTGTCGTGACGGTTGCGCTGACGGAAACGATTTCGGACCGAGTGAATCTAAAGTTTTCCGTGCGTGATAGCGGAATCGGCATGACGCCGGAACAGACTGCCCGCCTGTTCCAACCGTTCAACCAGGCCGACAATTCCACGACTCGCAAATACGGCGGCACGGGCCTCGGGCTCTCAATCTCCAAGCGGCTGGTTGAGATGATGGACGGTAACATCTGGGTCGAGAGCAGCTATGGCACGGGCAGCGCCTTTCATTTCACAGCCTGGTTCGGTCTCGGTTCGGGAGAAACAAAACGCCGGCGTTTGATCCCGGACATCTCCGGCGTCCGGGTGCTGGTCGTCGATGACAATCAGCCAGCCCGGGAGATCCTCACCGACTCGCTGAAGGAATTCGCTCTCAGGGTCGAGTCAGCATCCTCGGGCGAAGACGCGATTCGAGCCATAGCCGCCGCCGACTCTCAGGACCCTTACCAGCTGGTCATGATGGACTGGCACATGCCAGGTGTGGATGGACTGGAGGCGAGCCGAATCATCAAGAGCGGGGACCGCTTCAAACACGTTCCCAAGATCGTGATGATCACTTCGTTCGGGCGGGAAGACATCGGTCCCCAAGCCGAAGAGATCGGAATTGAAGGCTATCTACTCAAGCCGATCACTTCTTCGACGCTCTACGACACCCTGGTAGCGCTGTTTGGCGTTGCTGGCA
Organism: Candidatus Sulfotelmatobacter sp.; assembly: GCA_049792875.1. Taxonomy (GTDB): domain Bacteria; phylum Acidobacteriota; class Terriglobia; order Terriglobales; family Acidobacteriaceae; genus Sulfotelmatobacter. The sequence continues at coordinate 5,795 of JBARBI010000171.1, forward strand.
CCGAGGCTGGCGCCTCCCGGGTCAGAGACACCGCTGCGACTTCTCACGACGCCACCGGAATCCGGATTCTGCTTGTCGAAGATAACGAGGTAAACCAACAAGTGGCGAGTGAACTTCTTCAGGGTGCCGGTGCCACTGTCACCATTGCCAATCATGGCGGCGAAGCGGTGGGAATCTTGACTGGAGGCGAGCAACCACCGCCGTTTGACATCGTGTTCATGGATCTGCAAATGCCGGAGATGGATGGCTTCACGGCCACACGGCTTCTCCGGGCAGAGCCTAAGCTTCAGGCACTTCCGATCATCGCGATGACCGCGCACGCGCTGGTCGAGGAGCGTCAGCGCTGCCTGGAAGCGGGAATGAACGACCATGTGAGCAAGCCCATCGATCCAGATGCGTTATTTGCAGCCCTGATGCGTTGGACCAAACCACGACAAGTCACGACTACGGGAGCGGAAGCCAGACCCGCAAAGCCCATAGATGACATGAATTTCCCCTCGGTTGACGGTGTTGACGTAAGCAGCGGGCTCAAACGCGTTGCCGGAAACACCCGGCTCTACCGCGACTTACTCGTACAGTTCGCGGCCAAACAGAGCAATGTGGATTCCGAGATCTTCGCTGCACTCGAGAGCGGCGACCGCGAGCTAGCCGAGCGATTCGCGCACACAGTGAAGGGCGTCGCGGGAAATCTTGGACTCGGCGCGGTATTTGGCGCCGCGGAAACGTTGGAGCGCGCACTCAGTGAGCGGGGTCGGGATGTCCCGGCCCTGGCAGAAGAATTCGCGCAAATTCTAAGAAGGCAGGTTGAGGCTATTCAGCAGGCGAGGCTCGAGCTCAGGCCGCAGCGGCCGGACGACAGGAAGAATGGAGCGGCCCTCGATGTACGGGCAACCGCAACGGCGATCGCGCACGTGAGGGCACTGCTTGAGGCGAACGATTGCGAAGCGGCGGAGGCCTTTCTAGCTTTGAGAGCCGCTCTCGCTGGCACATTGGATGAACCGCGCCTCGATTCGCTGGGTGCAGCCATCACCGAATTTGATTTTGACAGTGCGCTCCTGAAACTGGACGAGATCGCAAAAGAATCTATCGGCATTGGGAGCGCAACATGAACCACGCGGAAGATAAAAAACTTGTGCTCGTGGTCGATGACGCTACCGCCAACCTTCAGGTAGTCCATGCCATGCTCAAGGACGACTTCAGGGTCCGCGTCGCCACGAGTGGCGCCAAAGCTTTGGCCCTGGTAAAGGACAAGCCGCAACCGGATCTGATTCTATTGGACGTCATGATGCCGGAGATGGACGGCTACGAAGTCTGCTCCATCCTGAAAGCCACTCCGGAGGCCAAGGATATACCAGTGATTTTCCTAACCGGGAAAACGAAGTGCGACGAGGAGACCAGAGGATTTGCCGTTGGAGCGGTAGACTACATCCACAAACCATTCTCGCCCGCGGTCGTAAGAGCGCGGGTCCACACCCATCTCGTACTCCGCGAAGCCCGCGAACAACTCGCCCGGCAACTTTTCTCCATCAATAACGAATTGGAGATGGCGCGGGAGATTCAGCTGTCCATCCTGCCGCACGAGATTCCACAGATCAGTGGTCTCGAAATTGCCGCCCGCTACCTTCCGATGACCTCGGTGGCCGGTGATTTTTACGACTTCATCGTGATAGACGAGCAGCACGCGGGGATTCTGGTTGCGGACGTTTCCGGGCACGGCCTGCCTGCGGCTCTGATCGCCTCCATGCTGAAAGCTTCCCTCTCCGCGCAGATTCCACATGCGTTTGATCCCGCGCGAGTCCTGGCGGGATTGAATCAGTCTTTGTGCGGAAAATTTCAACGTCATTTTGCGACCGCAGCCTACGTATTCGTCGACATGGAAGAGGAGTCCATCCGTTACGCCGCCGCAGGACATCCGCCACTCCTCCTGTGGCGCGAGTCAACGGTTAACGCCTCGGAAGTAACCGAAAATGGCATCCCACTCGGCCTGCTCCCCAACGCAAATTACTCAGTAGTGGAGTTGCCGGTGGGGCCCGGCGACAAGGCCATCCTATACACCGACGGCATACCGGAAACCACCAGCCCGTCAGAGCAGGAATTCGGGGCGGACCTCTTGAAAGGATTTCTAGAATCCAATCACGATCTTGGGGCAGACATGTTTGCCGACCTGCTGCTGAATGAGCTAGCGGGCTGGTCCGAACATCCCAAAGGACAGGGACAGCAGGACGACCTGACCCTGCTGGCGATCGACTTCAAGAGTCACTAGTCCTCCCCCGCGGCGACCGCGGCACACAATCGCGGCTATAGGTCTCTGCGTGCGAGAGCGCACCCTTCCTCATCAGCGTGCTCGCGCGGGAGCGCGTGAAAGTTTTGTGAGGCCAGTCTGACGATCGGCTAATCTAATGCTTCGAGGTGCGACATGCAATTGAAGCCCTTCCTGCTGGACATGTGGCTGGACACCTACGAGCACGACACCGAATTCAACCTGGCCGCAAGTGAAGGACCGCGCTGGACCCTGAATGAGATCCTGAGCCTCGCCGGTGAGGAGGAACGGCAGCGCTTCCTGCATCACAAATTGCACTACAGCCGCCCGGCGGGAGCCGAGGGCTTACGCGCAGCCATCGCCGAGATGCAGGATGTGAATGTCGACGCTGTCCAAGTCGTGACCGGCGCCTCGGAGGCACTTCTCGTTCTGTTTTGGCTCGCGGCGGAAGCTGGAGCCAACGTTGTCCTGCCTCGACCTGGCTATCCACCCTTTTCCGCCCTGCCCGAATCCCTCCGGATCGAGGCTCGCTACTACGCTGTTCGGAAGGAGAACGACTTCCGTATCGATCTCGAGGAGATCAAGCAACTGGTGGATCGAAATACCAAGTTGATTCTGGTGAACAGTCCCCACAATCCTACGGGCGCCACGATTAGCGATGCGGAATTAGACAGCTTGCACGAGTTCACCGCGTCTCGTGAAATTCAACTCGTTAGCGATGAGGTGTACCACCCTATCTATCATGGACAGGCGACAAGATCGGCCTCTCGTCTGCCGCATGCCACCGTCATCCATGATTTCTCGAAAGCTTTCCCTTTGTCCGGGGTGCGGACCGGTTGGATGATCGAGCACGATTCCAAGCGCCGCGAGCGCTATTGGAATGCGCGCACCTATTTTTCGATTTCCAACAATACAGCCGGAGAAATGCTGGCGGAGACTGCAATGCGCCGCCGGGATATCGTCCTCGGGAAAACGCAGAAAACCGCAACCCAGAATCTTCGGCAGCTTGCCCTCTTCATGTCCGAGCATCGCGAGACGCTTGGCTGGATTCCTCCTCGTGGCGGACTGACCGCTTTTCCATGGCTAGTCAGTGGAGAGAACAGCCGCGCCTTTTGCCAGGCGGCTGCGGAACACGGCATTCTGCTCGCTCCCGGGGATTGTTGGGATGCGCCCTCGCATTTTCGCTTTGGGTTCGCCGCGATGACCGACAACTTTCCTGACGCCCTGGAGCGGCTGGGCGAATTTGTCAAAAGTTGGTCAGCCGCGACCGTGACCAAGCCATAGCGACACCTGCTTCCGTGTACCCCAAAGCTAGCCTTCTTCATAGCCGGTCTCCTTCATCTCTCGCGCTTCGAGCGCGTCGATAACTTGGGAGCCTACCGCATCCGTCGGAAACCGGCCCTCCTTACCCATCTGATTACGTCAGTCATCTGCTCTCGGTGCCGATACTCGCTGATAATTGATCAATGTGGGCAATCAGGGGGGCGAGGTTTGCGATGATCTCTAACTGAAAGACACCACCGCCCATCGAAGACCAAGGCACGGTGAAGACGGCAAAGTACACCCGTTTTTATTGGCTAATTCTTCGTGGAATAACTTTGATCGTGGCGGTGTGGGCCTTCATCGCATTTCTTCCAGTTCTTCTGTCCTGCACAAAGAACAAGGATCGTATAACGATGCGCGGAACGACGGGGAGATCCTGCGCACCATTTACAACCGATATCCGGATTTGACCTTCGAGGTTAGAGCGCTTGGAGAAAACACACGACCAGCAAACCCGCACCGAATCCAAAACGCGGCTCGTTGAGCACATCAACGTCTGTCTGCGTTCGGGCGACTACTCTCGCGCCCTGGATTCGTTGCGAGGCACAGCCGCCGAATTCTCCAACGATGTGGAGCTGTTCGAACTGGAAAAGCTCGTCCAGGATGGCGTCCAGCGCAATGCCGAAGTGCAACGTCTTATCACCGAAAGTCAGGAACTGTTCGCGCAGCAGATGTCCGCTGAAGCAATTCAGTTGCTGCGCAAAGCCTACGAACTGGACAAAAACAATTCTCTCGCCCGCACCATCCTGGCCAACGCCCTGGTTGAGCACGCGCATTCGATGGTAGAAACCGATTGGCTGGAAGCCGAGACGCTGACCAATCAGGCGCTCAACCTAAACCCTGCACATCCCACGGCCAAAACGATCCTCAGCCTGATCGTTACCAAGAAAGAAACAAGCTCTGTGGAGGACTGGGTTTCGCAAGCACGCAAGCTGCAGTCCTCGGGTGATCTGTTCGCAGCCTTGGCTTGGGTTGCAGAGGGCCTGGCCGTTCATCCCCACGATCCCAAGTTGCTTCAGATCCAGGATGAAATCCAGCGCGACCAGGATGCTCGGCGGCGCCAGGCCCGCCGCGGCGACTTGGAAGACCTACGGCGCCTGCAGCGCGAAATCGATGGGGCCACCGACGTAGCTGCAAAGCAAGCTCTAGCCGTGCGCATACAAACGGTGGCCGCCAAGCATTGGACGGATGGCGAAATCTTGTCCATCGCCAATGCCCTGCTCCTCCGCTTGGGATTAGTTTCCCAGGAGAGTTCCAGCGCCTCGCCGCGCGGCAAAGGCGCGACCGTAATTCTTCACGTCCCGCGCCCCAGCGCTCCGGAGCCTTCACGCGACGCTACCCGCCAGATTACGCCAAGCCCGGTTCCACCCCAGAACGTTCCGCCCGCCGCAGTTCCGCCGAGCGATGTTCGTCTGAGGAAGGTTCCGCCCCGCCTTGTGCCGCCGAGCAAAGTCCTGACCACTCCGTCACAGGCGCAAGTACCCCCGCCCCAAGTCGCGACCGCTTCCGCCGCCGAACCCTCACCACTGGCGGCCAAAGTAACATCCCCATCATCCCAGCCAAAACAGCCTCCGAGGTTGAACTCCACAACGCTGATCCTCATCTCCGCCGCCGCGATAATCCTGGTGGCAGCGACCTTCTTCTTCGCGCGAAAACATCACGCTCCGCCAGTAGCGAAGACCCCCGCAGTCGCTCCCACCGTCTCAGCGCCCCCTGTCTCTGCCCCGGCCGTCTCCGCTGCCGCCGTCACCGCTCCCGCCGTTTCCGCCCCTGCCGTTTCCGTCCATGCACAAACAACTCCCGAACCATCTCTACCTGCTTTGCACCTTTCTTCCGATTCCCCCGCAGGAAACCTGGGCACGCTCGTTGTTGTTGCCGGTCAAGACGACGCAAGAGTTTTTCTCGATGGAAAACTTCATCCGCAACTCACTCAAGCCGGCCAGTTGCGCCTGCCGATTCTCGAGCTCAAGGACTACGTTGTACAAGTCTCTAAGAGCGGCTTTCAGGATCCTCCCCCGCAAAAGATCCGCATTCGCAAGGGCGAACAGGCCAGGCTTATCTTCAACCTCCAACCCCAACCCCAGCCTCGCCTGGCCTCGCTGACCATCCAGGGCGGCGCTCCCGGAACCACGGTTCTCGTCGATCAAACTCTCGTCGGCGCCATTCAGCCCGACGGCACGCTCTCCGTCTCGACCGTCAATCCCGGAGACCATACCGTCGAACTGCGCAAAGAGCGATTCAAGCCCCGGCAGTTCAAGAAACACTTCGTTGTGGGCGAAACCATAGCTCTCGCTGCTGCGGATGCCGCGCTGGAAGCCGCTCCCGGCGAATTGAAAAT
>JBARBI010000172.1:0-10639 GCA_049792875.1 Candidatus Sulfotelmatobacter sp.
TCCAGCTGGGCTGCCACGTATTCGTTGGCCGCTGGTAGCCTGGAATGAAGTTGATGACCTGTTCGCGCTAGCACTGGGGTGTTTTCTTCTGGCCTACGTGGAGGGCATCTCAGTGGCGCGCACCTTCGCGCTGAAGCACGGTTACGAGATCAATGCGGACCAGGAGCTCTTAGCCCTGGGGGCGGCAAACTTGGCCTCGGGTCTGGGACATGGATATCCGCTGGCAGGAGGAATGTCGCAATCGGCCGTAAACGAAAAAGGCGGTGCCCAAACTCCTCTGGCCCTCGCTTTTGCTTCCCTCAGCATCGGTGCAGTCCTGCTGTTTCTGACGGGGTTCATGAAGGACCTTCCCGACCCGGTTTTGGCAGCGGTGGTCCTCATGGCAGTTTGGGGACTGATCCATCCGAAGGAAGTGATGCACATCCGCAGGGCGAGCAGACTCGAGTTTCGAGTAGCCTTGGCGGCTACGATGGGGGTATTGGTCTTTGGAATCCTGAAAGGTGTGTTGTTAGCCACGGTGCTCAGCATACTGCTTCTGCTTCGGCGCGCTTCTCGCCCCCGCGTGTTGCGATTGGGGCGCATGCTGGGGAGCGATCGTTTTGTGGACGCCATGCGATACGCGGATCTCGAGTTCGTTCCCGGCGTGCTGGTCTTCCGAATCGAAGCGGGGTTGTTTTACTTCAACGTTCAAAACGTCAAGACGGAAATTCTAAGCCAAGCGAACGCCTATCCCGAACTGGAACAAGTGGTTCTGGACCTCTCCACTTCGGCGAATATCGATCTTGCAGGTGGGCGCATGCTGCGCGATCTCCATAGCGAATTGGCGGCGCGGGGAGCCAAACTAAAGCTAGCGGAGGTTCACGGCGAAGTGCGGGACATGTTACAAGCCGAGGGATTGCAAGAGCACATTGAGGGGATTGAACGGCGAGCGGGTGTGGCGGCAATGGTTGCGGGTTGAGTTCGCAACCAAGAGAGGGCGCCCCCTCGTCGCCCGTGGATCACGACGCCGGACTCTTCAGGCCTGCGCAGCCTTAGAATCCTGTCTAAGGGCGACAGTGGCGCGAATTGTGGTGCCACGCTGGGACCTGGAATCGATGGAAAGCTCCCCATCGACGAGCTTGAGCCTTTCTCTCATGCTGGTGAGGCCCAGTCCGCGCCCCCTCATGGCCTCTTCGGGGTTAAAGCCGATGCCCCAATCGCGCACGCTCAGCTCGATTTCGTTCGATGTTCTTTTGAGACACACTTCGAAGAACTGTGACCCACTATGTTTGATGGCATTCTGCAAACCTTCTTGCAGGACCCGGAAGAGACAAAGTGCAATGTCCTGACGAATTTCCTTAGTTTCACCTTCAGAGCGAAAGTCAATCTGCACTTCATGCTGTTTCGATAGCTCCCTGCAGAAACTGGAAGCCGCGGTTGCGAGGCCAAGATACTCCAACTTTGAAGAGTGTAGCCTGTGCGAAAGGGCTTGAATATCGCTCCCCAGTCCTGAGACATGCTCGATAGTCTCCTCCAGCCGGTGAACCACCTCCGCAGAATCCGAAGCATGAAAATCTTGTTTCAAGCGCTCCAGATTCACAGTCAAGAAGGCAACTTGCTGACTGATATCGTCGTGAAGCTCGCGTGCGATCCAGGTACGTTCTTGTTCTTGGGCTTCGAGCAGCTTGCGGCTCATGTCGGACAGAGCCTCTTGAGCAAGTTTGCGATCCGTGATGTCGATACACGAACCGATGTAACCTTCAAACGACCCGTCTGAATTAAACCTGGGCACAGCTTGATCGAACATCCAGCGATATGCTCCATCGTATCGTCGAAGGCGGTACTCCATTTGGAAAGCTTCCCGTCGATCGAACGCTCCAGCGTAGGTCGCCCAGCGTCCCGGTAAATCATCCGGGTGAACCTCCTTTGTCCAGCCGCTTCCTAGCTCCTTTTCAAGGGATCGACCGGTGAACTGCAGCCAGGGCAAGTTGAAGTATGTGCATGACTTATCGATGCCTGCCATCCAGATCATCACTGGAGCCGTGTTCGCGACATTACGGAAACGCTCCTCGCTTTCTTGGAGCACGGTCTCAGCGTACTTCCGGTCCGTGAGGTCAGCGAAGGTGACGACGTTGGCATTTCCGATGGGCGAAAAGTGAAACTCGATATAGCGGCTTGATCCGTCCTTACATCGAACTGTTTCCTCCATAGGCTCAATCTCGGTGCGATCACTAAGAGCCCTCTCTACTCGCGTCTCCCATTCCGCTCTTACCGCGGTACGATAAGCTTCATCGGGGTACGCAAGCGGCCACCAGTGGGCCAAGTCTGGTACATCCTCGACGGTGTACCCGAAAAGGCTAGTGAACCGATCATTCATCATGGTGATTCGAAGTTGTGATCCGTCGGTCACAACCATAGCGATGGGAGAGCGACGCACCAGATCCCGACTGCGCTCCTCACTCTCGCGTAGCCTGTCCTGGATCTGCTTCCGTTCCGTGATATCTACTAGCACTGTCATTGCCTGCAGGAGGTTTCCCTCTGTGTCTTTCACCGATCCAGCGTTGACAAGCACAGTTCGCTTCTGCCCTTGCTTGGTAACCACTTCGATCTCTTCATCGTGTAGAGTGCCTGTGGTCTTCCACTTCTCCGACAAGTCAATTAGCCTTGGCAGCGCCTCGGGGATGTAAATGAGTGACAGGGGTTTACCTACGAGTTCTTCCTTGGAATAACCGAGGGCACCGCAGGCTGCGGGGTTAACATCCTGAATCTCGCCAACCGCGGAGGTCATGAAGCAGTACTCGGGCAGCCTCTCAAAAAACTGTTTGAATCGATTCTCCGATCTCCTTTCGGCCTCTTCAGCTTTCTTAAGATCGGTTATGTCCGCGAACATGGACAGAGCGCACGGCTCACCCTGAATATCAATTAGCTCCGAGGAACCCAGGGCGGAGCGTATCTCGCCGTCCTTCCGGCGGATTTTTGTCTCCAGATTCCGTACCGTGCCTTCTGCTAGTAGGCGCTTGATCAATTCCTCTCTTTGGGCAGGATCGAGCCATAGCTCGATCTCCAGAGGAGTGCGGCCCAATACCTCCTCGCGGCGCCAACCCGTAAGACGCTCGAAAGCTTCATTTAGTTCAACGTAACGATGGTTTTGAATATTTGTCAGCGTCACGGCCAATGGGCTTTCGCGAAACGCTTTCGAGAATTTCTCTTCTGAGATCTTCAGAGCCTCCTCAGCCAATTTGAGTTCCGTAACGTCCACTGCCATCCCCAACATCCGCGTCGCATTGCCTTTTCTCGCGTACTCAAACGCGCCCCTTGATACGACCCAACGAATAACCCCGTCCATTCTAACGACACGGAACTCCGCCGTGTAGAGCTTGTGGTCTTGTCGGGCTTCAGCCATTGCTTCCGTGACTCTTTTCCTATCGTCCGGATGCACGTAGCGGAAAAAATCGCCCACGGTCCCAGTGAAGGTGTCGGAGGGGAAACCAAACATGTTGTGCAAATCGCCAAACCAAGTATCTCTTTTAGTGTTGAGATCCCATTCCCAACCGACGGCTTTGCCAGATTCCATGGCGAGCCGAAGCTGATCGCTGTGCCGGCGCAGTTGTACCTCTGTCTCTCTCCTTTTTGCTCGGTGCCATAAGAGCGCAATAATCACCAGAGTTTGTGCCAAGAGCACAAGAGCCCCGGCAATGATTCTTCGCTGGTACACTTCCCAAAAGGTCGCCTCGCGATCGAGAACAACGCTGCGAGGCGGTAGGTCTGTTTCCTTGAGCCCCCACCGCCGCAGGGCGCGCCAATCGAATTCGTATATGTTTGCGCCCCTGACAATCGGGATATCCTGCAGCTTTTCCCCGTTGAGAATTCTGGCGGCCATCCTGGCCGCGACTTCACCCGCCAGAACCGAGCTGAACACGTCACCGCCTGCCGTTCCTCTACCCACATCCACTTCGTCAACAGCAAAAACGGGCGCGTTTGCGGCGCTGGCTACCATTGGAACGGACTGGGTTTCGTCGTCGAAGTGTGTTCCTGCTGCATCCTCGAGAATCGAAGTGTAATAGACGATCGAATTTCTCGGCAGGCGCTTGAGTCGTTCGAGCAATTCCGGCATTTCCAGGTCGGTTAAATAGGTGAACTGGAACTTTGATTCGTAATTGCGAAACTGCTGTTTGGCAAGGGCCTCGAGATGGCGGTCATACGGTGCTATACCGCCCACCACCACCACATGATTGGTGTGTGGTTGGAGACGAAGGCCTGCTTCCAAGGTTTTCTCTGGCTGTGCCGTTCCCCAAACCCCGGTAAAGTCAGAGTCGAGCTTAGGCAACTCCGCAAACTCCTGGGCACTTCCCCAGAAAACAATCGGCGCATGCGGGGCAAGCACCTCGTGTGACGCGGCCATCAACTTAATTGGAGACGGACCGATGGCAATGATCAAGTCTGGTTTGCGATCTCGGTACTTCTGGAAATACCAATCGCGAAACTGCCGCTGCGCAGCTTCATCCTGCAGCAAGTTTGCGTCCACATCCTCTGTGTAGAACTCAATGTGGTAAGGCAAATTTTCTAAGGCCGTGAATATCTCCTGGTTTATGGCAGCAACGTGTGGTGACCAAGACCCCAGTTCAGTGAAAATCAGGACTCGTCGGGTCTGTTGGAACTGCGCTGCGGCATTCATTTGAAAGGTGAGGCTGCCCAGGACCAGCATGAATGCAAGCTTCAGTAGGTTCAGCCCATTGTCCAACGCTTGCGGGAAGTGCGCAGTTCTGCGAGGTTCGACACCCTGACATCGAGCGGGCCGCGCGTTTGAGGAAGGCAAAGCGCGCATACTTACCCAAGCCGCATGGTGTGGCCATGCCGCCCGTATGTAATCAATTTTACCACACTGGGCCGCTATAAAAGATTCTCAACAATGGACGGTAAGGCTGTTGCGCCAATTAGACAGCTTGACTCTTTATGTTGCTCTCCCTGAGCTTGGCACGGTACACCATCACGCGAGTCTCAAGGAGTTCTGCTTCGGCTTTCCGCCCCGTCTTCTCAAGCACCGCTGCGTAATTCGTCAATGCTTGAATCAATTCTGGGTAATTGGGTGGTGAGGATCTTTCCAAGACGCTGAGTGCTCGTTTGGAGGGCGACTCAGACTTGGCATAGTAGCCACGGGCCAAACTGGTATATGCCACGTCGAGATGGTCCTTGTCGAGTTTATGCTCCATGATCGTGGCCGCCCACAAAGCTATCGTTAGGAGTATGGCGATTCGATCGGTGTTCATCGCACGGCTCCCATCAGATGTCCATGCCACACCCACGATTGAGTCTCTATCAGTTGTGGCTTAGCCAGAAACTGTAAGAACTGCCAGTTCATGGACGTACTGGATGGTTGGATCTTGCCTAAGACCGCAAAGAGTGTGGACTATCGGACAAGGACCGGATAAGTCGCGCCGAACCTGTGAAGAACCCTCTGAATTTACGTCTTTCAAAATCAAGAGTCTGCTTTAAGCTCGCGGCATAAGCCAAGATAATCCTCCCAACGAACAGCCTCCGATCGGCTGCGTAAATCGCCAACAGATGAATTGGCGAACCTTGGATGTGGAACACCCCATCGGCGAAGACCACTCGGCGAGAGCGATTTGGGCACTGGTAGGGCCGCAGGACTAGAGTGTCTTTTATCAAGCCATCGAGAGCAGTGCGGGGGAAGGCGGGAGGCCAGCGTTCGATCCGCATGGCTGATCAGTTTGTGGGTGTATGCCTATAGCTAAGAAATTGGTTGGGCACCGCAGGCGGTCCGGCGTTGTGAGCACGATCCAGTGTTCCGGTCGCTGACAGCGTTAGCGGAAGTGAACCACAACACGTGGTCGGATTTCCTGGCAGAAAACAGCAGGATCTGGATGAGCTCCTCACCCAAGTGTTGGCGGCGTTCAGCAGGGACCAGTTGAGCCCGCAGTCTGCTCGCCTCGGCCGAGAATGGACCTGAGATTTCACCGAGATGTGTGGGAAGCTTATATGTTAACTGCATAGCTGTAGGCACGGATCACTTCCACAGACTGACTTCGGCTCTCGGCGTCCACCTGTTTCAAGATTCGATGGATATGATTTCTGACTGTAAACGCAGAGAGATTGAGGTGAGAAGCTATCTCTTTATTTGTTAGACCCTTCGCTACGAGAGCGACCAATTGTTGCTGGCGCAAAGTAAGATGCGGTCTTACATTTGAGGATTGCAGGGACAATCCTCTTGGCGCCTGAGCAACGATACGGAACAGCGCGAAACTAAGCCGTGCAGGGCAAACTGCCTCCCCCCGAAAGACAGCACGCACGGCGGCAACGACATCCGAACCAGATGCATCTTGCAACAAATATCCGGTCACACCGAAACGGACGGCAGCTAAAAATTGCTCTTCGTCAGCCTCCATCCCGATGAGAAGAGCCCTTAGAGTGCCCTCCCTTCTTATCTGGAGAGCTAGATTTGCTGGCAGCCGTGCGGTCGGAAAAGAGTCGGTGACGAGAACTTCGAATTTGGTGTCAATGACATGGCACGATGTGGTCTCCGATTGCCCACCCTGGCCGACAACGAGAAGATCGGGCTGTTTGCGGAACAGCCGAACGAGCGATTCACGCAGCAGGGTAAGCGACCGGTCAAAACCGTCTGGACGAAATGAGAGTAAATAAGGATGCTGCCCGATGTGGGCACATCGATAAGTGTCCACGAGGGGATAAATGGACACTTCCGAGCAGGTGGCGATTGAGACAGCCAAGCGGGTAAAGAGGTGGCGGCGCTCGGTCGAAGAAAAACGCCGAATCGTCGAAGAGACGTTAGCGGCTGGGGCGTCAGTCGCGCGGGTTGCGCGGCGGCACGCGGTCAACGCCAACCAGGTTTTCTACTGGCGCAAGAAGTATCGTGAAGGACGGCTGGGCAAAGTTTCCTCGAGTAACCTCCTACCTGTAACGATCTCAGAAATTCCCACGAATAGATCCAGACAAGTTCGTGGTGTGGCGTCGCGATGCACTTCGGGGACGATGGACATTCAGCTACCGAAGGGACAACTTCGTGTTACGGGCAATGTAGAAGCAGAAGCACTGCGCACCGTGCTGGAGTATTTGCTCGGATGATCGGACTGCCGGCAGGAACGCGGATCTGGATCGCCGCAGGCGTGACGGATCTGCGGCGAGGATTTACGGGGTTAAGCGGAATGGTGCAAACGGCACTCAAAGAGAATCCGTTTTCAGGTCAGGTGTTCGTGTTTCGCGGGCGGCGAGGAGATTTGATCAAGATGTTGTGGTGGGACGGCGATGGGTTGTGTCTATTCGCGAAGAGACTCGAGCGCGGAAGATTTATCTGGCCGCAAGCAACGAGTGGAACGGTTTTTCTGACGCAGGCACAGTTGTCGATGTTGCTTGAAGGGATCGACTGGCGGCGTCCGGTGCGCAGCTACGATCCACAGATGGCGGTGTAACAGAAATTATTCAGAATTGATTTGCCAAGAATTTTGCTCATGGCATACTGCGCACATGGTTGCTTCTCGCGCGACGCTTCCCGATCTCGACGCCCTGGATCCCCAAGAATTAAAAGCACTGATCGTTTCGCAACACGAGCTGATCGTGTCTCGCGATGGCGAACTCGAGCGGCTGAAACTACTGATTGCCAAGCTGCAACGCATGCGATTCGGGCGTTCTTCGGAGAAGCTGGATCGGCAGATCGAACAACTAGAGTTGCAGCTCGAGGCGCTACAACAGAACGATGCGGAGAAAGTCGCTGCTCTGCCGGAACCACTCGCGAGCGCAGAACAGCACGCCCGACGGGCACGACGACCGTTGCCAGCACACCTACCACGAGAAGTGCGGACCTATCCGCCGAAGCAAGAAGCCTGCCCGGACTGCGGTGGCAAGCTGAAGCATCTCGGCGAAGATGTTTCAGAGATGCTGGAAATCGAATCGATCCGCTTCAAAGTGATCCGCCAGGTTCGACCCAAGATGGCCTGCGTGGGTTGTGACCGGATCGTGCAGGCCGAAGCGCCGAGCCGGCCAATCGCGCGAGGGGTAGCAGGACCTGGACTTCTGGCGCATGTTCTGGCATCGAAATTCGCTGACCATCGTGTGTCACGAACACACCGACAGCAATGGAGGTGTGGAAACTGTGTGAGAGATGAAGGAGGGCCCTTCGAAGTCTGCGATCAGGAGTGGACTTCAAACTACCGCGAGCTGCTGTCGTTAAGAGCGATGGTGGTGAACGTCGCGGAAAAGGCGGACAAGATTCCGTCAGGTGAGTTTCAGGGAGACGAGCGAAAGCGAACCGTCGATGAACTGCCGAAATCGTACAGTTGATGTCGAAACCGGGGATGGTGGTCGCTCCGGGATAAGTGTGGGCGGAGACCTGAAGACCGGCCCGCGCGACATCCGGCTCGAAGGCGGCGTGAACCTGGAACAGGCTCTCGCATGGAACGTGAGAACCTGTCGCACCGATGCAAAGGGAGCGAGCCGAGTGGGTGATCCCTGTAAGGCTCTGAGTACCGACGCGGTGCACAGGGGCAGAACAGCTCGTAGTAGGGATGAAAGCGTTGTAATGACGCTGGACCGAAGGGGCTGTGGTGTGCAGCTTTGGCAGGCAGCCAACCGGTGACGGGAGGAGCTGCATGAACGAAGCAAAGCCGTTTGCCATACCGAAGCGGGACGTATGGGAGGCCTTCAAAAGTGTGAAGGCCAACCAAGGAGCAGCTGGAGTTGATGGGCAATCGATTCGGGACTTCGAGGCTCGGCTTGCCGGGAATCTCTACAAGCTCTGGAATCGAATGTCCTCGGGCAGCTACATGCCTCCGCCGGTGCGCCGAGTAGAAATTCCCAAGGCGAATGGCGGGATGCGACCGTTGGGGATTCCCACCGTCGCGGACCGCATCGCCCAGGAGGTAGTTCGTCGGTACCTAGAACCTCTACTGGAGCCGTTGTTTCACGCGGACTCTTATGGGTATCGGCCAAGGCGCTCGGCGATTGATGCGGTCCGGACGGCGCGTCAGAGGTGCTGGCGCCACGACTGGGTCGTGGATATCGACATCAAAGGGTTTTTCGACAACATCGATCATGGGCTGCTTCTCAAGGCAGTGCGCAAGCACACGAAATGCTCTTGGGTGCTGCTCTACATCGACCGTTGGCTGAAAGCTCCTGCGATGCTGGAAGGTGGTCAACTGATATCGCGGGATAAGGGAACGCCGCAAGGTGGAGTCATCAGCCCACTGCTGGCCAACCTATTCCTGCACTATGCGTTCGATGTCTGGCTGGGAGAGCATTTCCGAGGTGTGCCATTTGAGCGGTACGCCGACGATATCATCTGCCACTGCCGAAGCGAGCGTGCGGCCCTGGCGTTGCGCCGTGTCGTAGAGCGGAGGTTCGCCGAATGTCGATTGGTGCTTCATCCAGAGAAGACGAATGTGGTCTACTGCAAGGACACCAATCGCACCGGTGGATATCCGAACTGTCGATTCGATTTTCTTGGGTATGCGTTTCGACCCCGGAAAGCGAAATGGCAAGGGAATCTGTACGGGTTGTCGTTTCTTCCGGCAGCCAGCCCCAAGGCACTCAAAGCGATTCGTCAGAGTATCCGCGGTTGGTCCTTTCAGACTCGGAGCGACAAGGAGCTAGACGACCTGGCCCGGATGTTCAACCCGTTCATCCGAGGCTGGATCAATTATTACAGCCACTTCTATAAGTCAGAACTCTATCCAACGCTTCAACGGATCGATGTTCATCTGGTGCGGTGGGCGCGTCGCAAGTTCAAGCGCTTGCGGCATCAACCGAAGGGCGCGCGGCAGTGGCTAGCTCGGGTGATCGAGTCGTCCCCAACGCTATTCGCCCATTGGCCGATTCTCTATGGACAAAAGGCCGCTCACTAGGAGCCGTATGAGCCGAGAGGCTCACGTACGGTTCTGGGAGCGCGCGGGGGTGAGACTCCTCCGCGCGACTCACTTGCCATTGTACCGACAATCGGAGATTTACGCTCGGCAAGGAGTGGACCTGGATCGTTCGACACTGGCGGACTGGGTGTGCGGAACGAGCCAGCTGCTAGAACCGTTGGTAGAAGCGCTGCGACGTCACGTGATGGCAGCACAGAAGCTGCACGCGGACGACACGCCAGTTCCGGTGTTGGAGCCCGGGAATGGAAAAACCAAAACCGGACGACTGTGGACTTACGTGCGAGACGATCGGCCAGCAGGAGACGAGACACCTCCGGCGGTATGGTTCGCCTACTCACCGGATCGCAAGGGAGAACACCCGCAAGCACACCTGAGCAAATTCCAGGGAACGCTGCAGGCGGATGCTTACGCCGGCTTCGAGCAGATTTATGAAACAGGACGCATTCAGGAAGCAGCCTGCTGGGCACACGTGCGCCGGAAGTTCTACGATCTGCATGTCGCTCACAAATCTCCCGTCGCGGAGGAAGCGCTAAGGCGAATCGGCGAGCTTTATGCGATCGAGAGGGACATCCACGGCCGAACGCCAGAAGAACGGCGGGAGGTCCGCAACACGCGCAGCCAGCCGTTGCTCGAATCCCTGAAACAATGGCTGGACGAGACGTTGGTTAAGCTCTCGAAGAAATCGGACACCGCCATGGCGGTTCGTTACGCGCTCGGAAGATGGAAAGCGTTGATGCGCTACTGCGGCGATGGTCACTTGGAGATCG
>JBARBI010000173.1:0-2209 GCA_049792875.1 Candidatus Sulfotelmatobacter sp.
GGCGAAAGCCTCGTCGTCATGGACACCAGAATCGGGTTGTAGCCGTCCATGCCAGTCAAGTCAGCATAGGCAGAGACCGCTTGCACGGGTTCAGCGACAGATTTCGGCTTTCGACCCCGTCTAAATCACCGTGCGCGATTCAGCTGCAACGGTGAAACACTGGAAATTTGAGGATTTGAATGCAAAAATGGGAATTCCACTGCTTAACCCAGGGCCGACACGGCCCAAGGAGGAATTCCCATGTTTCGTATTGTTCCCAATGTTTCCTGGTCTGTCAAGAAGAAGATGAATAAACGGTATCGCAAATGTTCGATCGCGGCAGTCCGAGTTCGCTACCTGATTATCTTCAACCTTTGGAACGGGCGCGGCGCTCGGGTGATTGAAACCATTCTTGGCGTCCACAATACCACCGTGTATCGGGTGGCCAAGCGGTTTCGCGAACTCGGGGAGGCTTCTCTGTGGGATGGCCGAGAAGAAAACGGCACGGAGAAACTCTCCGAAGCCTATTTGGGCGTGCTTGATAAAGTCGTGCGTTCGAGCCCCCTGGACCATGGTTGGCGCCGTCCGACGTGGACTCGCGAATTGTTGGTCGAAACGATGGTACGCAAGACCGCCGTTCGCATTCACGTCGGTACCATGAGTCGGGCCTTGGCGTTGATCCAGGCTCGCCGTGGCAAACCGCGTCCGCGGGTCGAATGTCCCTGGCATCCCGCGGCAAAAACGAGGCGGCTGAACCAGATCGCCCAGCTGGTCACTTCGTTACCGCGCAACGAGGTCGCGGTCTATGAAGACGAAGTGGACATCCATCTGAATCCCAAGATCGGCTTGGATTGGATGGGTTTGGGTCAGCAAAAAGACGTGATGACGCCGGGTCAGAATGAGAAGCGTTATCTGGCGGGCGCCCTGGATGTGCGAACGAAGCAACTGCATTGGGTCGAAGCGGAGAAGAAAGACGCTTGGCTATTCATGGACCTGTTGAAAAGGTTGACGCAGGTGTATGCCCGCGTTCGGGTGATCCACGTCATCTTGGACAACTACAAGATCCATAGCAGCAACGTGATTGGAATTGCACTCGCCCATTTTGCTCGTCGCGTGCGCTTGCATTTTCTGCCCCCCTACTGTCCGGACTACAACCGGATCGAACGTGTTTGGCAGGATGTGCATGCGAACGTGACGCGCAACCACAAGTGTCCCGGGATGATCGAACTGATGTGCGAGGTTCGGTATTATCTGCAAGAACGCAATCGCCGGGCGTTGCCCGTCGTGCCTCAAAACTCAGCTGCGTAATCGCGCACGGTGATTTAGATCATATCCGAAATAACCGATGCGCTCAATCAGAGATGGCGTCCGCTAAACGTGGGCTAACTCGGCTGGTGCGTTTGGCGGCACACTTACGTTCGGTGGTTGACCAATCGAGTTGTACATTGCCTTGATAAGCACAGAGTAGACCTGAACGCTAACTTCCGGGTTGCGCTTGAGTGTAGCCAAAAGCACAGAGTCCACCGAGACGGTCAGCCCTGGCGGGTCGCTCACTTTGATGCTTTTGTCGACTTGTAAGATACGCTGAACGTTCTTGATCTTGAAGCCAGTGTGCTCGTTTGTCGTGAAGCTCTGAAAGACCGTCAAATCCGCGTTGACGCGGGCCGGGCTGCAAATGAGAAGGCAAACTTAACACCACTTCGGTATCCAATTCGCGCGAAAACCGGGGGGGTGGTCATCTCTGCGGGGGAGCGGGTGCGAAAAGCGGACAACCGACCTTGTTTGGCTGGACGTGCCGCTCTGTGAAGAAATGATGAACACTTCGATTTGTGTTTGCATCGGCGGAAATATCTGATAGTCCCTATTCTACCTGTTTACCGCTGCTGGGGGCGAGCGAACCTCAGCTGCCGCCAAATTGGCTTACGAGCCGAACCTTCATGGAGTTGAAAACATGCAGTCGCCGCAAACACGTGGTTGGATTCGGAGCTTGATTCAGTCGTGGTTCTCGCCGCCACGGAAGCGCAAGGCGAGGGGTCTCTATCGGCTCCAGATCGAAAGGCTGGAAGACCGCGTGGTGCCGAGTGCCTGGCTGGTGACGAACACCAGCAACAGCGCATCGACGAGCGGCAGCCTCCCGTGGGCGGTCGCGCAGGCGAATTCCGACACCAGCAATGCCACCATCACGTTTAATCCGGCGGACTTTGCCAGTGCCACGACCATCACCCTGGAG
>JBARBI010000174.1:0-8188 GCA_049792875.1 Candidatus Sulfotelmatobacter sp.
GACCCAGTCGGGCGGCTCCTGGTTGGAGCTTTGCGGCTGCACGGTATCTTGCGCGGCGATCGAGGGACAGACCGCCGTCGCGGCGGCCAACACCGCCAGCGAAACACTCAGCACCGTCTTTCGTACCTGGAGTAAAAGGCCCAGACCCCACCCCAAACGCAAGAGCACCTTAGCGTCCCTCGGTTCCACCAGCGCAAGGATGAATCGAGCAAGATACACCAAGAGCGCCAAGACAAAACAGCAAAATGATGTTTGTGCGGTTTGCCGAACAGGGACCACCCGAGTTTTCAGGAGCGAGGGAATCGAGACGGGGATTAATACTGGAACAGGTAAGAGATCTTCACGAAGATCTGCCGCCCATCGTTGAGGAAGCGATCTGGCAGGCGCGCAAGGTTCCCGAGTGCGTCGACTCCGGGAGGATTCGTGAGGTTCTGCAGATTGCTGTTGTAGCCCACATAGACGGCGGTTCCGGGGTGGACAAAATAGGTCAGCAAGACATCGGCATTGAAATTCTTGGCTGGTGGCAGGGAACTCAGGGCGTATTGCGGGAAGGCGGCACTGTAGTTAGACAAAACCGCGTTGTACTGCCCAATCACGCGCAGCGACAGCGCCCGGGTGAACTGGTAATTCCACTTCGACCGCAGGATGTCATTGTTGAACATATTGGCGTTGGTGTGCACTGCGCGCAGGCGAGTCAACAAATTAGGTGTTGTCGATGGTCAGTCCCTTGATCGGGCGTACCGTCGCGGAGAACTGGATGTCGTTGGCAGTAGCCAGAACCGGCGGCCCAACCGATGTGTCGTAGTTTGTGGCCCGGCCCCAATCCAGCTGGGCGGACAACACCACGGGCTTGAAGTAACCGTAGTCAAACCAGAATCCTCGCTGGTGGTGGGTGTAGTCCTGATTCGCGGTCAGGGTGCTGTAATCGAACGGGCGCAGGCGTTCGTGTCCGAGGTTGGTGAAGATTCCGAAGTCGCTGGACCCACTCAGTACGAACCGCCAGTTCACGTTGGTGAACCACTCGAGCCGCGTGCCGTGATGGTCCCAGTTGTTAATTGTGAAGATGGACGGCCCGTGCCATTGCAGAATCTTGCCCTCACGGCGGAACCGGTACATGGCAAACTGGCTCAGCCGACGCACGTCGGGGCGGCGGAAGAATCCGGTATCGGTCTCGAAGCCCGCCGTGGTGTCCTGGTATTGCACGTTGTATTCGGTTTTTGTTGAGCTGCGCTCGACATACCCGTCGAAGGTAGGGCCGCCCTTATGCGTCCCGTCGTAAAACCTGGTGTGACTGTCAAGCGCCTGCACCGTAATCAACCATTTGGCAGTCGGCTTGATCTTGGCATCGAATCCAGCTACGCGGTTGGAGCCCACCAGACACGGGTTATTGGTGCATTGCAACTCGCCGGGAACGGTGTGCAATTCGCGGTCAGTATAGATCAGGCCAATGCTCGACTCCTTCCCGATGTCATGATTCACGCGCAAGACGCCAAAGTATGCCTTGGCTCCGGCGAGCGGATCGTAGGGAGTCACGCTCAGGCCGGGCGAGCGGTCGTCTGCCAATAACATGCCCACGGACCAGGGGCCGGTCTTGCCCGTCAGCCGCACGCCGAACTCGGGGTCGGCGATGCGGCGCGTGAATACGAGGTTCACCGGCGTGTTGAAGTAACTGGAATTCTCCAGGAAGAAGGGGCGCTTTTCGGGGAAGAAGACTTCGAACCGCTGGTTGACCGTGATCTGCGGCTGGTCGGATTCGACCTGCGAAAAATCAGGATTGATCGTGGCGTCGAGCACAAACGAATTTTTCAATACGATCTTCGCATCCAGGCCCGGACGCACCTCGAAATACTTGCCGCCAAAGTAGGGATGGTTGGGATCGCGGTCATCGAGGTTGCGAAACCCACGCCCCACCAGGTAGGGGATGAACTGCATATTGCGCCCGCCGCTGACTTTTTCGAGGCCGTCCATTTGGGTGGCCTGTGTCAGAAAGCCCTGGGCGTTGCTGGTGATGTGCGGATAAAAGGAATATTCGCTGTTGCGTTTAATATCGCGCTCGAAGAACACTCCCCACTTCTGGATGTCGGCAGGCGGGAAGCGCATCGACTTGAACGGAATCTCGAACCAGACGACGTAGCCCGTCCCCGTTAGTTTGCCCTCGGAGTTCCACACCATGTCGTAGGAATAGTCGGGGCCCTGTCCGGCGTCGTCCCAAATGCCATCCTGCTGCACTCCGAGCGGGTTCACATAGAAAAACAACCCGTGGGCATGGTCGGAGAAGGTATCGATCACGAATCCGAACTGGTCGTCATCGTTGATCAGCTCCCGGCGAACCAGGCGGGCACGAATCTTGTCAGGCTCCGAGTCATAACAAACGCACACCACGTACAGATTTTTGTCAGTGTACCCGAGATACACTTCCGTCTTCTGCGAGATAGGCGCGCCGTCTTTGGGATCGCGCTGCTGGAATCCATCCACCCTCAGCATTTTCCCGGTGAGCGCCGGGGAAGGCTGCATGTTGAGGAAATCCGCAAGCGTGGGCCGCTGCTCGAGCCGTGGAATATGCAGTGTGACGAACTTGGTGGGGGCGATTACGGCAGCTGTGCCGTCTTTGTCCTGGGCTTGGGTGGGTGCCGTCAGTCCGCGCGCCAACAGCAGCACGACCGCCACCCGCACGACCTTCCGCCAGAACCGCATGCGCCCCATGCCATGAGATTAGGATTTGGACCGTACGCTAGCGTTAGACGCGGACACGATCGCAAGGTTAGTAGCTTTTCCGGGCGGGACAGCCTGTGGGCTGTCACTTTGAGCGAACCGAAAGACCTATGCCCTTTCGCGGTTCGGTACAGGCGCCGTTCGCTCGCTCCAAAGCTAACGGGATGGATTTGCAAAGCTAGAACAGGGAACTCTGCCGCCGGCTCGGCGCAATCTTGAAATAGTCATACGCCAGCTGGGTGGCCACACGGCCGCGGGGAGTGCGGTTCAGGAATCCAATCTGCATCAGGAAGGGCTCGTAGATCTCTTCGATGGCGTCGGGTTCCTCGGCCAGCACCGCCGCGAGGGTATTCACACCGACAGGGCCGCCTTGATATTTCTCGATGATGGTCAACAACAGGCGCCGGTCGACCTCATCGAATCCATAGCGATCGACTTCTAGCATCTCGAGCGCCGCTCTCGCCGTAGGCTCATCAATTTTTCCGGCCCCACGCACTTGGGCGTAGTCCCGCACGCGGCGCAAGAGCCGGTTCGCAATGCGCGGTGTGCCGCGGGAACGTCCGGCAATTTCTTTCGCGCCGGCGTCATCGACCTCAACGCCCAGGATCTCCGCGGATCGCTCCACAATCACCTGCAAATCTTCGGGAGTGTAAAACTCAAGACGCAGCACGATTCCAAAGCGCGCCCGCAGCGGCGCCGAAATCAGCCCGGCTCGCGTGGTCGCGCCCACGAAGGTGAACGGCTTCACGTCCAGCGTGTGGGTGCGCGCCGATGGACCCTGCCCGATAATGATGTCGAGCTTGTAGTCTTCCAGCGCCGAGTAGAGCAACTCTTCCAGCACCGGCTGCAGGCGATGGATCTCATCGACGAACAGCACCTGCTTGTCCTGCATGTTGGTGATGATCGCGGTCAGGTCGCCCTTGATCTGCAGAAGCGGCGCTGCGGTCGGTTGAAAGTGCACGCCCAGTTCGTTGGCAATAATGTTGGCCAGCGTGGTCTTGCCCAACCCCGGAGGTCCGTAGAGGAGCACGTGGTCCATGGCTTCGCCGCGCGAGCGGGCTGCCTCAATCGCCACGGCCAGATTGTCTTTGACCTTCTTCTGTCCGATGAACTCGGCCAGCCGCTGCGGTCGCAGCTTCAGTTCAAACGAGGAATCGTCTTCGACCGGCGCCGCGGAGACCAGGCGGTCTGTGAGTTTGGGATTGCCGGGAGAAAGCACGATAGGGCGATAGTAAAAGGAAAAGCCGCGCACCGCAATTGCGGGTTTCCGTGCCCGGCCGCCGATGCAGCCTGCTTTCTTCAGGGGGTTCCGCCGGTGTCGGGCAAGCCTGGCTCGCGAACCGGGCGGAAATCGACAGACCGTGAGCACGGAGTTTACAAAATCGTTTCTTTCACACCTTTCGGAGGAATCGCCCTATAATCGAAACTCCCATTTGGAGAACGACCGAGCCAGCGGACGTGAGAAATTCTAATCAGGTCCAACAACTAGTCTCGCGCAGGTGGGGTTTGAGCCATGAACGGGGGGGTAGCTTGGAAACGTCACCAGTCCGGATTCTCGTGGTCGATGACTTCGAGCCATTCCGAAGATTCATACGCTCAGCGCTGGCCAAGAAACCAGAGTTTCGGGTCATCGGCGAGGCCACTGACGGACTGGAGGCGGTTCAGAAAGCAGATGAGCTGCAGCCCGATTTAATTCTGCTCGACATCGGCCTCCCCAGTCTAAGCGGAATAGCCGCTGCTCGACGAATGCGCCGACTCTCCCCCCAATCCAAGATCGTTTTCTTGAGTCAAGAATCTTCTGCCGAGGTTGTGCAAGAGGCTCTCAACTTGGGGGCAATGGGATACGTGGTGAAGTCCCAGGCCGGAAGCGCACTGTTAGCTGCGGTGAATGCGGTGCTGCTCGGCGGGTCGTTTATCAGTCAGGGAGTGTCGGGCCACAAATACGGCGACGCGGCTGATGTTCAACTACCGAAACAGGCCGATATCACTCGTGGCCACGAAGTTGCTTTCTATTCCGATGATGCGGCCCTTGTGGTCGGTTTCGGCCATTTTGTTGAAGGGGCTCTCAATGCCGGGAAGTCGGTGATCGTGGTCTCGACTGAGTCCCATCGCACGAGTCTTCTTGAGAGATTGCACAAACAGGGCGTGGATATCGTTCCAGCCGTCGAGCAGGGACGCTATTTCGCTTTGGATGTGACCGACGTCTTATCGAGCTTCATGGCGAATGACCTGCCCGACCCAGTGCGACTTCCAGAAATTGTCGATGATCTGATTGCCGCAGCAGCCCGGGCGACACAGGGGCAACCGTCACGGGTTGCAGTTTGCGGGGAAACCGCGTCAATCTTGTGGGCGCAAGGTAAGGCGGATGCGGCGATTCAGGTAGAACAACTCTGCAACCGGCTGACGAAACAACATGGAATGGACATCCTTTGTGGATTCTCTTTGAGCAGCTTTTTTCGGGAGGAAGATAAGCAAATCTTCCAAAGGATTTGCGGCGAATCCTGAACATCATCCGCTCCCAGGAAAGAACTTACCCGGCCTCTCGCATGGAGTCCCTTCCCGCAGTGATAGGAACGCGAGCGTGGATCGTCGTACCACGCCGGGGTTGTGACTCAATCGAGAAGGTGCCGTTTAACAGCTTGAGCCGCTCCTCCATGCTGATAAGACCGAGCCCTCGACCATTCATGGCCGCTTCGGGGTCAAAGCCCGCCCCGGCATCCCTGATCGTGAGATGAATTTCATCCGAGGCTCCCCAGAACTGAACCTCGAAATGCCGTACCCCGCTGTGCTTTACCGAATTGTGCAGGGCTTCTTGCAGCACTCGGAAGAAGCAAAGAGAAACCTCCCGCGACATGGCGCTCGGCAGATCGTGAGTGTGGAAGTCAATCTCGAGTCTTTGTTTGGCCGCAAACCCCTGGCAGAAGTCTCGCATGGCAGCCGCTATGCCCAAATATTCCAGCTTTGCCGAGTGCAACTCGTGCGACAGGGTCTGGATGTTGGATGCTAAATCGGTGGTCTGCTGCTGCAGTTCGCCCAAGCGGCCGTGGAGGTCAGGCAAACTGAGGGTGTCCTGGTGGATTTGTTCCAGCTCGACGGCCAGCAGTGCAAGCCGCTGACCGATGTCATCGTGAAGTTCCCTGGCGATCCGGGTCCGCTCCTGCTCCTGTGCCTCAATCAGCCTGCGACTCGCGTTTGCGAGAGCCATTTCAGACAGCTTGCGACTGGTTATGTCCGTCACGATTCCTATCATCCGCAGCAGCTTTCCGTGCCCGTCAAAGAAGCCGCTCGCGCTTTTCTCGATCCAAACCACGGAACCATCCGGACGCAGAACACGATAGCTGATCTGCGTAGTGGGGTTCTGGGGAGTAAGCTGGCTCACCGACCTAACAAATAATTCGCGGTCTTCGGAATGAATGCTGTCCAATATTTGCTGGCGAGTTAGCGCTTGGGCTCGATCGTCATAGCCAAGAACATTGACGTATTCCGCGGATCGCACAACTTTGTCGGAGGCGACGTCCCATTCATACGCATACATGTTTCCGGCCCGGATGGCCAGGCGAAGTCGTTGTTCGCTGTCACGGAGTGCCTGCTCCGCGAGCATGCGCGCTTGCTCCGCCTGGCGGCGGTCCGTCATGTCCCGCTGTATGCCCCACGTCCTCAGCAGCAAGCCATTTTCGACGATCCCTATCATGCTGTTGACGAACACTTTGGGATTTCCTTGAGGGTCCACCTCCTGCGACTCACGGTCCACGACCCGGTAACCGCCGCGGATGTATGCGCGAGTCAATTCGATGTTTTCAGGATTCAGCGCATCCAGGGTTTCAGTGAGCCTCTTACCCACAAAGTCAGCCGCGGACAGCCCATACATGCGGGCTAACGCATCATTGCACTCGGACATATACGACTCATGCAGAATGCGATGAACCTGTTCGTCCTCCGGCAAATCCACGGGAATGGGGCGGTCGAGCTCCTGGCAAAAAATGCCTTCCGAACTCTGCGACACGAACAAGCGGTAATTCGACTCGCTCAACCGGAGGGCCTCTTCAGCCTGCTTGCGCTCCGTAATATCGGCTACCATGCCCACAATCCGCAGCATTTTGCCTTGTTCATCGAAGTGGGCGCGACCGGTTCTCTCCACCCAAATCATGCTGCCGTCGGGACGTAGCATTCGATGGCTGACTTGAAGGTTCGGCTTTTCCGGGCTAAGAGCGGCATCTGCGGCCAGCAGTTTTTCCCGGTCTTCCGGGTGAACCTTAGACAATACTTGTTGGCCCGTATTAGCGGGCATCGTTTTGTCGATGCCCAGTATGTCGGCGCAGTCTCCCGAACGCACGATCCTGTCGGTGGCAGCGTCCCACTCGTAGGCAAACATCTTGCCCGCCCGCACCGCCAATTGAAATCGTTCTTCGCTTTCTCGCAGCGCCTCTCCTGTCCGCCTCCGTTCCGTGATGTCCTCCACAAAGGCAAAGACCAGCGGAGACCCTCCATCCACGTTCTTCAAAAGCGAGACATTCAGATGTCCCCAAAGCCGAGTGCCGTCCTTTCTCACATAGCGTTTTTCCAGTGAGTAGTGGTCGATGACGCCTGCCGTGAGCTTCTGAAAGAGCTCCCAATCGTCCTGAGAATCTTCGGGATTAGCAAATTCCGAGCAACTCATGCCGCACAGTTCGTTGTCGGCATATCCCAACATGGAGCAAAGTGCCGGATTGGCAATCAGGATCATCCCGTCGAGACGCTCCACTGCGATTCCCAGTGACGCCTGCTCAAAAAGATAGTGGAAAAGGCGTGTAGCCTCTGCCGGCAATTCTTGCAAAGACATGACAACTCCAGAAGGTGCAGGCTCTTTCACCCGACACCGTAGCATGTTACGTCGCGAATGTGAACCTGCGGGAAATCGGGTGGCAATCGACAAGGTAACAGATAGCGGGGG
Source organism: Candidatus Sulfotelmatobacter sp. (assembly GCA_049792875.1). Taxonomy (GTDB): domain Bacteria; phylum Acidobacteriota; class Terriglobia; order Terriglobales; family Acidobacteriaceae; genus Sulfotelmatobacter. Next base: position 7,643 of record JBARBI010000174.1, read on the forward strand.
CTGTCGGGGCTCCCAGCACGCCGTTCCGGAGCCAGCCAGTCGCGAAAGCCGCCGGGCACGGCCGAAAGGACCCGGAATTCACGGAATCTTAACTCCGCTGTCACCGCCCTGTAACAAATCCCGACTAGGGTCTCTGCTTGACCCGGCTGGATTCCAGGGTCCCGGCAGGACTTGAAAGGGCCGGGAGCCCGATTTCCAAGCCAAGGCGATCCTCATTCAGAAATCAGGAGATCACCATGAAAAAAGCCACCCTAGTTCTTGGCCTGGCAACCGCACTCGCGGGAACCTTAATGGCCCAGGAAAGATCCACTCCCCGGGGCATCCCGCATCTCGACCACGTTTTCGTCATCATGATGGAAAACCACGGTTACAGCCAGATCGTGGGAAACCCCAACGCACCGTTCGCGAACCAATACGCAAAGTCCGCCAACGCGGCGACGAATTACTTCGCGGTCGGCCACCCCAGCTCCACCAACTACCTGGAAATCGTGGGGGCCTCGAACTTTGGCGTGCGTAGCGACAACGCTCCCGACTGGCACAACCCCA
>JBARBI010000175.1:0-2090 GCA_049792875.1 Candidatus Sulfotelmatobacter sp.
TTGTGGTGTCGATCCTGCTGTTCGCGCCGCGCCGGATCTGGCCGATCGTGATGGCCGCTGCTTTTGGCACATACGTCCTGTATGACCTGCAAGCAGGGATGGCACTCCGCACGACTGTTTTACTGATTCTGTCTGACACGGTGGAAGTCCTCACCGCGGCATTCGGTCTCAGTTATTTGTTTGAAGGCGTGCCGGAGTTATACAGCGTGAAGGCGCTGGCTAGATTTTCGCTTGTGGCGGGAGTCCTGGCCCCATCCCTAGGAGCCTTTTTGGGTGCGCTTGCGGCAAGTGGGAGTTATTGGACCAGTTGGCGAATTTCCTTTTTTTCGGAAGCGATAGCCTATTTCACGGTGATGCCGGCGATTTTAGGTTTGGCTGACCATGTCCGATCATGGGCACGCGCATCGCGGGCCTATTACGTGGAAGCAGCCGTGTTGATTGCTTGCGTCGTTTCGTTGAGCTATTTCGTGTTCGTGGACCGCCGGGCAAGCACACTGCCGGGACTCTCTTTTTTTCTGGTGCCATTTCTGCTCTGGTCCGCATTGCGTTTTGGCTCGATGGGGGCTGGTACTTCGGCAACCATCATTGCCGTTTTGTCCGTTTGGGGTGCGGCACATGGAGGCGGCCCATTCAACGACGGGGAACCCATCAACAATGTGCTGTGGCTCCAGTTGTTCCTGTTGTCCGCTGCCGTACCCTTCATGTTCCTCGCGGCCCTTGGGGAGGGGCACAAACGAGACGAACAGGAACTTCGCGAAAGCGAAAAGCGCTTCCGGTTAGTGGCCGACAGTGCTCCTGTGTTGATCTGGATGTCTGGTACGAACAAACTTTGCAATTTTTTCAATCAGGGCTGGTTAAACTTCACTGGTCGATCCTTAGATCAAGAGTTGGGCGACGGATGGACCACCGGAGTGCATCCCGACGACCTGAAACAGTGTTTGGCAGTCTACTCGGCCGCCTTTGACGCTCGAGCCACCTTCGAGATGGAATACCGCCTACGACGCTTCGATGGACACTACCACTGGATTCTGGACTACGGCCTGCCCAGATTCGAATCCGATGGAACCTTCTGCGGTTTTATCGGTTCGTGCGTTGACATCACGGAACGGAAGTTGTCTGAAGATTCCCTGCACGTTCTAAGTGGCCGCCTGATCCGCGCCCAGGAGGAAGAACGCGCGCGCATCTCCAGGGAGCTTCACGACGATTTCAGCCAGCGCCTGGCGCTCCTTGGTATTGGCCTCGGACAACTATGGAAAAAACTTCCAAGGTCAGACGTGGAAGATCGCGCTCATGTCGAGGAGATGCTGAAGGGAACCAAGGAGTTGGCATCGGACCTGCATTCCCTGTCGCATCAACTCCACTCCAGCAGGCTGGAGCATGTCGGCCTGGTGTCAGCTCTCGCTGGCCTCTGCAGAGAGTTTACCAAGAAGCACAACATTGAAGTTCGTTTCACCGAGTGCGACCTTCGTCACATGATCCCGGCAGATGTGGCCTTGTGTCTTTTCCGCGTTGCGCAGGAAGCGCTTGGCAACGTCGCTAAACATAGTCAGGCTAAGAACGCACATGTTGAACTTGGAGCGAACGCGAGTGGCGTTAGTCTTTGCGTCCGAGATGATGGCAGGGGTTTTAACACTGCCCTTAGCAGCTCGACAGCCGGGATTGGCTTGATCGGGATGCGCGAGAGAGTTCGACAGGTCGGGGGAAGACTCTTGGTGAAGTCAGAACTCGAGCGAGGAACAGCGATTCTCGCCGAAGTGCCGGTGTATGCTTCGGCGGAAGGGGCGGGGGTTAGTGCCCAACCTCTCAAGAAATAGTCTTCAGGCACTCGCATTTACCGCCGCCCAGGTTCCGAGAAGTCGGGTCACTGGAAAAGTGACCACCAGTACCGTCACCACAGGAGGCCCGCTGACTCGCTTGCCTTTGAGGTTTACTGCCCGAGATGGGTTAGAGCCGCACGGAGCGGAGCGCCGGAAACGTGAATCAGGCCATCGTACGGTGAGAACATCTCCAGAATCAGGAATATAGCGCCGGACACCGAAAGCGCAGAGATCAACAGACTTACCACCACGGTCACATTGCGGGGGGCGAAC
>JBARBI010000176.1:0-8588 GCA_049792875.1 Candidatus Sulfotelmatobacter sp.
TTATTGCCACTGCTTTCATGTAACAACTTCTCCGAGTCTGCAGACTTCATTGGGGCTTTGGCTGCTTGGTCAGCCTGCGAACCCTCCTTCGCACTTCCACCGCGGCTCACCAGAGGTTTATCTCAACCTAGCTACAACGATGAGCAAGGTGCAGATCACGCCGACGAGGACCAACGCAGTGAACCCGATCCGCATCCATTGCTCGGATGTCCGGTGTTTCCGACTCATTTCTAAACTCACTAGCACTCAGTTCGACGAGTTTGAGCGGCCCTCCGCTCTTTCGATTTCAGCGTTCGCGCCTTCGCGGCGGCTGACGCTTTGATCGCGCTTTCCCTTTTCTAGGTCTCAGTGTCGCGCGAAAACTCGCTCTTCTGTTTGGCCCAGCGCGCTTTGGCAGCCTTGCGCGCCAAATCCTGGCGCTCTTCTTTGGGAATCTTCTCCCAGCCCCGGTTGGGCGGCTCTTTGCTTTCCGCCTCTGCGTCCTAGGGCTGCGGCTGCTTGATTCTTTCGCTTCACAGGAGAAGTGTATTGCTCTAGCGGTAGAGAATAAAGAACAAAGATTTCTCTTTACAATGCTCTAGCGCTAGCGAATATTGTTTGCGGTGAGCGAGGCCATTGCCCGTTCCGAAAAGTCTGGACGTGACGGCGCACTACGCCCAGGTTTCGACGCGGCTGATGATGACGACCTACAACCAGGCGCATCCGAACGCGCGGCTCCCCTGATGTCAACGGGTCGGTGGCGCATATTTCTTTTCTCCTCAACCTGTCTAATAAGCTATCGTGGCGGGGTGGACCAACGAACCAAAGATCGCATCTTCGAATTGAGGGTAGAAATTGCGGCGCTACAGCAAGAAAACTCCGCTTATGCGCAACAGGGCTCCCATACAGCCGCAGAAAGACATACGCACGAACTAAGACGCAAACGTTTGGAGTCGATCAAAGTAGACCTGATGCGCCTTCCGCCGGGCAGCACATCGTAATACGCGATGAGGTCGACTCACTGTGCGGAAGGTGGGTGTTCCAAAAACCCCGGCACAATTGAAGCTGCAACCTGCTGATTCTACGTGGTCGAAAAAAGCTCTCGATGCATTCCACAAATGAACTGTTTTCCAACGCGCAAGCCGTGGGAGTCGAATCGGTGCTGGTCGTCTGCGGTTTGCGCGTGCTGCCCCCCAAAGTACACGGCGGAGCACACACACTGCGGGTGCTGGATCTGCTCTGTGGCGTATCGAAACAGCAGGTTGCGGGGATTCATGCGGAGGGCCACTGGAATGCACTGAATCACGCTGCAGACTAAGGAGAAGAAGATAGTGGTACGAAACAGTCTGACCGAATATCTTATCTTTCACCTATAAGTGGCGGCGAAAAGCGAGCTTATATGGATCGAAGAAGACCGTTTTCATGGTTGGGGTTGCTCCGAATGCACCTGGTTGTTCAACGCTTCTGGTTCGCCCACGGGCAAGTCTTTTGATGAAATGGCGCGGAACTTCGAGCTGCAGCGTGACAAAGAGTTTGCCTCGCACGTTTGCGCTCAACACCCCTTTCCGAAGTCTTAATTTCCAGCCTTGGCTATCCTCTGCGCTCGCGCCGCCTTGACACTCTTCCGGAGGACTCTCGCGAGGGGTTTACGCTCTGTGTTTCTTGTCGGTTGGCCTTCAACAGGATCGTGGTCTTGCAGCACGGGCTGGATCGGATTCACGGAGCCGCCGCCCACAGCCACGTTCCCAGTGCCCATGCTTGTCATTACGCTTGACGCACTTCCATCTTCGGAGATCGTTGTCAGTTGGAATTTACATCGTCGCAAAGCAACCTCGCTTGGCCGATGCAGGTAGGAGGGTCCGAAGCGACTCGTTCTTGAGACGCAATAGCGCGTGGAGTCATATTCCTGTATGTTATTGATCTACAACATCGGGCGGTTAGCTCAGTTGGTTAGAGCGCCTGCTTTACAAGCAGGAGGTCGCAGGTTCGAGTCCTGCACTGCCCACCATATTTTTCAATCACTTACCGAGTTTACTGTTTAGTTATTGTGCCGTGGAATGTGCCATTCAATCCCTGTTCCGGATTGTTGTTGCTGTTTGTCCCGTTCAAGACGCGTCGAACCTGCTCAAGTTCGGGACGTTGATACTTCATCGCGGTTGATGGACTCCCGTACCCCATGGTGCGCATGACGACCGCAAGATTGCCAGTGCCCTGCAGCACCCTGGTTCCGTAATCGTGGCGACCACAATACAGGACCAGTTTTTCCGGAAGCCCGGCCTCAAGCCTCGCTTGCCGAAATTGCTTGTCCATGGTTGTCAGATGTCCCGAAGCAGAGAAAGCCGGGAAGATCCAGCCTTCGCGGCGCTCCCCGCAGCGCGCCTTCAATCGTTCGAAAGCGCGATCACTGAGTGGCACGAACCGTAAAGTTCTTTCTTGTTGCGCATCCCCGTGTCGCGATAAAACAAGTTGCGGAAGAAGCGGGCTTCGAGATGACTGACATCGTCTCCGTCACGGTCTACGTCACCGACCTGAAGGGCGAGTGTTGATGAAAGCGCTTTCTTGTGCTTCTACCTTGATTTCTGCAGTCGCGAGTGCGAGAGCCGGGTTATGGGAAAAAGTATCCTTAGCGCAGAGTCGGAACGCAGGGGGTCGAGCCCCAGAGTATGGGCTTTGTGGCGAAGTAGTCTTGTCCGCCCTACAGTCGAGATGAGACGCCCCGCTCCGCGTCGGCGGGCAGCTGAGACACCCGCCGCTACGTTACACCAGCTCTATTGCAGGGGGATGCGGTAGAGGTTCCAGTGGTCGTTGGACTTGGTGTAGGAGTAGATGGAGGAGTTGGGGCCAGGGTACAGCGCCTCGTCGTGCACCTGAAGGGAGGCCCGGTTGGGGATGTCGGCGTCGGTTTCGATTCCCTTGGGGGGGAACTTGGGCAGGGCCTCGCCGTGAGGCAGTGGGATGATGTAGGTGCGTAACATAGAGCTGCCCTTCATTGACCGCTGGTGGAAGTAGATGGATTTGCCATCGCGGGTCCAGGCCATGGAACACCATCCGGAACAGAGGCGAACCGCGGGGCCGCCCGCGACGGGGACGATTTCGACCGCAGTGGGATTGTCCTCGCCTGCCGAGGGGCGACGAACCGCCACGAAACGGTCGTCGGGAGATACGGCATAGAATTGGATGACGGGGCCGGGGATGATTTTTTCGCGCTGGGTGCCGTCGCCATTCATGCGGTAGAGATAATTTGCGTCGCCTTCGGTTACTAAGAAGTAGACGCGGGCGGAATGGGCGAAGATGGGGGAGTTATCCCCGGGCGCCTGGCTGAGTTGGCGCGGCGGGAAGCGGTGTTCGAGGGAGGCCAGCCAGAGGCTGGGCCTATCGCTCGGGTCGCGGGCTTCGTAAACGACCTGCTTGCCGTCGGGGGAAATGCTGTAGTCGTGAATCACGATACCGGGGAGTACTTTGGCGGTCTCACCGGAATGCAGATCGGAGCTGCGCAGTTCGCCGCCGAGGCGGTCGGCGTCGGCTGCGTTGCGGGCTTCCAAGTAATACACCTTGTTGCCGTCGGGCGAAATTTGCTGGTCGGAGGCATAGCCTTCTGAAGAGATCTGGCGGTCGCCCTGGCTGTCATGCACCCAGACGCTGAGCTGATCGCTGCCGACGGCAGTGATAAAGGAGCGGCCGTCGGGAGCCATGGCGATGCCATCTTCGCTGCTGGGCCCGTTGGTGATTTGTTCGGGGATTCCGTCGGGGAAGGCCTGCCGCCAGATGTGACTGCCGTGGCTGCCGGCGTCGGAGGTGAAGAACATCCACTTGCCGTCGGGAGACCAGGCGGCGGAGGCGCAGCTTCCATTCTGGGGTCCGACGGACTTTGCCGCCCCGCCGCTGGAGGGGACCAGGTGGCAGGGCGTCCAGCCACCTTTGGCCTGCATTTCTGGAATGAGCACCCACTTGCCGTCGGGGGAAAGGTACGAGAAGTGCGCCATGCCGGTTTTATCCGGAGGCACGAACACATCGCGTTGTTCGGAGCGGCTCTCGGTTGAGGTGACCACGCTAAAGTGCCAGCCGTCCCGGATCTCACTGAACATGACGCGATGGGGATCGACCCAACTGAAGCCGCTGGCGTTCGAGAGCAGAAGCTGCGGCTGGCCGCCGAGGACGGGCACGACCCAGGTCTGCCATTCGCTGCCGGCGGTGCTGTAGGCGAGGCGCGAGCCGTCGGGAGAAAATGCTGGCGCCATCTTTAGCGATTCGTCGTGGGTGAGTTGAACGGGCTCTCCGTCGGGAAGAATTTTGACGAAGACCTGTCCGTTCACGACGAAGGTTCTTGGGGTGCCGCGAATGAAGGCGAGCATGCGGCCGTCAGGAGAGATGGTGGGATAGGCTACGGCGTCGGTGAAGTTGGTGAGCTGGATCCATTGCGAGGAGCTTGAGGCGGCGGGCTTGCTGCCGTGCCGCATGAGCATGATTCCAGTTGCGGCTACGATTAGCAGTGCCGCGAGACCGACCCATAGCAGCGGGGAGCGCTTCTTTTGCGGCGGCTGGTGCGGCGGCTGGGGTTCGACCGGGGCGGAGACTTTGCTGCCGGATTCGGTATCGCGGCGCAGGCGCTTCAAGTCGGCGCGCAAGTCGGAGGCGTGCTGGTAGCGGATGTCGCGATCTTTCTCCATGGCCTTGCTGATGATGCGCTCGAGGCCATCGGAGACTTCCGGGTTCAGGCGAACCGGCGGCGTGGGCTGACGGTTGAGGATGGCTTCGAAGATAGTGCCGGAGGAGTCTCCGCGGAAGGCGAGGGTGCCGGTGGCCATCTCATAGAGGACGGCGCCGAAGGAGAATAAATCGGTACGGGCATCGAGATCCTTCGCACGGACTTGCTCCGGGGACATGTAGGAGATGGTGCCGAGGGTAGAGCCGGGGCTGGTGAGGTGTGGGTCGTCGACGGCGGCGGTCAGGGTGTTCTCCGCCGCGATCTGAGTGGAGGAACGCGGCAGGGCTTCGACTTTGGCGAGTCCGAAGTCGAGTACTTTGGCGGTGCCGCGCTTGGTGACGAAGATGTTGGCGGGCTTGATGTCGCGATGGACGATGCCTTGCGCGTGGGCGGCGTCGAGGCCGTCGGCGATGTCGAGGGCGAGGGAGAGAAGACGATCCTGCTCGAGGGGCTTGCCGGCGATTAGATGCTTCAGGGTTACGCCATCGAGGAACTCCATGGCGATGAACGACTGCTCACCGTGCTTGCCGATTTCGTAGATGGTGCAGATATTGGGATGGTTGAGGGCCGATGCCGCACGCGCCTCCCGGCGAAAACGTTCCAGGGCTTGCAGGTCCCGCGAAAGATCGTCGGGCAGGAACTTGAGGGCTACGAAACGGCCGAGTTCCGTGTCTTCGGCTTTATAAACCACGCCCATGCCGCCACCACCGAGTTTCTCGACGACGCGGTAGTGCGAAATGGTCCGGCCAATCACTAAGGGATGCCTTGCTTCTGGTCGTTTCATCTTACGGACGCAGTGGCAGCCCGTCAACGAATGGCGCCTCTGGTCCGACCGTTTGGATCCCGTCGCCCTGCCGCAAAACTGGGTGGTACAGACGTAGCTCCTGGACAGTCGGCAACCCTTAGTCAGTTGCCCGCAACCGCCCAGAATCCAGCATTACAGGAATCGCTCTCGTGTGGCCGCACTTGCCATCCGAAAAGCGGCACAATCAACTCTTACTCGCAATTTGACGCACACTCCGATTGACGCAGGCTGTGCAAGCACGCCGAAAGACCGTGTCTATGGAAGGCCACTACAATAAGCTTCAGTGACTTCCCCTGGGGGCGGCCGCTCGTGCTTCACTAAGAACCGGTTTCCAGAGCAGATTCCGTTACCGAAACTTGAAATGAGGAAAGTCGATTGAAGATACCTGAGCTCTTTGACCTAGCCAGCAGGGTGGCTGTGGTGACTGGTGGTAACGGCGGGATTGGTCGCGGCATTGCGATTGGTCTAGCCGAAGCTGGTGCTTCCGTCGCAATCTTTGGACGAAATGACGAGAAGAACCAGCATGTGCTCTCGGAACTCAAGGCTATCGGCGTTCCGTCGATCGCGGTGAAGATCGATCTAACCCATCGTGCCGCATTGGAGCCAGCGCTTAGCAGGGTCGCGAGCGAACTTGGTAGCATCAGCATCCTGGTCAATAACGCCGGTAACGTGTCGCTGAGCGGCGGTATTTTGCACGAGAAGCCTGAGGATTGGGACAATGTGATCGAGACTCAACTCAATGCAGTTTTCCTTCTCTCGAAGCTTGCCGCCCAATCGATGATGAGTCATCAAGGAGGAAAGATTATCAATATTGGCAGTATGTACTCCTTCTTCGGATCTGGGCTGATCCCCTCGTACAGCGCAGCGAAAGGCGCAATCATCCAGTTGACGAAGTCCATGGCGATTGAACTTGCACCGTACAACATTCAAGTCAACGCGATTGCGCCAGGATGGATTGAGACCGACATGACCGCCCCTGTAAAAACAATGCCTCTAAACAACGAAATTCTTTCGCGCACTCCAGCCGGTCGATGGGGACAGTCCGAGGAAATTGCTGGAACTGCTGTATATCTAGCTTCACGAGCCTCGGATTTTGTGACGGGTACCACGATTCGTGTCGATGGTGGTTATTCGATTCGATGACCTCCAACCAAATTTTGACCGACAACACACTTGCGGAAATCCAAAGTCACATCGCGCGAATTGAGCCCAATACCGCCCGGGCAATCACAGGGGGTATGAAAAGCGGGACAGTCAGGTAGCGATCTCCTCGGTCCGCCCTTCAGGGCCGTGAGGTCGGCACTACCTCTGGTGTACTTGAATGGCAGCACGGCGACCCGGAAGCTTTTCCTCGGCGCGGGCCGCGCCGGAGTCTTTGTGATCAACTCGCATGCTGCTGGAATCTGTTGCTTCACCTGGCAGGCGCAGTAGGGTCGCTTCTCAGTTTGGGCTCGATCTCCGTCGACCCAGAATCTGCCGAGCCATACTTCAGGCCGGCCTTCTGCAATCCCTGCAGCAGCCGTTCCACCTCATCTTTGTCCGGATCCCACATCCCTATATCCTCACGGACATTTTCAAGGTCGAGAAACGTTGGGGTGTACTTGCGCAGAGACTCAATGGCCGTGCGAGCTTCCTCAAGGCGCCCCAGCATGCCGCACGAGGCCGCAGTCATCAGATGCATCCAATGGACTCGCAAGGGGAAAGTCCATCGCAAGATGGACCGATGGCGATGCGGGTAACGGAAATGGGAGCAAGCGAAGGCTGCCCTGTAATCGGGCAGATAGAGGTTGCGTCGCCTTAGGGGGACAACATCACCTCGCCGGAAACGGAGCTGACTTCTTATTGGTGGTCAAGCTCGAGACCTCTTGAGGAACGAGGAACCGATGCATGAAGCAAAGCAAATGACGACGGCGCAAGCCGTTGGTGCAGCTTCACACACGTCTGGTGGATTCTCCACCGCCGTGCGAATCGGCAGCAAGCCAGTATCGAGTAGGCCTTATTCGTTTTGAATCAGGCCGCGTCCTCGTTTTTCATGGGGGCGTTTTTGGGTTGCTCGAGCCGGATGACGGGAAACCTTCAAGTCCGGTTCTTAGAGGGCTGGGCGCCAGCAATGGCGCCCGGCCACTCGACAACTAGGGGTTGTTGGCGACAAAATCGCCTTAGCGCGTGCGCCGTGCAAAGGCGCTGGTCGACTGCGGGTGAAAGTCCCGCCCGGGAACTGGGTTCGCTCCACCCGGAAGCAATCGGAGCGGCGGTGGAGGAAACGAAGCCGTCGGAGCCTCCGGTGTAGAGGGTCGCTTAGGCGACTTGGCGAGCATGCAAGCCGTAACGTGAAGTGAACGCTGAGCAGGCCTCGAAACGATTAACGCAGGAGCCCTCCCCCCGTGTTTTGTGGGCGGGCCGCCGTTGATGGGACAGTACGAGCGAACGAGTTCCATCAGACCTGCCGGGGTAATGGCGACGGCAAGCAGGCAAAGTTGACCAGTAGCAACACGGGAAGCCCCAGCGGTGATCGCGGTAGGGATCAACCGGCATCTCGTGAGAGACAGGCCGGGCCGTATGGGGTGACGGAGAGGCCCGTAGTACTGATGAAGCCGGGTAATGCCGGTGGAGGGAAGGGGCCTCAGTTGAAAGGAAACGCAAGAAGCAACGAAGGCGGAGGGATTGGTGTCGAACCTAACAACCCCAGCAAGCGTTCAGAAATTGCAGACGGCGTTGCACGACAAAGCGAAGGAATCGCCCAGCTTCCGCTTCTACGCCCTGTACGACAAGGTGTACCGCAAGGACGTTCTGGCATTCGCCTACGCGTGCTGCAAAGCCAATGGCGGAGCGGCAGGAGTGGACAATCAGACGTTCGAGGACATCGAAACGTACGGAGAAGAGCGCTGGCTGGACGAACTGGCGCAAGAGCTGAAGAACCGAACCTATCAACCACTTCCTGTACGGCGTGTCTATATACCGAAGCCGGATGGGAAACAGCGGCCTTTAGGAGTGCCCGCTATCCGGGATCGGACAGCGGAAATGGCAGCAGTTCTGGTTCTCGAACCAATTTTCGAGGCCGATCTACCGCTAGAGCAGTACGCCTATCGGCGAGACCGC
>JBARBI010000177.1:0-6980 GCA_049792875.1 Candidatus Sulfotelmatobacter sp.
CGGATTGGAGGAAAGATGTGCGGGAAGAATCTTCACCGCCCCCCGTGGCAAGCCCCCAGAGGCCCCTACTCGGAGGCAGATCAGAAGGCAAGCTGTTTTGGAGATCCACGTCCTGATTCGGACTGGATCCCCGATTCGGGAATCCTAACTCAACGGACCGAGAGAAACTCCTTGCATGGAAGCAACGTTAGGACTCTGCCATTCCGATGGTAACTAGTGACGGAGACAGCCCAGTATTGACAGCTGCAAAAGCCGCGTTGGCCCCCACACCTCTGCATGTGTTGCTGGTGGGCAATAAAGAAGAAGACTTCTACCTGATTCGCGAGATCCTGCAGCGCACGCACAACGTGCTGGCAGCCGACCTCGACCATGCCCACTCGCTGGAAGAAGCCAAGACGATGTTGCGGGAGAAAAGCTACGGACTGGTTTTGTTCGAGCACGAAACTGGAGACGCGGAGGAGATCGGGGACGATATCGGGTTCACTTTCACGCGGGGTGAGGGATTGGGCGCGGTGCGAGTGGATTCACTGCAGATTGAGCAGATTCTGATGAACCTGGCCTCCAATGCGCGGGACGCGATGCCGCAAGGCGGTCACTTGCGGATCGAAACCTCCCCCGTGCGGTTGGACGACGACTATCTTCATCGCAAGCCGTCATTCCACGGGGGCGTTATGCCCTCATCACCGTGAGCGATGATGGAACTGGCATTCCTCCCGAACACCTGCCCCACATCTTCGAACCTTTCTACACGACAAAGCCCTCCGGCCAAGGCACCGGGTTAGGACTCGCCACTGTATACGGAATTGTGAAGCAGAATAAGAGCTACATCTGGGGCCTATAGCGAACCCAGAATGGGCACGGTGTTCAAGATTTATCTCCCTTGTGTGGCCGGGCGAGACAACCCAAGCGAGGTCGAGGATATCAAGGCTGAGACCGTAACCCGGGGATCGGAAACCGTTGTGCTCGTGGAAGACGAGCAGGCCGTTCGGCGGGCAACCGCGGAATTTCTCGCCCTGCAGGGCTACACGGTACTCGAAGGCAAAGACGGCGTCGATGCTCTATCGGTGGCAAAGAGCCATGCCTCGACCATCCACTTGGTGGTCTCGGAAGTGGTCATGCCGAATATGAGCGGTGGGCAACTGGCGAAGGAACTTGCGCAACTGCGACCGGATACAAAGCTCCTGTTCGTTTCCGGTTATGCCGGCAAGACCGTGCTCGACCACAAAGTGGTCGATCTGGAAACGAATTTCCTGCATAAACCCTATACTTTGAAACAACTCTCGCTCAAGATTCGAGCCGCCCTGCACATGGACGCCATTCCGCACGGCCACGTTGCGACCTCTAGGTATAATGACTGACTTGGTCTTGGTCTCTTCTCCATGCTTCCAGGCGCAAGGTGTGCGCTACTTTTCTTCGACATGCATCCAGGCAAGATCCTGGCGAGTCTTCTGCTCCTCGCCCTTTTTGGCGCGGTCGTTTATTCTCTGCTGCAGATCGTCGCGGCGATACGCTACCTCGCGGTCCGGCCCCCCGCTCTGTCGTGCGGTGAGCCAATCAGCATCCTCAAGCCTCTGGCCGGCATGGACCTCGATCTCGAATCGAATCTACGCACATTTTTTGAGCAGGATTACCCGGCGTTTGAAATTTTGTTCGCAGTTCGAAGTGAAGGCGATCCCGCAGTAGAGGTCGTCGCCCGCCTGCAACGGGAGTATGCGAAAGTTCCGTCACGGCTTGTGCTCACCGGCGAACCTCCGTATCCCAACGCCAAGGTCTACAGTCTCGAACGCATGCTGGCCGCGGCGAACAACGATCTGGCGGTGATGAGCGATAGCGACATTCGCGTGACTCCGGACCTGCTGCGCGCGGTCGCAGCTGAGTTTCAGGACCCTCATCTGGGAGTAGCGACTTGCCCCTACCGTGCCATTCCCGGAGCGAGTTTCTGGTCTCGCCTGGAAGCCACCGGCATGAATACCGACTTCTGGGGAAGCGCCTTGGTCGCAAGGATGCTTGAAGGCATGCACTTCGCCGTCGGTCCAACCATCGCTGCTCGGCGCAGTGTCCTGCAATCGATTGGAGGCTTCGCCCGCGTGAAGGACTATCTGGCGGAAGACTTTGTGATTGGCAAGTTCGCCGCCGATGCTGGACACGGAGTGATTCTTTCGTCCTACGTGATCGAGCACCATATTGGCAGCGCGACGCTCGAGGACAACGTGGCTCACCGGGTGCGCTGGGCCCGCAGTACGCGGCGTTCCCGTCCGGCCGGATACCTGGGGCAGCTATTTACCATGCCCTTGCCGCTCGCATTGCTGGTCTGCGCAGCGGCGCCTGCGTGGTGGGCAGTGTTGCCGATAGCCCTGATCGTGCGGGCGCTGGCAGCCTACGCGGTTTCAGCGCGGGTCCTGCGCGCCAGAATTAGCTGGCTGCTGTTGCCGATCGAAGATTTGTTGGGATTTGTCTTCTGGCTCGCAGGATTCTTCGGAAATACCATCTCTTGGCGAGGAAGGCGCTACCGGCTTTTTGGGGACGGGCGCTTCGAACTGATTCCTTCCTCGGACAAGTAGCGCTATCCAACATGGCGATTACGGAGCGATGCGAATCAGGCGTCCATTCTTCAGTTCAAATCGATCACCGCGCCAAGTCACGGTGTGACCGGCGAAGCTCGCAACCCACACGGCCGCTGCGACCAGATCCCGCACCGGCAGCAGCCACAAATGTCTCAGCATCGGCTGATCTGCGAGCACAACCTTGCCTACCGCCAGAGCCACCGCTAAACGCAAAAGAACAGTCGTCCCGACTACCGCCAACGACCATGGCGCGGCGCGGGCGGCGATGAGGACGAGTAGAGCCCACATCAGCCCATACGTGGAAACCAGCCCGAGATAGCCTCCGGCTCGTGAGTCGCGCACGCCGCGGGCCCAGCGCAGCTGATGAGCCAGGAAGCCACGGAGATCGTAGGCTGGAAGATGAGTTTCGACGACAGCGTCCGAGAGCACAACCTGCAGGCCGAGACCGGCGATCCTGCGGCCTAGTTCGTAGTCATCGGCAAGGAAATCCACAATCGATCGGAACCCGCCAATGCGCTCCAGATCAGCCCGCCGGAACGCCAGCGTTGAGCCAAGTCCGAAGCGAAGTCCACCCTCCAGTTGACGTGCCACCAGAACGCCCGCACAAAAATCCGTGCTGATGCCGACAGACTCCAGCTGTGAGCCGACGGTCGACGCCGCCACTCCCCGGTACAGGCACGTCACCATCCCCACGCGCGCATCGGCCAGAGGCGCGATTACCCGTCGGAGGTAATCGTTCTCGACACGAATGTCACTGTCGTTGACGAGTAACTGCTCGTAACGAGCCGCGGAAAGCATCTGTTCGAGATTACTGACCTTCACGTTGGCGCCCAAATTGTTCGGGCAAACCACCAACCGGATGGCGTGGTCGGGAAATTCCCCCTGCAGTTGCTGCACGCTGGCGACGGCTGGGTCGTCGGGATCGCTCACTCCGAAAATGATCTCGTACTCGGGATAGTCCTGCAGGCAATGGCTGCGGAAGCATTCGTAGATGTCAGGGTCGGTGCCCTTCAACGGCTTAAGAATCGAAACCGGGGGCCGCCCTTGTGTGAGGCTGACGCTCCTGCCCGCCTTCCGTCCACGAAGGAAAAGCCGCACGCTCCACAGGCAAATCAAATAGTAGATGGAACTGGAGAGGCAGCCTACAAGCGCTACGAACTGGAAGATCCTGACGATGAAGTGAATCATGCGCGGCCGCAGGCCAGTTATTCGTACCGCAACGACTCAATCGGGTCGAGGTTCGCCGCTTTCCACGCGGGATAGATACCGAAGATCAGTCCGACTCCGGCGGCGGCGCTGAAACCGAACGAGGTCCAGAACATGGACATGCGGGCCGGCAACGAAGGCCACAAGTACGGAATCCCCCAGACCACCAGCGCACCCGCGGTCACGCCAATGACACCGCCGACTGCGGTCAACATGATGGCTTCGAGAGTGAACTGCAGAAGAATGTCGCGCTTGCGCGCACCAATCGCTTTGCGCACACCGATCTCGCGCGTGCGTTCGGTCACGCTCACCAGCATAATATTCATCACGCCCACGCCGCCTACAATCAAGGCAACGCTGGAAATCGCGAACATCCCCACGAACAACGCCCCCGTGATCTGGTTCCACGCGTCAGAAATGGAATCGGGGGTGAACACCGCAAAATTGTCGGGCTTTTCCGGTGGGACCTTGCGCCGGCGCCGCAGCAGTTCGCGAATCTCGTCAATCGCCTTGGGTACATCGTCGTGAGAAGTGGCCTTGGCGCTGATCCAATGCTGCTTGAGTTCGGGGTGGAGTTTGCGCAAGGTGCTCAGCGGGAAGATGACTTTGTTGTCGTCCGGATTCTTGCCGCCTCCGAACACCGACTTCAATCGCTGCACCGTCCCGATCACGGTGAAAAGCTGGCCCTCGATGTTCACTTCCTTGCCCAGCGGATCCTCGGTGCCGAACAGTTCTTCCGTGGTATCGGCGCACAGCAGAACCACGTTCGACCGGTGCTCCTCGTCCACTTCACTGAACCATCGCCCGGTCGCGATCAGCAGGTCAAACACTTCCTTGGCCGAAGCCTGGTCGCCCTCGAGAATCGTGTTCTTCGCTTTTCGGTCCCCATACTTCACCGCGAATGTTCCCACACCCAATTCAGGGCGGAAATATCGCACGCCTGCGGTCACTGCTTTGACGTGCGGAAGATCGCGCATCGCGACCGCATCATCGTAGGTCAGTTCCTTGCGGGTGCGCATCTCCTCGGTGGGCCGCCCGAAGGTGAAGGGCTCCAGGTGGAAGGCAAAGACCACGTCGGAGCCGATGCTGCTGACAATGTCGCGCACGTTGTCGTCTAGCCCGCGCCCGATGGAGGACACGCCTATCACTACGGCCACTCCAATCACAATGCCCAACACCGTCAGCGCCGAACGCAACTTGTTGCTGCGGATCGTCTCCGACGCCATGCGGAAGATTTCGCCGAATTCGTCTTTGCGTATCATAATTTCGGCTCTCGGCATCCGGCCTTCGGCTTGAATTTCCGAAGCCGTACGCCGGGATCCATCACATTTCAAATCGCAGGGCCACGATGGGATCGAGCCGCGCCGCTTTGCGCGCCGGATAAACTCCAAAAAACACTCCGACACTGGCCGCCACTAGCAGTCCCGCCGCAATGGCCCACAGTTTAATCGAGGAGGGCATCCCGATAATAAGGGTAACGACTTCGGCAACCATCACGCCAGACAACACTCCCAGCACACCGCCCACCACCGCCAAAGTCACCGCCTCGATCAGAAACTGAAGCAGTACGTCGTCGCGCCGGGCACCCAGCGCCTTGCGAATGCCGATTTCGCGGGTACGCTCCGTCACCGAAACCAGCATGATGTTCATGATGACGATGCCGCCCACGACCAGGGAAACGCCCGCAATCCCAATCGTTGCCATGAAAAACGTGTCGCTCAGGCCCGACCAGATGCTGAGCAGGCTGGCGTTAGTCTCGACTTCGAAGCTGTCTTCTTCGCCGACACGATCATGCCGGCTGGCTCGCAGCGCCACTCGCGCTTCGTCGATGGCTTGGCTGAGCGGAGTCCCCGTCGCAGTGGCCTTACCCCACACTCGAAGACTGTCGGTGTGCGATCCGTACTGTTTCAAGTACACGGTAACCGGGATCATCACGTAGTTGTCAGCGCTCTGTCCCAGCGTCTTGCCCTTCTTTTTTCCGACGCCAATCACCTGGTAGGTCCAGCCATCAATGCGAATTTCCTGCCCCAGCGGGTCGGCGCCGCCGAGCAAATGCTCGACGATGTCGGTGCCCACTACGGCTACCTGCAGGCGGTTGTTCAGATCGGTGTCGTTCAACATGCGCCCGGCGGTCAGATCGGTGTCGAGGATGGAGGCCACGGACGGCGTAATTCCCTGGATGGTGGTGTCGCTGATGGACTGTTCGTTATGCTTGACGCGGGCGCTACCGCGAGCCATCGCGCCTACATATTCACAGTGCCGGCAGGCCTCGAAGACCGCCTGATAGTCCTCCAGCACCAGGTTCTTGCGCTTCTCCGCCGCCAGAAAATGATCGACATTGGTCTCCACCGGCGACATCTTCGCGATGATGAAAACGTCGGCCCCGAGATTGAAAATCTTCGTGGCCACGTAATCCTGAATTCCGGAAACAAATGTGACGACCGCGATCACCGCCGCGATCCCAATCACCACTCCGAGCAGCGTGAGCACCGAGCGCAGTTTGTTGGCCCACAGCGACCGCAGTGCAATTCGGATGGCTTCGGCGACATTCATGGGATCGGCTTCCGGATTTCCGCGCCTCGGGAAAGCGCGAAACGCTGAAGCTAAAGTTTACCAGCCTAAGCCACCCAATATCTGCAAAAGCAGCGTTCAAAGGGTAGGTCGGGAAGCAGAAAGGCGCGTGCCGGGCGGCCAGCCCACATCGCTTATAATGATTTCGTAGGCAGCCGGACCGGACGGTCGCTTCCAGCGTCTTCGGACGCGGGGAGAGGAAAGTCCGAACTCCGCAGAGCAGTGTGCCGGATAACGTCCGGGAGGCCGGGTTCAAGCCCGGTTGACGGAAAGTGCCACAGAAAACATACCGCCTTGGCCTTCACGGGCAGAGGTAAGGGTGAAAAGGTGCGGTAAGAGCGCACCGCCGCGACAGTAATGCCGCGGGCAGGGCAAACCCCACACGGAGCAAGACCAAATAGGGAGGAAGTCCGCGACTTCGGTCGCGGACACGTGCCGGCTCGGTGCGTCAAACCTTCGGGTAGGTCGCTAGAGCCGCGCAGCAATGCACGGCCCAGAGGAATGACCGTCCCGCAGGAGCAATCCCGCGGACAGAATTCGGCTTACAGGTCCGGCTGCCACAGGTTTTTGTTTTCAATCACTTACAGAACGCCCGATCCCGTTGTGACGCCGGTGTGACGCAGTTGAACAGTATCGGAT
>JBARBI010000178.1:0-2150 GCA_049792875.1 Candidatus Sulfotelmatobacter sp.
AGTTCGCCAGTACCGATACGCGACAATCCACTCCGCCCCTTTTGGCGGCGGGGAGGGTAGCGGCAATTCCGAGAGCGAGATCCGTTGCCGTGTTTTGCCCGCCCGGCAAACGGCGACCAGTTGGTCATCATCGGTGATATCGACGCGTTCGACGGTTGCCGTGACGCCGAGGATCTGCGTTTCAAAAGGCAGCTTAAGGTCATTTTCCAGCATTGTGTAAAACCCGGTCGCTTGTTCCGATTCGCCGTTTGCGTCCACCAGCGCTTCTGCGACCAACTCATCAAGCCGGACTCTGCTGAGGTGAACCTCTTTCGGTTTGGTGTTCTTCCCTGTTCGCTTGGTCATCATCGTGTCTTTTGTTGTTGCTAACTTAACTAACGGCAAGCTCCGATACCGCCCGAGTCTACGGATGGGCTGCCGCCGGCTGGCAAGGCGGAGTCGCCCCCTGCTCGATGACGTAGCCAATCGCAGCGTAGCCCTTCAGCCTGCGCTCAAACATCCTGGCCAGCATCAGAACGTAGCTGTCCACATAATCGTAGACCTGGACAAATCGCTTGTCGGCATGAAGACGATGCAACCGGCCCACATACTGCTGCAGCGTGCCCTTCCAGGAAATCGGCATCGCCAGGAATAGCGTGTCCAGACGCGCGTCGTCGAACCCTTCTCCGATGTAGCTTCCCGTCGCCAAAATGACTCGCGATTCGTTCTCCGGCACTGCGGCCAAGGCTGCCGCCGTTTCACGGCGCTGCTTTTTCCCCATGCCTCCCTTCAAGACGAAGACGTGCTGGGCTACACCTGCAAGCTTGGCCGCGAAATACTGGAGATGCTCTGTCCGTCCGGTCAGGAGCAGCGGGCAACGTACGCATCCGAGTTTGCGCGCGGTGATTGCCGGTAGCACGCGGTCAAAGAAGATCCAAATGTGGCCGCCCTTCCCGGAGCGGGAACGCTCTAAGGCAGCGGGCACGTTCAACTCCTGGCAGGTCTCCAGGAAAGCCAGCGAGTCATACTCCCACGTCTTCTTGTCGAAGTCTGCCGCCAGAAACCAGCACGTTTCGTCGGGCAGCAGGGCGTATACGCCAACCGTATCCTTGCCCAGAAGGTGGCTCTCAATGACGGCGTCAGTTAGCGGGATGAACTTCCGTGTCTTCTGGTCGACTCTCTTCCGCTCCTCCGGACGGCTTCTGTTGATCGCTTTCCAGTCCTTTATGACTACCGGCATATATCCGTGTCGGCCGTCATCATTCTCCCATCGCCGTGCGAAGACATCTTCTCTCCCGCGAAACAGGCTGCGGAACAGCGCGATCCTCTTTCTGGCGCGCTCCTCCTTGTCAACGGGTGGCGACGTCTCGACGGTTTTGTTTGGAGGCTGATTTTCTGACGCGAGTTGCGGAATCGGAATGCTGTGAACCGCCAGAAGTCGCCGGAGGCGAGCATTCTCCTCGCGAAGGCGAGCGTTCTCCTGCTCTGGAGGTTCGAATGGAAGAGATTCTGAACCGTTCTCAGTCATAACGGTGCCCCCGGGTTCAATCCACCCGTTAGCACTTCCGCCAGGGCCTTCAAAACGGGCCCTGCAAGCCTGTTGCCTGCGGAACCAACGCCTTTGTTGATGCTACCTCAAATCTGGCCGCTCGTTGGGACCAGCCTGCAGCCCTGTCCCTTGTATCAGACTTGCCGATCTGATTAGTCGCAATAGGCGAAAACATGCGTGAAATCAGGCGCTCGGCGCGCATCGACAGCGCGGCATCGGCTTCTCGCGACGAGAAACTAGAGAGATACGGATACGGCCGCATTTCAAGGGGTTTGGTAGCAGTCTGGTAGCAGACCCCTTTTGCGCCATTTTTGAATTGTCTTGGAAATTATTGATAAGGAAGAAGTTTTGGTTGCGGGGGAAGGATTTGAACCTTCGACCTTTGGGTTATGAGCCCGTCGATTTGTGGCTAACTAGTTCATAACAAGGCACGAGTGGCAACTCAGAAGAGCCTTAAGTAAGCCTGAGGAAGGGGTAATGGGAGTTGAATGGGAGTCGATTTCGGCGCGACTGATCTTTGGGTCGACGACCCAAGGGTTGCCTTAAAGCACGGCACTAAATACACGCGGGCACTCTCGGCAACCTCGAAAATCCCTCCATCTGAATTTGGGCGCAATCTCAT
>JBARBI010000179.1:0-18148 GCA_049792875.1 Candidatus Sulfotelmatobacter sp.
TATGGAATTTCGACAGCTTGGACGATCTGGTTTGAAGGTGCCGGTATTGAGTTTTGGGACGGGCACGTTCGGGGGCGGGAACGAATTCTTTCGCGCCTGGGGTGCGAGCAACGTTGGGGAGGCAACTCGCCTCGTGGACATCTGCCTCGATGCGGGGGTGAATCTATTCGACACCGCAGATATTTATTCAGACGGACTGTCCGAGACCATTCTCGGGAAGGCGATTGCAGGTCGACGAGATAAAGTTCTCATCTCCACGAAGGGCACATTCCGCATGGGGCCGGGGCCGAACGATCTGGGATCGTCGCGCCATCACTTGATTCAGGCCTGCGAAGCCAGCTTGCGGCGGCTGGGGACGGATTACATCGACATCTATCACCTGCATGGATTTGACGCGCTCACGCCGTTGGAAGAGGTGCTGAGCACTCTCAACCATCTGGTGACGAGCGGGAAGGTGCGATACATCGCCTGCTCAAACTTCTCCGGCTGGCATCTGATGAAGGCACTGGATGTGTCCGACCGTTATGGTTGGGTGCGCTATGTTGGGCACCAGGTCTATTACTCGCTGATCAGCCGGGAATACGAGTGGGAACTGATGCCGCTAGGCGCTGATCAAGGAGTGGGAGCGCTCATTTGGAGTCCGCTGGGATGGGGAAGGCTCACGGGCAAGGTCCGGCGCGGGCAGCCATGGCCGAAGGAAAGCCGGTTGCATAAGACCGGGGACATGGGGCCGCCGATCTCGGAAGAGCATCTCTACAACGTGGTCGATGCGCTCGATGAAGTCGCGACAGAAACCGGAAGGACGGTGCCGCAGATTGCGCTGAACTGGCTGCTGCAGCGGCCCACCGTTTCGACCGTGATCTTTGGCGCGCGAAATGAAGACCAGTTGCGGCAGAACCTTGGGGCGGCAGGATGGAATCTGACGCCCGAGCAGGTCGCGAAACTCGATCGCGCCAGCGACGTCACGCCAATCTATCCGTACTGGCACCAACGGCAGTTTCTGGAGCGGAATCCGCTGCCGGTCAGCAGCGGAAGGTGAGTCTGGTTGGTGTAGGCCTTGCTTGTGTGAACCGATCAGCTGATCTTCTCTCCCACCACTTTGGCTTGCGTAAACAGGTAGAGATAATCCGGGCCGCCGGACTTGGAATCGGTGCCGGACATGTTGAAGCCGCCGAAGGGATGGGCGCCCACCATCGCTCCCGTGCATTTACGGTTGATGTACAGGTTGCCGACGTGGAAATCGTGGATGGCGCGGTCGATCTTGTCGCGTGACTTGGTGTAGACCGCGCCGGTCAGGCCGAACTCGGTGTCGTTGGCGATCTCGAGGGCGTGGTCGAAGCCGCGAGCTTTGATCACGGCCAGGACCGGGCCGAAGATCTCTTCCTGCTCCAGCTTCGACTTTGCGGGGACATCAGCAAACACGGTCGGCTGGATGAAGTAGCCTTCGCCAGATTCAAGCACGCGTTCGCCGCCGGTGAGTAGTCGTCCGTCTTTCTTGCCCTGCTCGATGTATTCGAGGATGGTCTTCATCGAGCCTTCGTTGATGACCGCGCCCATGGCCGCGTTCTCGGTGACGTCGCCGACCTGAATTTTCTCAACCCGAGTTTTGAGTTGTTCGAGGAACTTGTCATAGATGCGCTCGTCGACAATGGCACGCGAGCAGGCTGAGCACTTCTGGCCCTGGAAGCCGAATGCGGCTTGGGCGACGCCTTCGACGGCGGAATCGATGTCGGCGTCGGCGTCGACGATGATCGCGTCTTTGCCGCCCATCTCCAGAATCGTGCGCTTGATCCACATCTGTCCGGGGGCCTGCGTGGCAGCGACTTTGTTGATGTGGAGTCCGACTTCGCGCGAACCGGTGAAGGCGATGTAGCGCGTCTTGGGATGCGCGACGACGGCGTCGCCGAAGCTGGCTCCAGCGCCGGGGCAGAAATTCACCACGCCCTCGGGCATGCCGGCTTCTTCGAGCAACTCGACGACCTTCGCCGCAATCGTGGGCGAATCACTCGACGGCTTCAGAATGACGGTATTGCCGCTGACGATGGAGGCCAGCGTCATCCCGGCCATGATGGCGCAGGGGAAATTCCACGGTGGAATGACCGCGCCCACGCCCAGCGGGATGTACATCAGGGTGTCGCGCTCGCCGGGCAACTGGATGGGTGTCTGAGCTTTCGCGAACCGCAGCGCCTCGCGCGCGTAGAACTCGCAGAAGTCGATGGTTTCGGAAATGTCGGCGTCGGCCTCAGCCCAGTTCTTGCTGACTTCGAAGACCAGCCACGCCATGTATTCCATCTTGCGCTGGCGCATGAGATCACCGACGCGGAAGACCAGGCTGGCGCGCTCCTCGACCGTGGTACGGCTCCAGGATTCGAAAGCTTGGAGCGCGGCCTTCATCGCTGGCTCGACGTGGTCCTTGCCGGCTTTCTGGTGGATGCCAACGATCTGCGAGGGCTGCGACGGGTTCAGCGACTTGATTTTGTCGGTGGTCTTGACGCGTTTGCCGCCGATGATGAGGTCATACTCGCGGCCAAG
Source organism: Candidatus Sulfotelmatobacter sp. (assembly GCA_049792875.1). GTDB lineage: Bacteria > Acidobacteriota > Terriglobia > Terriglobales > Acidobacteriaceae > Sulfotelmatobacter. The sequence goes on from JBARBI010000179.1 coordinate 2,533, forward strand.
TTGGCCGCGGACTTTGGCGATGGCGGCGCGCATGCGGCGGCCGTTTTCTTGGTTGCGGAAATCGTAGAAGGGCTCGGTGACGAATGGGCCCTGATGAAGGCTTGTGCGCGGCCGGACGGGGGCTTCTAGCGTTGCCATGGGAGGAATCCTTTCGAAGCTGGGAGATGATCGGTAAGGGATTGCTTCGATATTTTACACCTCCGGGCTTCTGCTCTCGACCTGCGGCGTGTTGGTAAGGAACCGAGAACCGACTCGAGTAAAGCTCCTAAGCCGGGCTGCCGGGTCAGGTCGGGTGGGATCAGAGCTTAGTGCGACCCCGGACATGGGATCGACATTTTTTTCGGGGCGCGCCGCCAAAATATTGGTTTTAAAGGACTTGAGGGGTTGAAACCGGGAGCAATCCAGCCAAAATATTGAAGCGAAAGGATTTGCGGTTGGGCCCAAACCTTGGCCCCCGGCCACCCCACTTCTCGCGCAAAAGGCGCCCGAGAAATGGGGCACCCCCAGTAAGCCAGATTCCAAAAGGATCGACCTGAGACACACCGGAAGAGATCATGAGGGTGGCCCGTCCAAGCTTCGCTTGGGCGGGCTTCTATGGGATCGTCTGGCAGGAATTTCAACGCCACAAAGTGGTGCAGCTTAACGCCCCCGGCCTTGAAGACCACACCCATGCCGCCTCCGCCGATCCTGCTCAAGGCCGCGTGGCTGCCGCCACTCGCACCGGCTCCAGATGCGCGGTGAAGTGTCTTAGGAATGGGGCTTCGTAGGTCAGGCGCATGCCGGGAATTTGCTCGCGGTGCTTCCAGACTTCCAGAATTACTTCCACGACATAGTCGATGTGGCTGTGGGTGTAGACGCGGCGGGGAATGGCCAGGCGGACCAGGTCCATCGGCGCCGCGCTCGCGGGCGGTGTTGGTTTGAACATCAGGGTGCCGATTTCTACGGAGCGGATTCCGCCTTCGAGATAAAGTTCGGCGGCCAGGGCTACGCCCGGAAACTGGTCGGTGCGGATGTGGGGGAGGAAGGCGCGGGCGTCGAGGTAGATGGCGTGGCCGCCGGGGGGCTGGACGATGGGCACCCCCTGCGATGCGATGTGATTGCCGAGATACGCGGTCGAGGCGATGCGGTAGCGGAGATAGTCTTCTTCGAGTGCCTCTTGCACGCCGACGGCGATGGCTTCGAGATCGCGGCCCGCGAGGCCACCGTAGGTGGGATATCCCTCCGTGAGAATGAGCAGATCTTTTTCCTGCTGGGCGAGGAGATCGTCGTTGGTGCAGAGGAAGCCGCCGATGTTGGCCATGCCGTCTTTCTTGGCCGACATGGTGCAGCCGTCGCCGAGGCGGAACATTTCCTGCGCGATTTGTTTGGGAGTCTTATTGGCGTATCCTGGCTCGCGCAGCTTGATGAACCAGGCGTTTTCGGCGAAGCGGCAGGCGTCGAAGTAGAGCGGAATGCGGTGGCGCTTGCACACCGCGCTCACTTGACGGACGTTCTCCATGGAGACGGGCTGGCCTCCGCCGGAGTTGTTGGTGACAGTAAGCATGACAAGCGGGATGCGTTCGCGGCCCACACGCTGGATCAGGGAGTCGAGGGCGGCGACGTCCATGTTGCCCTTGAAGGGATGTTGGAGCGCTGGGTGGTGGCCCTGTTCGATGACGAGATCGACGGCTTCGGCGCCTACGAATTCTACGTTGGCGCGAGTCGTATCGAAGTGAGTGTTGTTGGGGACGACGTCGCCTTTTTTGCAGGCCACGCCGAACAGGATGCGCTCGGCGGCGCGTCCCTGATGCGTGGGGATGACGTGGCGGTATCCGAAGATCTCTTGGACGGAATTTTTGAAGCGGTCGAAGCTGCGGCTACCGGCGTAGCTCTCGTCGCCTTCCATGATCGCGGCCCACTGGTGCGTGGACATGGCGCCGGTGCCTGAGTCCGTGAGCAGGTCGATGAGGACATCGTCGGCGGGGAGGAGAAAGAGGTTGTAGTAGGCGGCCTCGAGCAACTGCTCGCGCTGGTTGCGGGTGGTCCAGCGGATCGGTTCGACGCTTTTGATGCGGAAAGGCTCGATGATGGTCTTAACTGGCATGGGAGCATCCGTGGGAAGAATTCTCGAGAGCGACAGACTTTTTATGCTATTGGCTTGCGCACGGGATGGGTGTGATTGGTCACACGGGGAGGTGTGCGCTGAGTCGCTGCGGAGAGGGATATGTGCGAAGTCAAAATCCTCACCCTAGCGTCGCAAAAGGCACGACGTTGGGGTGGGCACCCGGGTGCCCCATTTCTCGCGCGGTCTTGGCGCGAGAAGTGGGGATTTCTCTGCGGGCGTCAGACCGAGACTTTTAATTTCCCAGATCTCCGTGAGGATGTGTTCTCGCCCCGGGGCTTCTTAGCGCCAGTCGTCGCGGTCGCGGTCGTGGTCGCGGCGGTCGCCATAACCGTAGGCTCGGCGATACCCCTGTTCATAGCCTTCGCGGTATGCGCGTTTGTAGTTGCCGTGGTTGCCCATCCAGTGCTCATAGCCATGGGCGTCTTCCCACTGGTCGTTTTTGAAGCGGAAGCGCGAGCCGCGGTCGTGGTCGTAGTGCCCGGTGCGTAGTCCGTCCTGATAACCGTTCTGGAAGCCGTGCTCGCGAGCCTGGTCGCGGCCCTGGTAATCATCGTCATCGTAACCCCAGGCAACACTGCCGAAAGCCAGCGAGACCGCCGCGGCTAATGCAGCCATTCTCATCCATCGCCACACTTTGCTTCGCAACATAATCACCCCCACCGCAAACCGGAAACCCGATTCGGCCCGTGCACATCATCGGATGCGTGCGTTGTATCGAGCGATGCCTGCGGGAGAGACGGGAAAGTGGCCAATGTTACGCCGGTTTTTTGGACATTGCACGATGCACAACTTTTCGCGCGCCGGCGGGTTTTATGCGCGCTTGAAATCTTGCTCCCAACTGCGTAACGCCGGGTGGTAGACTCGAACGTTTTGTTAGAGGCGAACTTCATGAACATTCAACGGGTGGGAGTGGTGGGTGCGGGCACCATGGGCAACGGCATCGCGCATGTGTTCGCACGAAGCGGGTATAACGTCGTGCTGTGTGACGTGGAACAGCGATTTCTGGATCGGGCAGTCGGCACCATCACCAAGAATCTGGATCGCGACGTTGCGAAGAACAAGATCACCGCCGACGATAAAAATTCCGCGTTGCGGCGGATTCAGCCGGTCACGGACCGCGGCAAGCTGGCCGATTGCGATTTCGTCATCGAGGCCGCGACCGAGAAGTTTGAGGTCAAGACGGAAATTTTCCGCGATCTCGACCGGGTGACTCGGCCGGAAATCATTCTGGCGTCGAATACGTCTTCTATTTCGATTACGAAACTGGCGGCCCTGACGAAACGGCCAGAGAAAGTCATTGGTATGCATTTCTTTAATCCGGTGCCGGTGATGAAACTGGTGGAAGTCATTCGTGGGCTGGCGACTTCGCAGGAAACCTTTACCGCCGTGCGCGATTTGTCGGTGAAGCTGGAGAAGACGCCGGTGGAGGTGAATGATGCGCCGGGGTTCGTTTCCAATCGCGTGCTGATGCCGCTGCTCAATGAAGCGATGTACGCGGTGATGGAGGGCGTGGCCACGCCGGAGGCGGTCGACGAAGTGTTCAAGCTGGGGATGGCACATCCCATGGGGCCGCTGACCTTGGCTGACTTTATCGGGCTCGACGTTTGCCTCGACATCATGCGCGTAATGCTGAGCGGCCTGGGGGATCCCAAGTACCGGCCGTGTCCGCTTCTGATCAAGATGGTGGACGCGGGGTGGTTGGGGAGGAAGAGTGGGCGGGGATTTTATAAATATTGATGATTGCTGATTTTGATTGTTGATTGTCAATGAAGACACCCGGCACTGGGAACGACGCATGGTTCTACCTGCTGGCTGCGTTCTGCGGCATCGGGACGGGGTGGGCGGACGTGGCCATCAACGATCTACTGTTCACGGCGTTGCTGGTGCTGTCGGCGTGCATTTTGCTTGGACTGTTGCGGCCGCGGTGGCCGTGGCGGTGGGTGGTGATGGTTGGAGTTTTCATCCCGCTGACCGAACTGGCGGCGTACGTGGCGCTTACGGTGAAGCCGACGCGGGCGCAGGTGTACGGATCCTTTCTCGCATTTCTTCCTGGGATCGCGGGCGCGTATGGGGGATCGTTCATGCGTGACGTGATTGAGAACTTGCGGCAGGGGAAGTAGCTAACCAGAAAGTTACTCCCGGTTCCACAGGGCAGGCGCGTATGCTGCGATCATGGGCGTAAGTGTGTCGATGCTGGCGAGCGGGAGCCGAGGCAATTGCGCGGTGGTGGCCAGCGCGCGCACAAAGATTCTGGTGGATGCGGGCATTTCGTGCCGTGAGACGTTCAAGCGACTGAAGACGCTGGCTGAGGATCCGCACTCTCTTTCGGCCATCCTCATTACGCATGAACATTCCGATCACATCTACGGACTGGCAACACTGGCGAAGAAACTGCGCATCCCAGTATTTATGACTGGGGGAACGCACCAGGCGTGGACTCGAGCCATGCGGAACGAAAACGGCGAGCGGCCAAAACTGGAGAAGTTCGAACCGTTCGAGTCGGGCCACCGATTTCAGGTCGGCGACATCGAGGTGAAACCGTTCACCATCCCGCATGATGCGGCCGACCCAGTTGGATTTACATTCCGCACGGAGGGCGTCAAAGTTGGCGTGGCCACCGATTTGGGATACTTGCCGGTTAGTGTGCGCGATCATCTTCGTGGCTGCGATGTGCTGGTAATGGAATCGAATCACGATCTGGAGATGCTGCGGGTGGGGCCGTATCCCTGGTCGGTGAAACAGCGGGTCATGAGCCGCGTGGGGCACCTGTCGAACCTGGCGCTCGCTGATTTCTTCACGAACGACTATGATAATAGTGCGACTTTTGTAGTGCTGGCGCATCTGTCAGAGCAGAACAATCATCCGGAAATAGCTCGGAGAGAAGCGGAAAAGGCGCTGGCCACGCGCGGCGGGTTGTTTCACAACCGCGTGCTGCTGGCGTCACAGACCGAGGCGATCGAACCGATTCGCTTGTAGCTTGAACTGCTCTAACTTGGGTTTAATTGTCGTAGGCTGATTTGTCTTACCCCATGAGTCAGCAGTGCATTGATCCGATCGTTGGGAAGATTCTGGCGGGCTGGCGGTACGACATATCCAGCCTGGCGCCGGAGATGTGCGGAGACTACGAAAGCCATTTTGCCAGTTGTGAGCACTGCCGAAGCCGTCAACAGATTCATCGGATGATCGATGTAGGGCTGATCGCCCTGGCCTCGGTTTCGGCGGGAATCTTCCTGCTGGCGTTCGGCGTGATCTGGCACCTCGGGCCGCGCCATGCCTTCTGGCTGGAAATCGCTGCGCTTGCAGGATTCGGCCTTTCCGCGCTGATCTGGCTGGGAGTGGCCGTGGCTACTCCGGCGCCGGTGACGGTTCTCGACGCGGCGAAACAGGGTGCCCGGCGCGTGCACGACCGGTTGCCGGAGGAAATCCGCCAACGGCTTCCCGAAGAACTCCGCATCAGAATCACTGGTACCTAGACTCCATGTACGGAAACTTGCGCTTGATCGCGGTATTACTGCTGGTCACCCTGGTGGCCATGTTGTCGGGCGCGCAGGCGCTCCCAGTTCCCGCGGCGCATCCAAATCATCCCTCAGGATGTCACGGCCATGGACCTGAAATTCCGGCGCCTGGGCGCACCGGCTACCAGTGCTGCGTGGGCGGTCATCACGCGGCGATTCCGAATGCGTCGTTTTCTCCTCGCCCTGTAGTGGCGCAAATCTGTGCTCTGCATGCTGGCCAGGACACGGACTCGAACTTCGTGGGCCGCCATTCTGTGGCGTTAGCCGCCCCTTCCTACAGTCCGCCCGGTGGTACTCCGCTGCGACTCTAGATCTTCTAATTCTCTCCTTCTGCTGTCCCCGGGGTTGCGACGGGACACGCACGGACTTGCCACAACCGCGGCGGTTTCTTGAAAAACTCGGTCTAGGCGCCTCAGGGGCCAAAGCCCTCAAAGAAAGGACAAGCTTTATCGCAGTGCTAAAAGCTCTGCGCCACCCAAACACGGGTTCTTCTGCTGTGAACCCGAAACCGATTTAGTGGAACTTACAACATCGCTGAAGCGATGCTTGGATAGGGAATCGGGACTTTTCAGCTGATACGAATCGGAGAGTTTTGTAGCCGTAGAGAGTTACTACGACGAGGTTTCGCGTGAGAAGGAAACTGCTGGCCGTCTTATTTCTGACGGCAGTAACGTTGATGTCAGCTTCGGCCCAGGAGAGCAATCCGGCTGCTCCCACGCCCGCGCATGCCGAGCATGAGGCATCGCCGCAGCAAGACACATCCATGGCGGGAATGAACATGCCGATGGACAAGCCGAAAGTGTTCCAACTGCCCTCGCCGCACGAAGGGTCCGGAACAGCATGGCAGCCGGCATCGGTGCAGTCACCCGCGTGGATGTGGATGCACGCGGGTTGGGAGTTCATGGCTCACGGCGCCATTTTCGTGGATTACAACCAGCAAGGCGGCCCGCGCGGCGCGGGCAAAGCCGAGTCGGTCAACTGGGGCATGCTGATGGAACAGCACAAGCTGGGCGCGGGAACGATTCTTTTCATGCAGATGTTTTCTGCCGAATCGCTGACTTCGCCGCACCCGGGGTTTCCTGAACTTTTTCAGACTGGAGAGACCTATCACGGCGAACCGTTGGTCGATCATCAGCATCCGCACAATGTCTTTGCGGAACTATCGTTACTCTACACGCTGCCGCTGACGGAAAAACTTTCGTGGGAGTTCTACGGCGGCCCGTCGGCCGAACCGGCGCTGGGACCGGTCACGTATCTGCACCGCGCTTCGGTGTCGGAACTGCCGCTGGCTCCCCTGGGCCATCACTTGCAGGATTCGACTCACACTAGTTTCGGTGTCGTCACCACGGGATTCGTGATTGACCGCGTCAAACTGGAGGCCTCCGCTTTCAACGGGCACGAACCGAACGAGCAGCGCTGGAGCATCCAACTGGCGGCGCTCGATTCCTGGTCGGCGCGCGCCAGCGTTGCTCCCACTTCCAACTGGACGGCGCAATATAGCGTTGGACGCCTGGAGCATCCCGAAGCACTGGAACCGGGCAGCCAATGGCGGGAGACTGCGTCGGTGGAATATAACCGGCCCCTGGCGGCGGGGAACTGGGCGACGTCGCTGATCTGGGGACGCGTTCACAAAATCGCCACCGACACGACGCTGAACAGTTATCTGCTGGAATCGACGGTGAATTTTCGCCAGCGCAACTATGCCTTTTCCCGCCTGGAACTGGTCGACAAGGATGAACTGTTCCCGCAAGCGCCCGTCCATCCGGTTTACCGGATCGGGGCGTACACGTTTGGCGGGGAGCGCGACTTAATCCACAACCGCGCGTGGCAACTGGGGCTGGGTGCGGACGTCACGTTCTACTCCAAGCCCAGTGTGCTCGATGTATCGTATGGCAGCTATCCCGTTTCGTTCCAGATCTTCCTGCGAATGCGGCCCGGGCGGTCGAATCAACGTCATTCTCACTGACGCCTGAGAAAACAGTATTGCTCCGGCAGATTTCGCCGTAGAATGGATTTGGACTCCCCCCCAAGTCGAGCGGAAGTGTCACTTCGATGACCAGGGCTCTGAAGACACTGCGGGCGGTGCAGTGGTCCATGCTGGCCAGCATCCTCCTGTATGCACTCCTGGGGGAACTCTTGGGCCCGCGCGTGCGAGGTGCCGACCCAGCCTTGAGCTACATCTTCAGCACTCTGGCTGTCGGCATCGTGGGAACGATTTTCGTCGTGCGGCGAACGCTGGTACAGCGAGCCGCTGTCAACCTGGCCACGCACCCCGACGACGGCCTCAGCCTCAATCACTGGCAGACCGGATACATTGCCACCTATGCTTTGTGCGAGGCACTAGGACTATTCGGCCTGGTGCTGCGCTTCCGGGGCAGTCAGTTGCAACAGAGCCTGCTTTTTTATGTAGGAGCCTTTGTGCTGCTCTTCTTCTTCAGCCCGCGGGAACCCGCGAGTGCCTGAGTCTTATACCTAGAAATGTACGCTCGTGAGGTGATCTCATGCCCATCGATGGGCGGAGGAACTCGCGGGGATGCGCGCGGCAGGAAAAACGACTCTTGCGCTTCGGATCGCGCACTAGACCGCCTGCGGACGCGGATGCAGCTTGATGTCCCAGGCGAGGCCGAGCAGGTGCAATACCCATATCCCTAACCAGTTCAGGTCGATCTCGTACCAGGCAAAGCCGTGCCGGGCGGATCGCGGGCACGCATGATGGTTGTTGTGCCAGCCCTCGCCGAAGCTCAATATCGCGACCACAACGTTGTTCCTGGACGCATCGCCCGTGAGGAAGCGACGCGATCCCCACATGTGAGTCGCGGAGTTCACGAGATAAGTCGCATGCAGGCCAACCACGGTGCGCAGGAAAATTCCCCACATCACATATTTCCAGCCGCCTACGGCCAGGATGATTACGGCAAGCGCGGCCAGGGGGACCCAGTGCCACTTGCTGATCCAGAGCATGAAGCTGTCTTTGCGAAGTTCAGGAACGTAGGGTAAAAGCGCGGCGGGATTGTTGTGCAGGGCCTTGCCCGTAATGATCCAGCCAATATGCGCCCAGAAGCCGCCGTCGCGCGGAGAATGCGGGTCGCCGGCCTTGTCCGAGTTCTGATGATGGATGCGGTGCGTAGCGACCCAACTGATGGGACCACCTTGCAGAGCAAGGGTTCCGCAGATCGTCAGCAAATACTCGACCCACTTGGGCGTTTTGTAGCCACGGTGCGTAAGCAAACGATGGTAGCCCATCCCAATGCCAAGGCTCTCCGCGACCCACCACAGAAACAGCGCGAGTGCCAGCGCCTTCCAACTAAATACGAACAAGGCACCGATGGCGCAGATATGGAACAGACCAAGAAAGAAAGTGATCGTCAGATTGAGCGGCTGGGCGAAAGTTCGGTCGCGCTGGAGAATGCTCATCCGGAGGGTACTGAAGTCTGACCCTTGATTGGAGCACGAACCACGCAGAACTCCTGTAATACTTACGTAATTCTTCCAGGGTGGGACACCCGCGTGCTTGTTTGCGATTCACGAGTGGAATTTGCGGCGCTACCTAAACGCTGCGTGCCTGGCTTTTTCATGCCACGGGACAAAATCTCCGCGGGCGCTAAATCGGACCGCTAAGTATTGATGTGGCAACTCGCCAGACCGCGCTTCTCCAGATACTGCTGGTGGTAGTCTTCTGCCGGATAAAAGGTCACGGCGGGGATAATCTGAGTTGCGATCGGCTTGGAGTAGCGGTGCGACTTGTCGAGTGACTCTTTCGAGGCCTGCGCCTCGGCTGCCTGCTCTGGCGAGTGAAAGAAGATCGCGGAGCGGTACTGCGATCCCCAGTCGGGGCCCTGGCGGTTCACCTGCGTGGGATCATGGTTCTCCCAGAAGACCTTGAGCAGGTCGGCGTAGCGCACCTTGGCGGGATCGAACTCGACTTCCACGGCTTCGGCGTGGCCCGTCCGATCGGTGCAGACATCTTTATAGGTGGGGCTTTCCGTCTGCCCGCCGGTGTAGCCGACACGGGTTGCGACTACGCCGGGGATCTGGCGGAAAGTCGCTTCCACTCCCCAAAAGCATCCTGCTGCAAACGTGGCCTTTTCCATTGCGATTCGCTCCCCTGCAAACGATTGAATTTGGTTTGTATTGTCTTCTATTGGATGAGCAAATGCCAGAAAAGTCACAGGCCTGTAAAATCTGGCAAATGACCCACTTGGGCGATTGACGCTGTTTCAGAATCACGATAAAGTCCCGGCAGGGTGTTCCCAGGGATAGTTCTGTGGTTTTCTCGACCAGCCGCCGTTTCCAAGTCGGACCTCGCTCTGTGCAGAGACTAGCGCTGGTGGTTTTGTTCGCCTTGACCACAACTGCGGCACTGGCGGCCTCGCCTTTCACGCTGCAGAAGCGGCTCGGGTACCACACTGGAGACCAGTGGGAGCCAGCCATCGCGGCTGACAGCCGCGGGCATGTTTATGTGCTTTATCCGCAATACGGAGCGGTTCCTGACTGTCCGACCTGCACGGCGCCGACCGTGGCCCTGCTGGTGAGCCGCGACAACGGGCTCTCATGGCAAGCTTCGCAGGCTTTGCTCCCCTTTTCGACTGGGCAGTTTGATCCGCAGATCGCGGTGGATCCGGTGGACCGGCAGACGGTGTACGCATCGTGGCTGCAGAATAACAAAAGTGACATTGTGGTCGCCCGGTCGCTCGACTTCGGCCGGACCTGGTCGTTCTCGTGGGCGGAGCGTGGCCGGGAAGAAGCGGACAAGCCGGTGCTGGCCGTTCGAGGGGCGGACGTTTACGTAGGGTTCAACCACGAAGAAAAATTCTTCGTTTCCGCCTCGCACGATGCGGGACAGACATTCAGCAACGTCCAGGTAAATCCCAACTCCAGGCCGGGATCGTCGCTGGCGGGCGGAGCCGCGATCGATCCGGCCGGCAACGTTTTTTTCGGCTGGACCGCCTATGCTCGCCACGAAATGCCGACGCACTCGGTCAGCATTTACCTGAGCCGGTCGGCTGATGGTGGACGCACCTGGAGCACGTCACTGCTAGATCTATCCAGCGCGCCTCCCGAATGTGAGGCGCAAAGCTGCGGAACCGGTTACCTGGGCGCACAGATCGCTCTGGCATCGGACGCAGCCGGCGCACTCTACGCCCTGTGGAACGCCGGCACCGCCAACGGCGGGCCCGAACGCATCTATTTCTCGTCTTCGACTACGGGAGGAGCCAGCTGGTCGGAGCGCGCGAATGTGTCGAAGGCCACGGCGGGCGTGGAGCATTCCTTTCCTGCGATCGTGGCGGGCGCGCCGGGCGATGTGCGCATCGCCTGGATGGATGCGAGGGTAACGGAAGCGGGTCGCCCAAACCAACGGCTATGGAATACGTTTTACCGCAGTTCGACCAACGGCGGCGCCACCTGGAACCTTGAGACCCGGCTTTCGGGGATGGCCCGGGGCTACGACTATATTCTTCCTCGTGGTTTCCGCTTTCCCTTCGGAGACTATTTCAGCCTGACGATAGACAATGACGGTACAACCCACGCGGTTTGGGGGGAAGGTCGCGACTACAAGTCTCCGGGGTCGATCTGGTACGCTCGCGGCCGATAGAACCCAGACGTAGCAAGCTACGTCTGTACGACGGGACTATTCCAACTGCATTCCGCCGATCAGATCGGCGAGTCTGACCACGTGGTGGTCGCTCGACCACTGCTGCAACTCATCCACAATCTTTTCGGTGGCACAGGGATCCCAATAACTGGCCGTACCAATCTGCACCGCGGTCGCACCCGCCAGCATGAATTCGACGACGTCGGCCGCGGTCGAAATGCCGCCCATGCCAATCACGGGAATTCTCACCGCATGCGCGGCGTCATAGACCATGCGCACCGCGATGGGCTTGATGGCGGGACCGGACAGGCCGGCAGTCACGTTGGCGATGCGGGGCTTGCGAGTCTCGGGATCGATGGCCATGGCCACGAAGGTATTGATGAGGGAGAGGGCGTCGGCGCCCGCCTCCTGCGCCACATACGCCATTTGCGCAATGCTGGTCACGTTGGGTGAGAGCTTGACGATCAGCGGACGCCGGGCCACACGCTTGGCGGTGGTGACCACTTCATCGAGGGAACGCGGATCGCTGCCGAACTGCAATCCTCCGTGTGCCGTGTTGGGACAGGAAACGTTCAACTCGTAGGCAGCAATGCCCTCGCCATCGTTGAGGATCTCTATGGTCCGTTCATAGTCCTCACGCGTGTAGCCAAAAATATTGGCCATGACGACCGTGTTCTTGATGGCCCGCAGGCGCGGCAGTTTCTCTTCCAGAAACGCCTGGGCTCCGATGTTTTGCAGGCCGATGGCATTCAACATGCCGGCGGCAGTCTCCCACAAACGCGGAGGAGGATTGCCGATCATCGGTTCCCTCGACAGGCCCTTGACGACAAAGCCGCCAAGCTTGCCGAGATGGACCACGTCCTCAAACTCGACACCGTAACCAAACGTACCGCTGGCTGCAATCACGGGATTCTTGAGTTCGACGCCAGCGAAGCTCACGCTGAGATCCGGAGTTGAGTGACGGGAATTGGCGGAGGAAGCGGTCATGGCTGGCTTTCTCCCGAGGTTGGGCCGCGGTGGACCGGGGCCAGCGCCTCGGTCAAAACGCGCCCAACGGAGTGGGTGGGAGCATTGATCCCAAGCAACGATGAAAGAGTTGCCGCGAGGTCAACGGGTTCGGCGTTCGTCCGATACGTGCCCGCCTGGAATGGTAGACCGTAGAAGGCGAGGGGCACGTGCGTATCGTAGCTATAGGGCGACGTATGGTCGGTGCCCTTGGCTGGCCCCACGGAGTAAATGTCGGGAACGCCCATCACGAACCAACTTCCTTCTGGAGAATAACTGTTCAGGTATTTCCGTCCCAGCGGCGTGTTGGGAACTTCGCCCAGGGCCAGCTGCGACTTGGTGTAGTAGTCGCGCACCCCGACCTGCTTCATGGCCTCGCCGGCCGCTGCTTCCGCGTCGTGTTCCCGAACGTGGGCGGCGGCGAAAGCATCTGGATCGAGCCAGGCCAGAGGATAGTCCAGCTTTACATAAGCAGCGGGATGGCCGGGAGAAAATTTTGTGGTGAGCGCGGTGTTGATCTGAGCCTCGAGTTTGGCGCCGTCGAGATTCGCGGTGGGAATGTGCAATTTCTTCACCGCATCGGGAAGCGAGGAAACACCGTGGTCAGCCGACAGAGCGATCCACACGTTGGCCAGACCGATCTGGTGTCCAAGAAAATTAATGAAATCGGCCAGTTCGCGATCGAGATCAAGCGCCATCTGCTGCATTTCCGGAGAATCCGGCCCTACCTGGTGACCGAGAATGTCGTTGGGGGAGAGGCTGATGGACAGCAAGTCTGTCGCAGGGCCGCGCCCTACATTCTCATACACCATTAATTCTTTGGCGAATTCGAATTCGTAGTCGTTGGCAAACGCCGTCGAGCCGACCACTTCGTAGAAGCCGGCTTCGGAACCGTCCTTGCCCTTGCGATGCGCGGTTGAGCGCAGAACGGCACCCTGCGCATCCTTCCATTCGCGATCCCAATATTTTGTCGGGCGAGTTGCATTGAAGTTCTGCGCCCACTTTGGGAGATCGTTGCGGTAGTAAGTGGAGGTGACCCATGCGCCGCTTTTCGGATCGATCCAATAGGCGGCGTCTCCGGCGAAACCAGCAGGGATGACGGCGGCGCGGTCTTTCAACGAGACTCCGAAGACGCGAGACTTGCCTTGCGTGGCCAGTTTGAGTTCATCGCCCAACGTGTCAGCCAGCAGATTGTGCGGAGAGGCTCCAATGCCGTCTCCAGCGACTCCTACCAGTTTCGTGGAGTCGTCTTCGACGGAGGTCACCATGCGCTTCTTCTTCTGGTCCCACCATTCGTTGGCAGCGATGCCGTGGCCGTTGCTGTAGGCACCGGTAAACAATGTGGAGTGTCCGGGAGCCGTGCGCGTGTTGGCGTAGTTGTAGTTACAGTTGGGGAAATACGCGCCGTGGTCGATCAGGAAGCGGAAGCCGGCGTCACCGAACTGGTCGCGGTAGCGCTCCAGGTAGTCGCCGCGGAACTGGTCGATGACGATCACCACCACCAGCTTCGGGTGCCCGTTGTAGGCGGAGGCGGCGCTCGGAAGCGGGAGGCTGACGACACCACCGAACACAGCCAGCGTTAAAACGAACCGCATGGCGGCAGATCTGGGGAACGATCTCATTGCGAAGGTAGTTTACACAGAGTAGTGGAATCCGCCAAAGAGTGCAGGACCGCAAGTGCAAACCCATCAACCACTGAGGACAACGAAAGTACACGAAGGAAATCTGGGGTTCCTTCGTGTTACTTCGTGTCCTTTGTGGTTTAGGGCTTTTGGTTGTGGCGGCGTGCATTGCCGGGCACTTTTCCGATACATTAGTTAGTCCCCATGCTTGATCTGAACTTCGTACGCGAAAATCTGCCTCTCGTGGAAGGAAAGCTGCGCCAGCGCGGCATGGATCCGGCTGCCGTGCTGAAAGACTTCCGTGAGGTGGACACGCAGCGCCGCCAGGCCATCACCGAGGCGGAGACGAGCAAGGCTCAGCGCAACAAGGCTTCGGAAGAAATCGCTAAATTGAAGAAGAGCGGCCAGGACGCCAGCGTCGCCATGGCCCAGACCAAGGAACTGCGCGAGCGGATCCAGACGCTGGAGAAGACCGCGGCGGACCTCGATGCCCGCTTGCGCGATATTCTCGCGGGCATTCCCAACCTGCCCCACGCGAGCGTGCCTGTTGGCCATAGCGCCGAGGAAAATGTTGAGGTCCGCCGCTGGGGCGCGCCTCCAAAATTCGACTTCACCCCGAAGCCGCACTGGGACTTGGGCGCCGAACTTGGCATCCTCGATCTGGAACGCGCAGTCAAATTGACCGGCGCGCGCTTCGCCGTCTATTGGGATTTGGGCGCGAAACTCGAGCGGGCGCTGATGAACTTCATGCTCGATCTCCATACGCGCCAGCACGGGTACACTGAAGTGCTACCGCCCTACCTGGTGAATTCCGATTCCATGTATGGCACCGGGCAGCTGCCCAAGTTTGCCGCCGATTCTTTCCGCGTGCCGCATGGCGACAAGGATCTCTGGCTGATCCCCACCGCGGAAGTCCCGGTGACGAACCTTTATCGCGACGAAGTTCTCGACCCAGCGCGGCTGCCCATCTCGCTAACGGCCTACACGCCGTGCTTTCGCAGCGAGGCGGGATCGTACGGGAAGGATGTGCGCGGCATCATCCGGCAGCATCAGTTTCAGAAAGTGGAATTGGTGAAGTTCACGCGTCCGGAACACTCGTACGAGGAGCACGAAAAGCTCACGCACGATGCCGAGGAAGTTTTGCAGAAGCTCGGCTTGCACTACCGCACGATGGCGCTGTGCACGGGCGACATGGGGCCGTCATCGGCGAAGACGTACGACATTGAAGTCTGGTTGCCAGGACAGCAGTTGTATCGCGAGATTTCTTCCTGCTCGAATTTCGAGTCTTACCAGGCGCGGCGGGCCAACATTCGCTACCGTCCGGAAGGCAAGAACAAGACCGAGTTCGTGCATACCCTGAACGGCAGTGCACTGGCCGTGGGCCGTACCTGGGTTGCGATTGTGGAGAACTACCAGCAGGCCGACGGGAGCGTCATCATCCCGGAAGTGCTGCGGCCTTACATTGGCGCGGAGCGGATAACGCCGAAGAGCTTCTAGCTTCTGGCTCTTAGCTTTTGGCTCTTAGCTTTTGGCTCTTAGCTTTTAGCTTTAGCTTGATGCGACCCGCGCATTGCCAAGAGAGGAATCGGTCACTAGACTTGCAGAGAGCAGAAATTACGACCGCGGCACCAAGCGCGACCCTGCCTATGAACGCCGTCTGGCGAACAATTCGCGGATACATTCTGTGGCAATACGAGCGGGGAACGCTCCACTACGACATCATGGTCACGCTGATTATTATCTTTGTGCTGTTCTCCCCGCGCGTGATCAATTTCAA
>JBARBI010000180.1:0-3745 GCA_049792875.1 Candidatus Sulfotelmatobacter sp.
ACGCCACCGCACTTTCCTGCATGCTCTACAACAACCCCGTGGCCTACGGCACCGACTTTCTTCCCGGGCAGATTCGCGAACTGGCGGCGGAACACGAGAACCTCGAGGCGGTGAAGGAATCGAGCACGGATGTACGGCGCGTTTCGGCGATCCGCGCGTTGCTGGACCGGCGGCTCGAGATTTGTGTGGGCGTGGATGACGCCGTACTGGAGGCCATCGGAGTAGGAGCAACCGGATGGGTTGCCGGTCTGGCGAACGCGCTCCCGCGCGAATCGGTAGAGCTGTTCCACTACGGCCTGAACGGAAAGAATGAGAAGGCTTTTGAGATCTATCGCTGGTTCCTGCCCTTGCTGCGCATGGATACAGTTCCAAATTTTGTGCAGTTGATCAAGCTGGTGCAGGCGGAGGTAGGCATCGGAAACGCGCGGGTACGGCCGCCGCGGCTTCAGTTGGTAGGCGAGGAACTCGGGCAGACCCGGAAAATCATTTGTGACGCGCTGCAGTCCCGGCCGCAATCCGTGGGCAGCTACGCGCTACCGAACGGAAAATAAATGCTGGCATCGAAGACAACTCTCGCAGGTCGGTCGCTGATTGGATTTCGAGAAGGCGCTGGTGTGGGTGAGGCGATGTATGCCACGAACCCGATCACGGGCCAACGTTTGCAGCCCGCCTTTGTTCCGGCAACGGCGGACGAAGTGGAGCTCGCAGGCCGCCTGGCGGCGGAAGCTTTCGACACCTACCAACGCGTTACAGGACGCGACCGGGGCGCGTTCCTGCGCACGATCGCCGCGAAGATTGAATCGATTGCCGGCGAAGTGATCGAGCGGGCCGCCCAGGAGACAGCTTTGCCGCAGGCGCGCCTGCAAGGCGAGACTGTGCGCACTTGTGCCCAGCTTCGGCTGTTCGCGCAGGTGGCGGAAGAAGGATCGTGGGTGCAGGCCCGCATCGACCGCGCCGATCCCGAGCGCAAGCCCGCACCGAAGCCCGACGTTCGCTCCATGCTGCGCCCGCTCGGGCCGGTGGTTGTGTTTGGCGCCAGCAACTTCCCGCTGGCATTTTCTGTTGCGGGAGGAGACACCGCCTCCGCACTCGCGGGCGGCAATACCGTAATCGTGAAGGCGCACGCGGCACATCCGGGCACCAGCGAATTGGTGGGTCGCGCCGTCGAGGAAAGCATTCGGGAATGCGGCCTGCCTGAGGGGGTGTTCTCGCTTCTGTTCGGAAGCGGTCCGCAGGTTGGGACCGCCCTGATGAAACACCCCTTGGTAAGGGCTGGCGGCTTCACCGGATCCCGCGCCGCGGGAAGAATATTGATGGATGTGGCCGCGTCACGCCCTGAGCCGATTCCGTTTTACGCGGAGATGAGCAGCACAAATCCTGTTTTCATCTTGCCTGGCGCCCTGCGGGAGCGCGCTGAGGCGATTGCAACTGGGCTGCATGGGTCGTTCACCTTGGGAGCTGGTCAGTTCTGCACCAAGCCGGGCATGGTCTTTCTGCCCCAAGGTTCCGATGCAACAGCGTTCGCGCAAAGGCTGCACCAGTTGGTAGCCGCGTCGGCTCGGTTCCATCTCCTGACCAAGACGATTCACTCTTCCTACGACGCGGCGATTGCCGCGCGCAAAGCGGACGGGACCGTCAAACTCGTTGCAGAGGCTCCGCAGGCGGCTGCGGATACGGGTTTCGCCGTAAGTTCCGCTCTTTTTGAAACGGATGCCGCATCGTTTCTCGGATCCGAACTGGATGCGGAGATCTTTGGTCCCACCACTTTGCTGGTGCGACATTCCAGCCACGATCAGGTTCTGGCGATTGCCCGCGGCCTTGAAGGCCATCTGACCGCAACGATCCATGGCACGGAGCACGATCTGCGGGAGTTTGCTGACTTGATCGCGATTCTCGAGAACAAGGTCGGCCGGCTCGTTTTCAATGGCTTTCCCACGGGCGTCGAGGTCACGCACGCCATGGTGCACGGGGGGCCATATCCTTCCACCTCGGATGGACGGTCGACGTCGGTGGGAAGCCAGGCGATTTTCAGGTTTACTCGCCTGGTCTGCTACCAGGGATTTCCCGACGATGCGTTGCCTGAAGCGCTGAAAGATTCGAATCCGCTGAGCATTTGGCGAATGCTGGATGGGGAGATGACTAAATCTGGTAGTCGATGTCTTCCATGATCCTCTGCATCGAAGCCGACATCGGTTCGCCCTTCGCTTCAGACCCTTCGAGCTGCTGGACTCGTTCGCGCAGCTTGCTCACTTCCGTTGCCACCGACGCCAACGCCTCTGAGAGTGGATCGTTAATCTGTTTGGGATCGGTAATCACCACCCGCTTGCCTTCGCGGAAGATGATGTGCCCGGGCACGCCGACCACGGTCGAATTTTCCGGAACGTTGCGCAGCACAACCGAGCCGGCACCGATGCGGCAGTTCTTCCCCACCGTGATGTTGCCCAGAATTTTCGCCCCACCCCCGACGACCACGCCGTCTTCGATGGTAGGATGCCGCTTGCCGTGCTCCTTGCCCGTGCCTCCCAGGGTCACGCCCTGATACAAAGTCACGTCCTCGCCCACGATCGTGGTCTCGCCGATCACTACGCCCATGCCATGATCAATAAACAGCCGGCGCCCAATCTTCGCCCCGGGATGAATTTCAATTCCGGTCAGCAGACGCGCAACCTGCGACAGCCACCGCGCTGCCAAAAAAAGACGATGGTTCCACAACCAGTGATTGACGCGATAGAACCACACCGCATGCAGCCCGGAATAACAGAGGTAGACTTCCAGGCGCGACTTGGCCGCGGGATCACGCTCCATCACCGTGGCCACGTCTTCGCGAATTAAGGACAGCAGGTGCGGCATGATAATCCGACGAGATCAGGCCGGGAGCGCGGCCGTGGGAATCTGCAACGCCTTGTCCCGCAACTCCTGAAACAGAATACTGCTCAAATAGCGCTCGCCAAAAGACGGCAGAATCACCACGATCAGCTTCCCTTGATTCTCGGCTCGCTCGGCCACCTTCAGCGCCGCTACCACCGCGGCTCCCGACGAGATCCCGACCAGCAGTCCTTCCTCCAGCGGAAGGCGGCGCGCCATGGCGATGGCATCGTCATTGGTCACGGTGATGACTTCATCGATGTAATCCCGCCGCAGGATGCTGGGGACAAATCCGGCGCCGATGCCTTGAATCTTATGCGGAGAGGGCTTGCCGCCAGAGAGGACCGCACTGTCCGCGGGTTCGACTGCCACGGCCTTGAATGAGGGTTTCTTGGGCTTGATGTACTGGCAGATGCCTGTGATTGTGCCGCCGGTGCCTACGCCCGAGATCAGAATGTCGGCGCGTCCGTCGGTGTCGTCCCAGATTTCAGGCCCGGTGGTCTCGAAGTGAATTTTGGGATTGGCCGGGTTGTCGAACTGCTGCAGCATGTAGCCGCCCGGCGTGTCGGCCAGAATCTCCTTCGCCTTGAGAATGGCGCCTGACATTCCTCTCGGACCGGGTGTGAGCACGATCTCCGCGCCGAAGGCAAGCAACAGGACGCGCCGCTCAAGGCTCATCGTCTCGGGCATCGTCAGAATCAGCTTGTAACCTTTAACCGCGGCGACAAACGCGAGACCGATGCCGGTATTTCCGCTGGTCGGCTCAATGAGCACGGTCTTGCCGGGCTGGATTTTTCCTTCCCGCTCGGCCTCGGCAATCATGCTGACGCCAATGCGGTCCTTAACGCTGGCCACAGGATTCTGGCTCTCGAGTTTGGCC
>JBARBI010000181.1:0-29747 GCA_049792875.1 Candidatus Sulfotelmatobacter sp.
GTCCGAACTCGAATCTTCCAGATTCCTCTTCAGATAAGCCAGAATTCCGCGGAATCCGGTTTTGCTTTTCGTCTTACCCTCAGAAGACTCTCCGTAGAGAAGCAAGTTCTGCGATTTCTCGGGCAGCTTCTCGAACGGCGTATTTAAATCGATTCCATGTGCCGCCGCGGCAATCTGCACCTGATGAATTAAGTTCTGCGAAGCCGATCCCGGCCCCAACCCGCCATCGAGCAAAGGCTTCGACCAATCGTTAATAATTTTTGCCGGATCGAAATCGTACTTGCTGCCCAGCCCGTGACATTCCGGACACGCTCCATACAAGCTGTTGAACGAAAACGACCGTGGCTCCAATTGCGGCACGCTGATTCCGCAATCCGGGCACGCCAGTTTCTCCGAATAAAGTTGTTCGTCGCCGCCGACCACAGCGACCTGCACCAGGCCGCCCGCCAGTTTCATCGCCAGGCCCACCGACATTTCCAGACGGTGCTCGATCCCCGGCTTCACCAGCAGGCGGTCGATCACGACTTCGATCGTGTGATTCTTCCGCTTGTCGAGATTGATTACGGTTTCGTCATCCAGACTGACTAGCTCCCCGTCGATGCGAGCGCGGGTATAGCCGTGTTTGAGGAGCGTCTCCATCTCCTTCTTGAATTCGCCCTTACGCCCGCGCACGATCGGGGCCATCACCATGACCCGGTCTTCGGGCGAGAGGGCCATCACGCGCTGGACGATCTGGTCGGCGGACTGGCGACTGATGGCCCGTCCGCACTTGGGACAATGTGGCACCCCGATGGAAGCGAACAACAGGCGAAGATAGTCGTAGATCTCGGTGATCGTCCCCACGGTCGAGCGCGGACTGCGGCTGGTGGTCTTCTGCTCGATCGAGATGGACGGGCTAAGTCCATCAATTGCATCAACATCGGGACGTTCCATCTGGTCCAGGAACTGCCGCGCATAGGCCGACAGAGTCTCCACGTAGCGGCGCTGCCCCTCAGCGTAAATCGTGTCGAAGGCGAGCGAGGACTTGCCGGAACCGCTCAGCCCGGTAACCACCGTCAGGGTGTTACGCGGAATCTCAACATCGATGTTCTTGAGATTGTGCTGCCGGGCGCCCCGGACCGAGATCTTGGTAATCGCCATCATGTGCCGGGGGTGATGTCCCTTCCGTAACGTCGACAGGTGACCAGAATTGATCGAAAGTAGGAATGCACAGCTCTACTCCGTATCTTAGTCGTTAACAGCGCGGAGCGTCAACGCGGTTAGATTGAAGATTCGCGCTAACACACTAGAGATGGAAGAGCCGAGGCAACAGACTCTGGGATTCTTTAAGGTTGGCCGATCGTGATTTCGTTGCTCATGCCCCTCATCCTCTTCTTGACGGTTATCGCGTCGGTTGGCATCGGTGTTTTCGCCGCCTATGTCGCCGTCATCGGCATCCTTCACACTTTCGGCCGCGCCGCGCAGCCCGAACCGGCCCGCCCGCGCCTAGTCCTGGTCCCCACCCAGAACCACGCCAGCGGCGACTAGCGCCCCTGTGGGGACAGCCGCCCTCGGCTGTCCGTCGAGCGAAGCTCGACCTCCCTATCGGTTCCAATTTCCGGATGTTAAGCCTTCCCCTGTGCAGCCAGGCTGGTCTGAGTTAGTATGCGCTGGGCCCCTTCAGAAACCTTCCTCATCGCAACCCTCCGGGAGGTGCTTTGTGCCAACCTCGCTGTTCGCCGCAGATTTCCAGGCTGTCCTCGACCAAGCCGTCAATCCGCCCAATCCCGCCGCCGCTCCGTTTCCTTCTCCGGAAGACTGGCGCGATCGCTGGATTTATTTCTTGATGCTCGATCGTTTTAATAACCCCTCCGCGATTCCCTCCCATCAGCCCTTCGATGATCCCAACTATTTCGGATTCCAGGGTGGAAAATTCTCTGGCGTGCAGCAACAGCTCTCCTACATAAAGCGACTCGGCGCTGGAGCTGTGTGGCTCAGTCCGGTTCTCAAGAACTTCTCTTTCGATCCCAATACCTATCACGGCTACGGCATCCACAACTTTATCGGCGCAGAACCGCGTTTCGCCCACAATCCCGCCGCAGCCGACAACGAACTCCGCGCGCTCGTGGATGCGGCGCACCAGCAGGACCTACTCGTCATCTTCGACATTGTGCTGAACCACACAGGCAACGCATTTGCCTATCAATGTGATCCGGCAGATCGGTTCTGTATCAACAATCAGGGGGCACTGGCCAGCTTTCACGGGTCACCGCAACCGCTTCAGTGGCGCGATCAAAGCGGCGCCGCGCGCCCGGACTTTCCCGACGTCGCGACCATTCCCGATCCATCACTGGATGCGGGGGTGTGGCCATCGGAACTGCAGCGAAATCAGTTCTTCCGGCGGCAGGGCACTCCAGACGGCAACGGTGACGACACCGTCGGCGATTTCAGCGTTCTGAAGCAGATGATGACAGCCGACCCTGATCTGCAGCGCTTTCTAATTCGTGCCTACCAGTACGTGATTGCCCGTTTCGATATCGACGGTTTCCGCATTGATACGCTTCGCTATTTGAAGGGAGACTTGCCACGCCTCTTCGGGAACTCCATGCGCGAGTTTGCCCTGAGCATCGGCAAAAGGAATTTCTTCGCCTTCGGAGAAGTCTTCGACGCCAATGCCGAGCAGGACATCGCGACCTTCATCGGACGAAACACCAGCGACAACAGCGACCTGGTTGGCGTCGACGCCGCGCTCGACTATCCCTTGTTCAACAATCTCAAGCCTGTGGTAAAAGGATTTGCTCCGCCGAGCGCCGTCGTTGGCATGTATCAGAACCGAAAAAACGTCGAAGCCGATGTGCTCAGTTCTCATGGCGACGCTACTCGTTACTTTGTCACTTTTCTCGACAATCACGACGTCAAACAGCGCATCCGCTACGTCGATCCCGCCAACCCCACGCAGTTTGACGATCAGGTAACGCTGGGACTGGCCTGCTTGTACGCTCTGCCGGGAATTCCCTGTCTTTACTACGGCACCGAGCAGGGATTGCACGGCGCCGGCAGTGATCCCGCAGTGCGCGAGGCGCTTTGGGGAGGCCCCGGTTTTGATGAGCAGAGCGACTTCTACCACCACATCCAGCAGATTGCCGCGATACGTGCGCAACAGTCAGCACTGCGTTACGGAAGATTTTATTTTCGTCCGCTCTCGGGCGATGGCAATAGCTTCGGAGTCTCAGGATTCCCTCAGGGAGTGATTGCGTTCTCGCGGATTCTGAACGATCAGGAGGTTGTCGTCGCCGCAAACACGAACCCCGCGCAGCCGCAGCAACTCGACGTCATCGTAGAACTTTTGCTCAGTGCGGTAGGTGACGTCTTCACCGTTTTATATAGCAATCCGGCAGCGCCTCTTGCCCCACAGCCAGTTCGCGTCGTTCCTCAAGGAGCCGCAACAGTGCAGGAGGTTGACGGCTCAACCGGACAAGGCCCGCTCCACGTGGTTCGCGTCAACCTGCGCCCGATGGAAGTACAGATACTCCGCCGTTCAGGCGACCAATAACTGAGGATGATGGTCACCCTTCACGTTCATTCCACCGGCCCCACCACCTTCATCTTGCTCTCCACATGGGTCCGCTCAAACCCGGAGTTTTGCAGCGATACTGCGACCTCCCGGTTGATAAAGAACAGCACGTGAATCCGGAACTCCGTCCCAAATGTGGCGGGAAACCAGACACCGTCCTCCTGCCGCTTATACACCACGTTAAAGCCGACCCCCGGCAGATCGGTTCCCAGAAATGTCCGCACCGCAAAGGGAATGCGGCGCGACAGTTTCGTGAACACTCGCACTGGCTGAAACTCCGCCGCGTCGATGTACGCCTCTCCCGCCCATGAAATGTCGTTCTTATCCTTGGGCTGAAATCGGATGTGGTAGACGGTGCGCCCCCCTAGCAACTCCTGCCCCAGTAGTTTGAATTCATAGTCCTTCTGCTCCTCCGTGGTCAGGGGAAACAGGTTCTTGGCCAAGCCGTCTTTGGTCTTCTCATTGGACAAATCCTCGCGGAAGTCGTGGATCAAATTGCCGTCGAGACTCCCCGCCTCGGGAACCGGCTCGCCCTGAAACGTCTCGTACGCGCCCTTGTTCCAGTAGCGGCCCGTAAGTAGCTTGAGTTCTTTTTGACTCCCATCGGGCGTCGGAAGCACGTCATAGTCGGCCGTCTCTTCGCGCAGCAGCCTGCCCTTGGGTTTACGCGTGAGAATGTGGGTATGCTGACGGTAGACGTATTGCTTGCGCAGTTCCTCGCTGCGGTCCTGGTTTGCGGCAACGCGGAGCATGATGGCGTCGGCCGTCAGCGGCGTGTTTGCCGGCTCTGGTTCTTTCGCCTGTTCCGGCGGGGCACTTTGTGCGACCGAGACCGAGGCCGCCAGTAAGAACCCCAAAAACCGCGCAATCAGCATGGGCACACCTCCCCTTCTGTCACTACGCACGCCCTTCCGCGAAAGTTCCCCTCGGCAAGAGGCGCCCAGAGTGCAAACACCACTGGAGACACAGAGTCGCACCCAGCACGAATCTCTTCCTAACTGCCCCCCGAAGCACCCTGTGGAAAACCAGGGCGGATCTGTCCGGCTGTGATTTCTGACAGTAGGCGACCCAGTCCTCCAGTGGTAAAGAATGCGGTAGACAAATTGTGCGTGGGCGTCTGTACATCCTGAACCCTAACGATAATGAGGAGTAAGAGATCATGAAAAACACGAAGATTGGAAGAATCCTATTCACTGCGACCCCGTATCTGGCGGTTCTTACCCTGATCTGCGCCGCGGCGGCGGCGCAAAACGTGCAGGGTGTGATCAACGGCAGAAGCGGCGCCACCATGACGCTGCGGACTCAAGGTGGTGGTAATGTGGTCGTGGTCCTCACGCCTTCCACCGAGGTGGACGAAGTGGAAGGAATGTTGAAAGCTCGTAAAAAAGAGATGGGCGTGACCGCCCTGATTCCAGGCCTCCCGGTCCAGGTGCAAGGATCCTACAACGCCCAGAACCAACTGGTGGCGGACACCGTCAAGTTCAAAGGCGACGACCTCAAGAATGCCGAAGATATTCAGGCTGGCTTAAACCCGACCGAGCAGCAGGTTCAGGCAAACCAGCAACAGATCCAGCAAAGCGAGCAACAGATTCAGGCCCAGAAGCAGGCACTTCAGCAGCAACAGCAACAGCTCCAGGCCGAGCAGCAGCAGACCGCCGCCAACCAGGCGGCCATCGCCGCCAACAAAGCCGCCATCGCCGCCGACAACAAGCGCTTCGGTGAACTGGCGGATTACAACATCTTGAATGAGGTGACCGTTTACTTCGCCAACGGCAGCACCGAGATTGAAGCCAAGTACAAACCCCAGCTCCTGCAACTGGCGCAGCAAGCCAAGGGTATTACTGCCTTCATCATTCAGGTGCAGGGATATGCATCGAAGGTGGGCAGCGCTGCCCTGAACCAACGGCTCAGCGGGGAGCGCGCCGATCACGTGCTCGAATTTCTGGAACAGCAGGGAAACATTCCACTCACCAACGTTCTGGCCCCTGGCGCCATGGGCACCAGCACGCAGGTAGCTCCTGACGCAACCGTGGAGGGTCAAGCCGAGAACCGTCGGGTCGTGGTCCGGATCCTGCAGAACAAAGGAATCGCTGGCACATAAACAATGAACAGATGTGCGGGCGATTGCGATTCCTGGCGTGATCGTTAACCAAAACTGGCAAGCACACTCACAGCCTGGTCATGGCGAATATTCGCCGTGACTGATATCCAAGTTCCAGAACCACAGGGGACACAGAGTCGCACGGAGGAAGCTCTTCCTCCGTGTTCCTCTGTGTCCCCTGTGGTGAAATCAGGGGGTTCAATAAAATTACCTTCAACGAAAACTGAATCTGCCGCGAACTCCCCGCGGTTTTGCTGACGATGCCCTCCCCCCGCCTGCATTGACTTGCCTATCCCCGACACGTAAGATTTGCGCCGATGATCGGGCGCACCATCTCGCACTATCGCATCGTCGAGAAACTCGGCGGCGGCGGTATGGGTGTGGTCTACGAGGCTGAGGATACGAAACTCGGCCGTAAAGTGGCACTGAAGTTTCTGCCCGACGAACTAGCCAACAACACCCAAGCCCTCAGCCGTTTCCAGCGCGAGGCTAGGGCTGCGTCTTTTCTGAATCATCCCAATATCTGCACGATTTATGAAATTGATGAGGCCGATGGCCGGGTCTTCATCGCGATGGAGCTCCTCGAGGGCCAGACGCTCAGGCACCGGATCGCGGGCAAGGCGATGGAGATTGAGACCGTGCTCGATCTGGGAATCCAGATCGCCGATGCCCTCGATGCGGCACACGCCAAAGGAATCATCCATCGCGACATTAAGCCCGCCAACATCTTCGTCACTCAGCGCGGACACGCCAAGATTCTCGACTTCGGTCTGGCTAAGGTGTCCCTGAAGCCGGAGACAGTCGCCCTGAGCGCCCCCACCATCGACTCCGAGGAGCACCTCACCAGTCCCGGCAGCGCCGTCGGCACCGTCTCTTATATGTCGCCCGAGCAGGTGCGGGGCAAGGAGCTCGATGCCCGAACCGATCTGTTCTCCTTCGGGGCGGTCCTGTACGAAATGTGCACCGGCAGACTTCCGTTTCGCGGTGATACGACCGGAGTGATGTTTGAATCCATATTGAATCGCGCCCCTGTAGCGCCCGTTCGAATCAACCCCGACACCCCGCCGAAGCTGGAAGAGATCATTAACAAAGCGTTGGAGAAAGACCGCGAGGTTCGCTGTCAGTCCGCTGCCGAGCTTCGAGCTGACCTGAAGCGACTGCGACGCGACACGGACTCCCATGCGTCCTCCGCGGCGATCGCCAACGACCCTGCGGGTACGGCCGCTCTCGGCCGCCGCGGTCGAGCGAAGCTCGCCTATGTCGGCGCAGCAATCTTGTGCGCGGCCTTCGCTGGCGGACTTTACGATCGGTCGCATCGAGGCCAGCGGCTGACCGACAAGGACACAATTGTTCTCTCCGATTTCGACAACAAGACGGGTGATCCCGTGTTTGACGGAACGCTGCGGCAGGGACTTTCCGCACAACTGGAGCAGTCGCCGTTCCTGAACATGCTCTCCGACGAACGCGTCGCCCAGACACTTTCCTTGATGGCTCAGCCCAAGGAAGCACGACTGACGTCCAAACTGGCCAGCGAGGTTTGCATGCGGATCGCTGGCGCCGCGATGATTGAGGGTTCCATCTCCAATTTGGGCACCCAGTATGTGCTTGGGTTAAGAGCGGTCAACTGCCGTAACGGAGATCCTTTGGCGGAGGAACAGGTGACGGCCAATGGTAAGGAGCAGGTTCTCAAAGCGCTGGGCGATGCCGCGACCAGGCTGCGCGCGCGCCTGGGTGAATCGCTTGGCTCGGTTCAGAAATATGACGTGCCATTGGAAGACGTTACTACATCCTCGCTGGACGCACTGAGAGCCTATACCCTCGGGATGAACACCCGCGATGCGAAGGGTGACTTAGCCGCGATTCCGTTTTTTCGGCAAGCCGTCGAACTCGATCCCAAGTTCGCCATGGCGTATCGCCAGTTGGGAACTCGCTACAACAACCTGGGTGAGACAACTCGAGCGAACCAAGCCTATGAAACTGCCTTTTCGCTTCGCGACCGGGCGAGCACTAAAGAAGGCTTCTACATCGCTGCTGACTATAATTATTCGGTCAAAGGCGACCTGCTGAAGTCCGACGAGGTGTACCACCTCTGGGCGCTAACCTACCCGCAAGACTCTTATCCCTGGGATGGTCTGGGTAACAGCTGCCTCTTTCGTGGACTGTACGAGCAGGCGTTGGAGGCGCTGCGCGAGGAAGAAAGGCTAACTCAAAATGGCTTTTATAACTATGGAAACCTGGTAAGTGCATACATTAACCTGAACCGCTTGCAAGAGGCGAGGCTGGCCATTCAACGAAGCCAAGAGCGCAAGCTAGAACCCAGCAACGGATACCACTACCTGTACATCATCGACTTTCTCGAGGGAAATTCGCGCGGCATCCAGCAGGACCTGACCTGGGCCGCCGCAAACCCTGACGTGGAGGATGACTTCTTCAACTTGCAATCGGACACCGCGGCCTATTCAGGCCGCCGAGGAGAGGCCTGGGCCTTTTCCCAGCGCGCCGCGGAAGCTGCTCGCCGCAAAGACGAGAACGAGACTGCGGCCATTTACCTGGGCAATGCGGCCCTCCGCGAGGCCGAGTTCGGAAATTCCGCTCGTGCTCTGGAAACCGTAGATTCGGCGCTTAGACTCGCATCTTCTAGAGATGTAAATACTCTGGCTGCGCTGGCCCTGGCTCGGGCCGGCTTTGTCCAACGGGCGCAGAGCCTTTCCGACGAACTAGCCAGGGCTAACCCGTCGAATACGATGCTGAACTTTTACTGGCTGCCGACGATTCGTGCCGCCGCCGAGCTGGATCAGAACCGCCCTGCCAAAGCGATCGAGATACTTCAGCCCGCCGCCGTCTACGAGTTGGGTGGACCCTCTCCGTTGGGGCCGGGCACCCTCTATCCCGTCTATCTCCGTGGCGAAGCTTACTTGCGTCTCGGTCAAGGCGACAAAGCGGCCACCGAGTTCCAAAAGTTCCTGGTTCACCCCGGATGTCTCATGAACTTTCCGTTTGGTGCGTTGGCACATTTGCAGTTGGGGCGCACCTATGCGCACGAGGGAGACAAAGCCAGAGCGCGTGTTGCCTATCAGGACTTTCTCAATCTCTGGAAGGATGCCGACCCCGACGTTCCCATTCTGAATGACGCCAAGGCTGAGTTCGCAAAGCTGCAGTAAACTCGGCGGTCACCGAGGCCGCGGTCAGCGCTGCCACCGAAGACTCAAACATCAATAAATCACTTTGAGCGAAAACTGAATCTGCCGCGAACTGCCCGCCGTCTTGCTGATGATGCCAAATCCGCTCCCGCGCAAAATATTCGATGGCAGGCTGAAATTCACGATGTTAAATACGTTGAAGAATTCTGCGCGGAATTCCACCGTTCCGAATTCCCCGCCCCCTCGATGCCCAAAGGGAGTGTCTTTGATCAGCGCAATGTCGAAGTCGTGGAACCCGGGGCCGCGAAAGGTGTCGCGCCCGAGCGTGCCAAAACGTCCTTGATTCGGCCCCGTCCCGCCGGGAACGTTAATGGGAATACTAAAGAAGGACGCGTTATTCGCGCCCAGTCCGAAGTAGTCGTCCCGTACCGTCCGGCTCGTCGAAAAATGCGGCATCGAAACCAGATCCGGCCGGTCAGTACCGCCCGCGCCTGCGCCTGTCTGCTGGATCCCTGAATACACGCTGAACGGCGACCCCGTGGTCAGCGTCGTGATATTCAGAAACTGCCAGCCCTTGGTGAACGCTTTTCCCAGCCACTGCAGAAAGCCAACCCGGTCCAACGGCAACAACTGGATCACGCTGGCGGAAAACACATGGGTCACATCGAACGTGGATGGACCTTTCTCAGCCGAAGGATTCCACGGATCCTGGGGCAGCGTCTGCAGGACCGTCCCCGCGGCGCCGAACAGCCCACCCAACACCGCGCTGGTATCGTCAATCGACTTGGAATACGTATAGCTGGCCTGCAGTCCCAGTCCCGCCCGAGCCGAGTTTTTGGTCAGGCTGGCCTGCAACGAGTGATAAGTGGAATGCGAACCGCTGGTGATCAGGAGTTCTTGTCCATAACCTCCGGTAGCCTGCCCCGCTGAGTTGAAGTCGGTGAACGGCGCGTGAGCGGGGTCCGCTCCCCCATAACTGTTCGGGGAATAAACTCTCGCCAAGTGAATTCCGGCGGTAGCGACGTATGAGACGTTCACCTTCACGTCGTGGAAGTCGTGATCGATGCCCGCCGTCCAGCTGCCAATGTAGCCATTGCCAAAATTCCTGGCGATACCAGTGATGGTCAGCAACTGCACCTGATTGCCCGGCGTGTTGGCGGCCAGATCGGTCTGGAAGCGCGGCATATCCATCTCGGTATTCGCCGGAACATCCTGACTTTTCCCGGTTGCGAAGATGGGTTGCCCCTGAACGTTGTATGCCGTCGGCAAATTCTCCGGCACATACGTGTTTTGAAAGGGAACGGCAATTCCCGGCAACGCAGTGATGTAGGGAGAGAACACGAAGGGAATTCCCGCGGTCAGAAAATTATCCTGCCACAAATTAGGCAGGAGCGTATTGATCGCCCCTCCGGCGTGCAGCACCGTGTGCTTTCCCGCCGCGTAATCCAGTCCCAGTCGTGGTCCCCATCCGTTCCAATCCTGGTTATATGGAGGCTGCGGGTTGATCAGCATGATCTGCGTAGCAGTGCGATCCCCGTAGGATGCAGGTTTTCCATCCGCTCCCAGGAATACTGGAAGCGACGTACGCTTGGTTGCCTCGTGAATCCGGGTGTTCACCTCGTAACGCAATCCGTAGTTGACGGTGAGTTGCGGAGTGGCTTTCCAGGCATCCTGAAAATAAAAGTTGTATGCCTCGCGACGGACGCCCGCTTCATCGAACTTGTCGCCCACCGGCGTGATGCTGGCCGGCGCTGTAACGTCGTAGGAAAAAGGCGTAGCGGTCAGCAGTCCTGTCAGCGAGTCGGGCAGTGGATCTCCCTTGCTGATGTTGTGCGTGCCGCTCGCCGAAGGAATATCCACCGGTGAATAGGCTGTGCCTCCGCCAAATAAGTACGCTCCGTTCGGACTCGTTCCAAAGATTGTGGAATCGCGGTTAACCCGGATCTCCACTCCCCACTTGAAGGCATGCGCGCCGCGCACCCAAGCCATGTCTTCTTTGAGCTGATAAAGATTCCCATACGATCCAAAAATCGATCCGGCAGGTGTGTTGAAGCCCTGAAACAATCCGTCCCCGAACCCTATCCCCGGCTGCGTGTGGTTCGTTGCCGGAAAGAACGGGGTGCTGCGGATGTAACCGAACGACGTGTCAGAAATCAGATGCGGCGTAATGGTCCGCGTATACTTCACGCCCGCGTTGCGCTGGTGATCAAAGAACTGCACCCCGAAACTGGGATCGATCGCTGTCTGATCGGGATTGGTCAGCGGCCCGGTTACCTGGTTCAAGCTGAACCGTGTCAACAGCGTCGCCTTGTTCGAGATCAGCTGGTCAACGCGCACGGAAAACTGGTCCGTTCGCGTGTTGATCTTCGACGACGTGGCATAGGTGCGATCGCCGAAGGCGCCCGAAGGTTGGTTCGGCAACGGATACTGATTGAGGATGGGCAGAACCGCCGCGTTCACCGGAACCATCAGCGTGTCCCCAGGAAATGTCTGCGTGTCGATTCCCTGCCGCTCAGGCGCCGTGGGCACAGGAATCACTTGCGTAGTTCCCAGCACCTGGCGAAAACCCTGGTACTCGCCAAAATAAAACGTGCGATTGCGGCCATCGTAGATTCCCGGAATCACGACCGGGCCACCGTTGGTGAATCCAAATTCGTTGCGCACAAATGGAGGGATGCGCCGGTTCCCGGTTGGATCTTTGTAATCGAAGTAATTGCGCGCGTCGAAGGCTGCATTGCGGACGAACTCGAACAAGCTCCCGTGCACCTGGTTGGTTCCAGACTTGGTCACCACATTCGTAAAACTCGCAGCCCCGTGTCCGATCTCGGCCGCCATCACTCCCGAGTTGGCTTGTACTTCCTGAATCGCATCCACATTAAAGTTGGAGAACGTTGCCCCGCCTAGCTCCGGGTCAGTCGTGTCGAAACCATCCATGGCAAACACGGTGGCCGAACCACGCTGCCCGTTCACCGCGAACTGCTGCGTAAAATTAGCGGCGCCATTGGCGTCGGTCATCGTGCCCGCCGCCAGCAACAGCAGTTTGCTGAAGTCGCGTGCATTGAGCGGAAGACTCGAAACCTCGGCGCTGGAAAGATGCTCGCCTCCGCTGGCTTGCGCCGAAGTCTCTGCACTGGCGGCAACCAGGCGGACCTCCTGCCCCACCGGAGCCAACTGCAAAGCCGTAGTCAGGACGGTGCCGTCCGTGACCACCCAGGGAGCCGCCGCCTTCCACTCCTTGTCGGCGACTTTCACGGCCACTTCGTAGGTGCCCCCGGCAATGTCCGCAAATGTGAATTTGCCGTTCGCGGCAGTGGTGGCGGTGTAGTCATGAGAAGAGGAATGTAGCTTGACGATTGCCGACGCCAGGGGCTTGCCCGAGCCGTCACTCAGCACGCCGTTCCACGATACGGCAGAAGCGGCCGCCGCAGTTGTGCCCGCGAGTACAACCGCAGTGAGGGAAAGAGCCAGTATCCGATTTCCGGGGCCCGTTAGCATGAATGTGAAATTATAACGGCTTCAACTTCCTTCGTAGTGCGCCAGCATTCTTGCCGGCTGTCGCGAGGGCATCTTGCCCTCGCAGGTGGAGGCGGGCCCCACCTTAAGCGTTCACTCAGCAGGAGGGACTGGAGGTTGACCCTCGCGGCGGGTTTCTGAGCGTAACTTCCGAGTAGCCACCCAACCGTACCGAATCATCGAATCCGCCGCCGAGGTGTCTTCCGCAGACTATAATGGCGCCCACCAAGGGCGCTCACCTCCGGCACGAAACTCGGGCCGTATGAGATCCGATCCGCTCTGGGGGCGGGGGGGATGGGGGAAGTTTAGCGGGCGCGGGACACGCGGCTGGATCGGTTCGTCGCGGTCAAGATTCTCCATTCCCAGTTGGCGTGCACTCCCGAATTGAAGATGCGCTTCGACCGGGAGGCGCGGACGCTGTCTTCCCTGTCGCATCCCCACATCTGCTCTCTGTATGACGTCGGCAAAGACGGCGACGTGGAATTTCTGGTGATGGAGTTGCTCGAAGGTGAGACTCTCTCTGCCCGGCTACAGAGGGGTCCTCTGCCGGTGCGTGCGGTGGTGAAACTGGGCACCGAGGTAGCCGACGCGCTGGCGAAGGCACACCGCCTGGGCGTGATTCATCGCGATCTGAAGCCGTCAAACATCATGCTGACGGCGAACGGCGCCAAGCTGATGGGTTTTGGATTGGCCAAGCCGAATGTGGCAGGCGCGGGCGCCGGCGCCGGGCCTTCGCTGGCAGAGCTTGCGACGGCCACGCTGCAAAGCCCCTCTTCGCCTTTGAGCAGCGCGGGAACGTTAATCGGCACTATTCAGTACATGGCACCTGAGCAAATTGAGGGCAAGGATGCGGATGCCCGCAGCGATATATTTGCGCTCGGTTCGGTGCTGTACGAAGCGGTCACGAGGCGCCGCGCATTTGAGGGGAAGACCCATCTTCACATTGCGTCGGCGATCCTGCAGAAGGATCCGGCACCGATCATAGTCGAGAATCCGGATGCCAGCCTGCCTGTATTGGACTCCACGATCCGGACGTGCATGGCGAAAGAACCGGACGAGCGTTTTCAAAGCGCTCACGACGTGAAACTGCAACTGATGTCGCTGGCGCAGGTAGCCAGTGCGCAGACGGCACGTGGGAAGAAATCATCGCCAGCCGCATGGATCGCGATGGCAGGCGTTCTGGCGCTGCTCGCTGCCGTTCTCTTTCTTGCGCGGGAATTGAGGAATCGTTCCGCGACTTCATCTGGTGGAATGACGCGGTTTAGCATCACTTTACCTTCGCGGCAGGAACTCGGCGTGAATACGGGTCAGGCGGT
This sequence comes from Candidatus Sulfotelmatobacter sp., assembly GCA_049792875.1. Classification (GTDB taxonomy): domain Bacteria; phylum Acidobacteriota; class Terriglobia; order Terriglobales; family Acidobacteriaceae; genus Sulfotelmatobacter. Next base: position 13,624 of record JBARBI010000181.1, read on the forward strand.
CGTAGTATCGCCGGACGGAAAGAGCCTGGGATATATTGCCATCGAAAATGGCGTTTCTCGCCTTTTCACGCGCCGCTTCGACAAATTTGAGCCTGTAGCCATCCCCGAGTCGGAAGGAGCGGCTTTCCCGTTCTTCTCGCCGAATGGGGAATGGATTGCTTTTTTTCGGCAGGGGAAACTCGAGAAGGCGCCCACCAGCGGAGGTGTTCCCATCGTGATCACCCACTACCTGTCTGCAGAACTTCCGCGCGGGCGAAAGCGCCTCCTGAACCGTGGTAGCATTTCCTTGAAGAGCATCCCCTCTCCCGCATGCCCCGCACCCGCACCATTTCGATGTGCCTCCTACCCGCATTGTGCGGGCTATTCCTGTGCTCAAGCGCCCCCGCCGCCGAGCCCCCCTGGCTCGAAATCCACTCCACCCACTTCACCGTAATCACCGATGCGGGCGACAAGAAGGGCCGCGAGGTCGCCCTGCGCTTCGAGCAGATGCGGGCCGTCTTCGCCACGCTGCTCAGCAAGGAGCGCCTCAACCAATCGGTCCCGGTGACCATCCTCGCTTTCAAGAATGACAAGTCCTACTACCAGGTCGCACCCTTGCGTCAGGGCCAGCCCATCGATGTCCCCGGATTCCTTCTTCCCGGCGAGGATCAGGACTTCATCGTCCTGAACTTGTTCGAAGAAGAATCCTGGCGCGCCGTCGCTCACGACTTTGCCGAAATGCTGTTGAACTTCAACTATCCCCCCGCCCAGGGATGGTTCGACGAGGGACTCGCTGAATATTTCAGTTCCATTCGCCTCGACAACAAACAGGTCGAACTCGGCGGCGACCCAGAGCTCCTGCCCTCGGCTACCCAGGATCTGATCGGCAACCAGCGCGACACGCATCCACTCAAGTCGCTCACGGAACTACTCGGCGCCCAGGTCTGGTTGCCTCTCCCCGACCTGTTCACCATGAAGCACGACACCTCAACCCGCAACCAGGGCACGCACCACACGCTCTACTATGCGGAATCCTGGATCGTGATGCATTACCTGCTCCACGAGAAAAAGCTGCCGGAAACCGGTGCCTACTTCAACCTAGTCTTGAACGAGCATGTCCCCGTGGAAGATGCCATTCAGAAAGCCTACGGCATGAGTTCCGCGCAACTGGAGAAAGCGGTGAAGGATTATTTTCACTCCCAGGCCGGCCTCCTCATTGCGCTCGATGCCGCACGGCAGACCGATTCAAATGCTGCTTATCCCGCGACCGCTCCCGGTGCCGGACAGACTCACCGCTTCCCGGTGCCCGTGGGTCCTGACGATTCTACGGTGACCTCCAAGCCTCTGCGCGACTCCGATGAGCGCGCTTTCTATGCTGCGATTGCAATCCGTATTCCCGAACGCCGCGACCTCGGACTGCAGGAGCTGCACGCCTTGGCCACGGTTCCCACCGCGGCCGACAAGGCTTCCGAATCCAAACAAGAGAAGAAGAGCAAGAACAGCGAAGATCCCGACCAGCTTCCCAGCAATGCGATCGGCAACGCTCTCGCCCATCGTTTTCTGGCCTGGGACCACATCCAGCACGGCGAATTCGAAGAGGCCGCCACCGAACTGGGAGATGCCGCCGAACTGAATCCGCGCGACATGTGGGTCCGCTATTACCTTTCAGTTTTGAAGTACCGCACCGCGCAGGCCAAGCATACCGACATGCAGGGCCTAGCCAACATGATGCTCGACCTGAGGGCCGTGCTGGAGTGGTATCCCGAACTCGCTGACGCCTACGATCTGTTGGCCGTCGCTCGCAACGCCGGCGGAGGCCCGAGCGCCGCCATGCAGTCCGAGCGCGCCGCCATGAATCTGAGTCCGCGCGACGATCGCTATGTCTATCACCTGGCCCAGATTTATGTGGCCGGCAAGAAATGGGAAGCGGCGGACGCCCTGCTCGATCGGCTGAAAGCCAGCGCCAATCCTCAAATCGCCGCGCTTGCCCGCGAACTACAGGAGCGGTCCGGAACGGAGCGCAAATACGGCGTCGCAGGTTCGATGCCGGCACAAACCAAGCTCGCCCCGCAAAAATCACCCTTCGATGTGCTCGAGGAAGACGCTGCCAGGCGGGCCGACGACGAGAAGGCGGCGCAATCCGGCGGCCCGGATGACAAGCGTCCCACGAAATTCCTGAAAGGACGCCTGGTGGCAGTGGACTGCTCCCATGCCCCAGCCGCCATCCTGACGGTCAGCGGCGAAGGCGCGAAATTGAAGCTGCGCGCGGCCGATTACAAGTCTCTTCTCCTGATCGGCGCCGACGATTTCTCCTGCGATTGGAAAGACCTCCAGGTCACGGTCAACTACAAGCCCCGCGGTTCAACCGACGGCGATGTGGTTTCGCTGGAAATGCGGTGACGTTGGCATTGATGTTAGACTTTTCAGGTTATGCCGCAATTCGTGATCGAACGCGAGATTCCTGGTGCCGGAGCACTGTCAGAAACCCAGATCCGGGAGATATCACTTCGTTCCTTGCAGACGCTGAAGGAAATGGGGCCGCAGATTCAGTGGCTCCACAGTTACGTCACCGAGGACAAGGTCTATTGTGTCTATCTGGCGCCAGACGAGGACAGCATTCGGGAGCACGCCCGCAGGACCGGCATTCCTGCCGATCGCGTGTCCGCCGTCCGCCGCCTCATTGACCCTGCGAATCTGAAATAGCCGACTCCGGGTCCTGCAGAGAATATTGGATCGCTTCTTCCAGGCTCATTCCAGACCCTTCGGCCCACGCGAACTTCCCTTCTACCTCACTGACCGACTTCCAGGCGGGGAGCAGCGTTTGATCGAGCTTGGCTTGTTCTGCCTGGTGGAGAGGAGCGCTGATCAACTGGCGCAAGCGCGCTGCGGCAGCGGCTAGCTTCAGCGCACGTTCGGCCTGGCCTTGAGCCAGGGCCAGACAAGCGAAGCCTTCCAGAGCCCGCGCCATGCCACGCCGGTGCCCCAACTCCGCGAAGATTTCCAGCGCTTCGCTGCACGCTGCGCGTGCCGCCAAATGGTCTGCTTGCTCACAGTCGATGTGAGCCAAATCGGTTAGAGACCGTGCCGCGCCCCACGGGTCTCCGGCTTCCCGGAAGGCCGAAAGCGCCCGTTGATACAAGCCTCGAGCGGCCGCCACATCGCCTTGTTCGCGCGCTATGTCGCCTTGCTGATTGATAGACCAGGCGGCACCGCTGCGGTCGCCGAGTTCCTCAAAAATGTTCGCCGCCTCACCCAGCGCCCATCGCGCGCGTGGATAGTCGCCGCGCACCTTGACCACATTGGCAAGATTGTGAAGACAGCGCGCGATTGCCGACCGGTCCGACAGCATTCGCCAGCACGCGAGGCTTCGCTCGAAATTACTCTGGGCCGCCGCATAGTCCCCCCGATCCCTCGCCGATACCGCTAACGCATTCAAGGACGCGGCGATGCCCGACTCATCACCCAATTCTTCGTAGAGACAGAGGCTCTGTTTTATAACTTCTTCGGCAGCCAGGTAATCGCCCTGAGCCGTTGCTAGAGCGCCGAGAAAAAGCGACACCCTGGCCCTGTCTTTTGAATGCCCAGTGCCAGCCAGGCGCAGAACCGTTTCCAGCCGGGCGCGGCCCTCGGTCAGGTGCTCCCGCATATCCCAGAATCGAAACAGAGCCACGCAGAGGCGCAATCCCCAGTCCAGATCGACGGTCTGAACCAACCAATCGAGAGCGGAGCGGAAGTTATCGATCTCAACGTCGCATTGCGCCAGCCAGCGAGCCCGATCGGCGGAGTTCAGTTCTGGATTTCCCTCTTCCCCGAGGACCAGACAGTAGGCCGCGTGTGCCCGCCGCGCAGCCGATTGCTCACCGCTCTCGTCCAGACGCTCCAGGGCGTATTCGCGAATCGTCTCCAACATGGCGAAACGCGGCTCGGCCTCGGCTCGGTCCACACGCTGAACTAGATTCTTGTCCACCAAGGATGACAGTCCTTCGAAGAGATCGATACCAAGGTCACGACTTGTATTGCAGACCGCTTCCGCCGCCTCCAATGTGCATCCGCCGACAAACACGGAAAACCGGCGAAACAATTTCCCCTCGGCCTCATTCAAGAGACCGTGACTCCAATCAATGGTCTTGCGCAGCGTTTGTTGCCGTTCCGGCAGATCACGCGCACCCCCGGTCAGGAATAGCAGGGGGCATTCCAGCCTTTCCAGAAGGCCGCTGGGCGACAGCACCTTGGTCCGGGCAGCCGCCAACTCAATCGCCAACGGCAATCCATCCAGGCGCAAACAAATTTCCTGAACTGCAGTTGCATTTTCTGAAGAAATTGCAAAATCGGGCCACACGGCCGCGGCGCGCTGCGCAAACAACTCGACAGCGTAACTCTGCGCCAGTGGCGTTACCGGGAATTCCTGTTCACCGTAAATGCGCAGGCAGGACCGGCTGGTGACCAGAATCTTGAGAGATGGACATGCCTCTAACGTGTCGGCGACCAGCGTTGCAGCCGGGAGGACCTGTTCGAAGTTGTCCAGCAGGAGCAGAAATGGTCCCGAGTTCTGCAGTTGATCGCCGATCAGTTGCGCGATCGTCCGGTTGGGGAGTTGCTGGGTTTCGAGCGCGTCCGCCAGCGCGGTTGCCACCAAGCCGGGATCCGTAATCGAGGCCAGATTGACAAATTGAACCCCAGCCGTAAACCGGTCCTCAATCGCAGAGGCTACGGCAACCGCCAGCCGCGTTTTTCCGGCGCCCCCGGGCCCCGTAAGGGTCAACAGCCGAACGTGCCCCCGGAGCAGCAACTCACTGGCCTCGGCTACTTGTTGTTCTCGTCCGACGAGCGACGTGCGCGGTTTGGGCAGATCGTGGCGCTTCCCGGCAGTCTTCGCTCGGGCAATCTTCGCCCCGGCAATCTCGGCCCGGTCAATTTCCTCCGAAGACAGCGCACGCCCATCCAACAGGTCAAGACGATTCGTGATCGGAAGAGGATCCGGCCCAGCCGGGCGTTGAATCACCTCCGCAGTGAACAAGTACCCCCGGCGGGGCACAGTCTTGAGCATTTGCTGACCGCGATCATCCAATGCACGGCGCAACTCGAGAGTGCATTGCACTAGAGAATCGTCAGTGACGAATGCGTCGGGCCAGACTGCTTGCATCAACTCCTGCTTGCCGATCAGCCGCCCAGGGTGTTCTACCAGATACTTAAGGGTTTCGTAGACCTTCGGCCGAAGTTTGATCTCCTCTCCCGCCTTGAACACGCACCCTCGTACGACGTCGAGCGTGAACTCGCCGAATTGATAGTTCAACAAGGGCGCTCCTGCTTCATTTAGAGCCAGCTTGTGCATCCTGATTTTGGCGTTTCTTTGGCATAGTTTCGTTACTTCCGGTCCTGACGCTTGTTACTTTGCACTTGCAAGACGAGGCTCAGCACTCCGTTGCGCGATCCTTGAGTGTCCCAGGGCGAAGACGAGCGGCTCTACAGAGCGGATTCTAGCAAAATGCGTTCCCGGCAGAGCCATAAAGCAATAGCCGCAGCGGAAGATGAGCGTCGATTTTACAAGAAGGAGACAAGTCCAAGTGAATACAGCGCAAATTCTCACTGTCACCAAGAACGCGAGACAGTTCGCGAGACAATTTCGATATTCGGTGGTCGCGATCGCTCTCGTAAACGTATGTTTCCTGCGCGCACTGGCACAAGATGTTCACTCGCACCCGACGACAACGCAAAACGAGCAGACGCGGAGCCAGCAGAGCGCCCTTCTCAAGAGTGTTCGGGAAGCGACCGACCGCTTTCAGGATGTGGAAGTGGCCGAGAACGAGGGGTATCGCCTTGAATTCGGGTGCGTGAGCGGGGACGACTTTGGGGCAATGGGCCTCCACTACGTGAATGACACCTTGGTGGGCAACGGATTCGTGGACGTCAATCATCCCCAGATCGTGCTCTACGAGGCGCAGCCAGACGGAAGCCTGAAACTGACCGGCGCTGACTATCTCGTCATCGCCAGCGCGTGGGATCAGAAGCATCCGGGCACGTCGCCGCAACTCATGGGACAGATCTTCCACTACTTCGAATCTCCGAATCGCTTCGGACTGCCAGCCTTCTACACGCTGCATGTCTGGGCGTGGAAAGAGAATCCTAAGGGCGCATTCGTAAACTGGCACCCCAACGTTTCGTGTCAGTCATTCGTTGGCCAAACCACCCCTTAGTTGGGGCGATAGTCGGACCGACCGACATCAAGAAGGAGAAAGGTTATGACGAATCAAATCAGTCTCTTCGGGTTAGCGCTACTGCTGGCGGCGGTTTCCGCCACCGCTCAAGCCGCGAACGTGGTACGGGTCAAGGTACCGTTCCCGTTCGTGACAGCAGGAAAGAGCTGGCCCGCCGCAGAATACACCGTGCACATCCGGGCGGACAATGGCGCCCTCACTCTGAGTTCACCCGGCATTGGCTCGGCAACCATCCTGGCCGACATCGATGCACGGCCGGGAGAAGGGCGAACCTGCCTGATATTCCAGCGTTCCGGCGATCGCTGGTTCCTGCAGGAAGTGACCTTGGACGGCACGGCACATATTCTCCCTACGGGCGACTTGGAGAAAGAACTAGTCAAGGAACGTTTGTCGGTGGAGGCTCGGCCATCGACCGAACTATGAATCCCAGTCCTTTGCGCAGGACAAGTGTAGAGAGTGTCCGGCGCAGAGGGGGCTTATCGAATTAGAACCATCGCGTCGCACCGCGACCAGGGGCGCAGGATTAGCCAGGAATAGCAACTTCTCGGTCGGCTCGTTGGACTGAAGCAGTCGATCACAACAGTAAAGGATGAGAATCCAATTCTAGAAAAGGAGACAAATCAAATGGGCACAGCAACGCAGGCACCTGCTATTGACATGGATAAACTGAACGCATTCATCGGGCAATTTGTGACTGATCTCGGGGCCGCGGTTCATACCGGCATGGTCGTCATTGGGGAAAAGCTGGGGCTCTACAAAGCCCTGGCCGGCACCCCCTTGAGTCCCGCACAACTTGCCGCCAAGACAAAAACCGATGAGCGCTATTTGCGCGAGTGGCTGGCTTCCCAGGCTGCGGGCGGCTACATCACCTACGATGAGAAGACCGGCAAGTTCAGCCTGAGCGAGGAGCAAGCCTTCGCGCTGGCAACGGAAGACAGTCCCGCCTATCTGCCCGGAGCCTTTGAACTGGCTCTGGGTTCGCTAGCGGCGGTTCCGCGCATCGCGGAATCGTTCCGCACTGGCGACGGGATGGGTTGGCATGAACACGCAGACGGTGTCTTCCACGGATGTGAGAAGTTCTTTCGTCCCGGCTATGCAGCCAATCTCGTCAGCTCATGGATCCCCGCGCTGAGCGATGTCAAAGCGAAGCTGGAGGCGGGGGCGCGAGTGGCCGACGTCGGCTGCGGGAAGGGGGCCTCTACCATCCTGATGGCGAAGGCATTCCCCAAGTCTCGGTTCTTCGGATTCGATTACCACGACAAGTCGATTGAGGCGGCACGCGAGTCCGCCCGTCGTGCCGGGGTTGCCGACCGCGTCACCTTTGAAGTCGCCAAGGCCAAAGAGTTCCCCGGCAGAGACTACGACTTCGTGGCCGTCTTCGATTGTCTGCATGACATGGGCGACCCGATTGGGGCGGCCGCGCACGTCCGACAGTCCCTGGCCAAGGATGGCACCTGGATGATCGTTGAGCCCTTTGCCAATGACAAGTTGAAGGACAATCTGAATCCCGTGGGACGGGTCTACTATTCCTTCTCGACGCTGCTGTGCACGCCTTGCTCACGATCGCAGGAGGTCGGCCTGTGCCTGGGCGCGCAGGCCGGCGAGGCGCGCATTCGGGAGGTCGTGACCTCGGCCGGCTTCAACCGCTTCCGCCGAGCTACGGAAACCCCGTTCAACATAGTTTACGAAGCTCGACCGTAATATTGTTTCGACCTGGCGGCGCGAGCTTGATGGGGTCCGACAAGGGAATCGCGCCGCCTCACTCTCCCTAGACTCCGCCAGCGTTTTGGCAGAGAACCGAAGCTTGATCGCATCACCGTTTCAATTCCGGTCGGGACATTCAGCGATATAGAATGGCGGAAAATTAGATTTCAGCGGGGAAAACAAATGAACCCAACTCCTAACTCAACCGTTTCCCAAGACCGCTCGAGCGTCAATGGCAGATCGCAGGATGCGAAAAACGCGAGTGCATCCTCGCCGCGGCCAGTCCAGTCCGTGCTAAGCGAAGAGATGCTCGCTCGATTTGCTTCGCGTGCTTCCTCCTACGACCGGGAAAACCGCTTCTTTGCAGAAGATTTCGAGGAACTCCGGGCGGCGAAGTATCTGCTGTTGCCTGTTCCATCGGAATTCGGCGGCGCGGGCCTGACGCTCGCCCAAGTATGCCGGGAGCAACGGCGGCTGGCGTATCACGCGCCCGCGACTGCCCTTGCCGTAAACATGCACCTTTATTGGCTCGGTGTCGCAGCCGATCTTTGGCGCCACGGAGATGTCTCACTGGAATGGCTCCTGCGCGAGGCGTCCGCCGGCGAGATCTTCGCTGCCGGACATGCCGAAAGCGGCAACGATGTCCCGGTTCTGCTCTCGACCTCGAAAGCAGAACGTGTTGACGGGGGCTACAGGTTCACCGGCCGGAAGCACTTTGGCAGCCTGACGCCGGTCTGGACCAGGTTTGGTTTACATGGGATGGACACGAGCAACCCTACCCAACCCAAGATCGTTCACGCATTCATGCCGCGCGAAGCCGAAGGTTACACAATCAAGGAAACCTGGGATGTACTGGGCATGCGTGCGACCCGCAGCGACGACACTGTGCTGGAGAACGTTTTTGTTCCGGACCGCTACGTGGCCCGAGTCGTGCCTGCTGGCGCGGCGGGAGTCGATCCGTTCGTACTCGCGGTTTTTGCATGGGCGCTGATGGGCTTTGGAAACGTCTATTACGGACTCGCGACACGGGCGCTGGACCAGAGTATTACCGCTGTGAAAAGCAAAGGTTCGCTCGCACTCTCCCGCTCGATGGCCTATCACCCGGAGATCCAGCACGCGATCGCGGATATGGTCATCGAGCTTGAATCCATCGGACCTCACTTGGAGGCGGTCGCCGAGGACTGGTCGAATGGCGTAGATCATGACGCCCAGTGGCCCTTAAAAATCTTTGCCGCCAAGTATCGAGCGGTCGAAGGCGCCTGGCGCGTCGTGGATCTTGGGCTGGATTTGACCGGCGGCAGCGGGATCTTTCGCGCGGCAGGTTACGAGCGGTTGATCCGCGATGCGCGTCTGGGCCGAATCCATCCTGCGAATTCTTTCCTCACGCATGAAGTGGTGGCGAAAACCGCACTGGGTATCAGCCTGGATGAACAGCCCCGATGGGGCTAGCCAGTTTCCCTTGAGCGAGCGCTAATGAGCTACGTGGTGGTCAACTCGACTTCGCCTTGGTCCCAATAAAAAACCCTCCCGGTCGGACCGGGAGGGTTCTTAAATGTTTCGCAGTTATGCGCGGACGACGTTGGCCGCCTGGAAGCCTTTGGGGCCCTTCAGCAGGTCAAACTCCACGGTCTCACCCTCGTTGAGCGTGCGGTAACCATTCTCCTGAATCGCGGAGAAGTGCACGAAGACATCCTCGCCCGTGGAGCGCTGGATAAAACCATACCCCTTCGCCCCGTTGAACCACTTCACTGTACCTTTCTCTCTCACGGAAAAAACTCCTTTCACAATCGCGAAGAATATTCTCCGGCGTTCTCGATTCGTCGCCCCGGTCGGCCGAAGCCCCCCTCATAGATGCCGGTAGAACTTTCGGTTGCGTCTACGATGTGCAGAAGAAAGTACCCCAAAAAAGGAAAAGACTCCTCAGTCCCAACCGCGGTGTGCTTCCCGCTGCGAGAACTTCCGGAGCCCGACAATTTGGCGCGTTTCCACCACACCCCAACGAACGTCAACCACTTACTGGTCTCACCACCGGACCACTTCCCGGTATTGAGCACCAGATAATAAGCACTATTAAAACGATTCGCAAGAACAATTAGAAAGAAATCGTAAGGTGACCGGAGGTCATTCCACCTCAATCCCAGATAACTTTAACAAAGATAAAGAAATAACCCGGTAACCACCCTTGAAACTTGGGTTTCCACGTTGCAAGCTCTCCGGTCCGTGGTTTTGCCGCTCCCGAAAACCTGGGACCCACTCCGGCCCTAAGTCGCTGCCTCTGATACGATGAATCGTCGTCGTGCCCAAGTCACCTATTCCAACAGTCGCCAAGGCTGAAGTCGGTTCTCCACCCACCGCGCACTCCACGCCTCGCCGCTCTTCGGGCCTGGTCGTTTCCACGGTCAAGTATTTGATGCGGACCGAGGTACACACCTTCGCGTTCTCGGTCGCGGCCAACTCCATTCTGTCGTTCTTCCCCTTCGTCGTGCTGCTGATGACCCTGATCCGGCGGGTGTTTCATTCCCGCGTGATGTATGACGTAGTGCTGGAACTGCTGCGCGACTACCTGCCCGCGGGTCAAGACTTTGTCATCCGCAACCTCAACGCCATGGTCAACTCCCGGCAGCGCATTCAGGTCGTCTCTTTGATCATTCTGCTGGTGACGTCATCGGGCGTGTTCCTGCCGCTCGAAGTTGCGCTGAACCGCGTCTGGCGCTTCGAGAACAATCGCTCGTACCTGGGCAATCAACTGATCTCGCTCAGCCTGGCGTTTGCCTGCGGCGTGCTGGCTCTGCTCTCCATCGCCTTGACTGCCGGGCCGGTCGCGTTTATGGAGTTCCTGCTGCGCGGCTACGGTACGGGCTTTGTGCGCCTGGTGGGTTTCTTGATGATGAAGGTGTTCGCCATCGCCGCCAGTATCGCGATCTTCTTTCTGATTTACTGGCTGCTGCCCAACGGGAAAGTTCCGGCGCGAGCCGTGTTGCCCGCGGCCATCATCATGGGACTGCTCTCCGAGGCATTGAAATACGCCTACATCCTGGCCCTGCCGTGGCTGAATTTTCAGGAAGTCTACGGCCCGTTCGCGCTGTCGGTGAGCATGATGTTCTGGGCGTTCCTATCAGGCTTGCTCCTTTTGGCGGGCGCCAATCTCTCGGCGGAAGAGCACTTGCAGCACGCGCTCTAGCCTCTCAGTCCGTCAAAAGCCAAACATCGTCAAGGGTCTGGAGCAAAAAAAAGGCCCTCTGCAGTTCGCAGACGGCCGTTTCGCAAAGCGTGGGTTTCTATCAGTGCGGATCGCTGAGACCTGCTACTGCTTTTTCTTTTCGCCGATGGAGAGCAACTCGACTTCAAAGATCAGGGTTTCGCCCGGGCCGATGTCGGTGCCTGCGCCGCGATCGCCGTATGCCATATCCGCTGGGATAAACAGTTGCCACTTCGATCCCACGGGCATCAACTGCAGGGCCTCAGTCCAGCCCTTGATCACTCCGCCGACAGGGAACGAAGTCGGTTCCCCGCGTTTGTAAGAGCTGTCGAATTCCTTGCCGCTGATCAGCGTGCCGCGATAGTTGCACGTCACGGTGTCGCTCGGCGTGGGCTTCGGTCCGGTTCCCGTCGTCAGGATCTTGTATTGCAAACCGCTGGGCAGAGTCACGACGCCTTCCTTGCTCTTGTTGGCGGCGAGGAATTCCTCGCCCGCTTTGCGGGCAGTGGTTCCTGCCTCGTGCGCCTTTGATTGCTGCTCCTGTTGCTGCGCCTGCATCTTTTGAGTTACCTCGGTTTTGAGTTGCGTGAGCGCGGCCTGTGCTTCCTGGTCGGTGAGAAGCATCTTAGCGCCCGTCATGGCGTCCTTCAGTCCCCTGGCCACAATGGATGGATCGACCGGCACTTCCTGGCGACGCATACCAGTTCCGATGTTCATTCCGAGGGCGTAGCTGGCTTTGTCTTTTTCTGTCTTCAGGGTGAACGGGGCTGGGCTCTTTGCGGTCACGGGTGCCTTTTTCGCTGCTGGAGTCTGGGTCTTGGCTGGAGCGGCAGCGGTAGTGGAGGCAGGTTTAGTGGATTGAGTGGTGGTAGCTGCTGGAGTCTGCTGCGCCGGGGTAATACCCAGCAGCATCATCCCGGCGGCCAAAAGTTGGAAGCCAATGGTAAGCGGTTTGTGCATAGAGATGTATTGTCCCACCCGCCTGCCGGATGGGTAAACAACGATGCGCAAGTAGGGATCAAATAAAACATCTGCCTTTGGACCTCTTCCGAGAAATAGTTTGACGCGAGGGGTCCAACCGGCGCATATGAGCGAGTAAAAGTCTCGGTTTCAGGGGATACCCCCTCCCCCCTCTAAAAGCCTTGCCGGGTGCAGGTTCAGCAGAATCTTGAGCCCCCAGGGTTTAGAGATCACAGTATTGGCAATATTCAAGGACCCGTCGACGAGGCTCGTCACGGAGACCAAATTCTTCTTGACACTTCTTTACACAGGGAGCAAAATTCGCCGGTACAGACCGCGCTCAGATCAGCAATTCCGCCGTTTTCCTCTGAATTCCTGGGCCGGTTTGGGGCCGCTCGACTTCTTTCCGGGCTGGCTTAAGTTTTGGGGAACCCTTAAAAGTTAGTGCCGCTGAATCCGGCAATTTTCCGGATCGCGCACGCTCGTCCCGACTTCTCGGAGGCGCAAATGAAAGGGATTTCGTCCTTTGCTTCTATTCTCCTCGTGCTGAGCTCGGCGGCGATCATCAACGGCTGCAGCAGCAGCAGTTCGCCGGCTTCCATGATCGCGGTCTCGGTCTCTGTCAGCAATACCCCCCTGGAAGCAACTGGAGCGAGTCCCGTAACCGCGACAGTAATCGGCGACGCATCGGGCATGGGCGTCACCTGGAGCGTATCTTGCAGCGCCGCACCGTGCGGCAGCGTTGTTCCCGGCCCTGCGGGCGGGACGCCTAACACCTACACTGGCACCTACACCGCTCCCACTGCCCCGCCTCCGAATGACCTTACCGTAACCGTCAAAGCGACTTCCCTGGCTGACGGTTCCAAGTCTGGATCAGCAACCGTCACCATCTCCGCGATCACGCTCTCCGTCTCTCCGACCACGGCCACTGTGCAGGCTCTAGCGGGGAACACGGTTCCGATGAATGTCAGCGTCAATAACGATCCATCGAATCAGGGTGTGACGTTTACCATTTCTCCTTCCTCTCAAGCCGCAAACCTGGCTATCCAACCCCCCTTCAACGCTACTTACACTGCGCCAGCCACACCGCCGGTCAGCGATCTGACGGTGACCGTGACGGCCACATCCATCGAAGACTCCACGAAAACCACCTCAGTGACGATCACTGTTCCGTCCGTCACCATCGCCGTTACCTCACCTACGACCACAGTGGATGCAATGGGTACTGTGCCGAAGATCGTAGCCACCGTTGGCAACGATCCGAGCAACAAAGGCGTCACCTGGGCTGTGTCGTGTTCCCCAACGCCATGTGGGAGTATTCCGACAGGCCCGACTCTCAGCGGAAGCGCCACAACCTACACCGCACCCCCGACTCCACCATCGCCCTCGGATTTGAGTGTGACGGTTACCGCCACCTCCGTCGCTGATCCCGCGGCGCAGACGTCAATCACCGTCACCGTCAAGGCGATCTCTGTAGTTGTGACCCCACCTAGCGCCACGGTGCTCTTCGGTACCCCACAGAGCATCGCCGCGGTGGTGAACGATGACCCAGCCACGAAGGGCGTAACCTGGGCCATCCAGCCTTGCGGTGTCACCGATTGCGGGAGTATCTCATCGAGCGCGACCCTCAGCGCACAACCCATTACCTACACGGCACCGGCAAGTCCGCCCGCGAGCAACCTGTCCGTCACGATTGTGGCCACCTCGGACTCCGACACTGTCCAAACGGGATCAATAAGCGTAACCGTGCCGGCAATCACGGTCGCCGTATCGCCGTCCAGTGGGATCATTCCGGTAGGTGCAACCGCAGCGTTAAATGCGACACCGTTCACTCCAACGGTTAAGTATGATTCCAGTGCGCAGATCGATGTCAGCTGGTCACTGACCCAAGGCGGGGCCGCGTGTTCACCCACCTGCGGCGCAATTACGCCTGCCAACACTGCCACAGGTACACCGACCGTGTATGCCGCCCCTGCAGCGGTTCCTGCGAATCCGAGCGTGACCGTCACCGCAACCTCGGTGACCGATACAACTAAATCGGCGAGTTCGACCATTACGCTTGCGGTCGGTACCGTCAAGCTCATCCCTGCCAGCCTGAGTTTCTTCTTGAATAAATCTGAGACAACTGCGACTCAGACGGTATCTCTGACCAACACTGGCAGTTCGACGTTGAACATTTCCGGTGAAACCGCAGCTAGCCCGTTTTCCGTCAATGCTACCGCGACGACGTGCGGCGCGAGCGCGGCCTCTGGGGCATCGTGCAACATCGGGATCACCTTTAGGCCTCCCGGCAATGGCTCCTTCAGCGGAACGCTCACCATTACAGACAGCGACACCAGCAGCCCACAGCAGGTACAGCTGTCGGGCCGCAAGTGCCCCTCTCGTTTTTGCGGAGGTGCCGCTGACATTCGATCGGCCATAGCGAATCATCAAATGGCAACGGTTCCCAGCCCCACCGGGCCGAACAAAGTCGGAACGCTAGTGATAGACATGGTGGACGCGACTCGTTCGGATCCGTATCTCTCGAATGGAGCAAACCGCGAGTTGCTCGTGCGGTTCTGGTATCCCGCAACCCTCACCCAGCGGTGCAGCCTGGCGCCCTATGCCTCCCCCGGTGTCTGGAACTACCTGGCCCAGCTTGAGAAAGTCCCAGCGCCTCGGGTCAAAACAAATAGTTGTCAGGACGCCTCTGTCACAACTGGCGCCCATCCGGTTGTTGTGTTTACCCACGGTTACACCGGCACCTTCACCGATTACACCTTCCTCTTCGAAGAACTCGCCAGCCGGGGCTACATTGTGGCCTCGGTGAATCACACGTTTGAGGCGACCGCCGCGCAGTTCTCTGACGGAAGACTGGTGAGGTCACTTTTAGGCAGCCACATTGGAAACACGTTGCAGATGGACGAAAAGACAATCTCGCTCGCGGTCGCTGCGCGGCTGGCTGATTTGAAATTTGTCATCGACGAATTGCAACTCCTCAACGCCAGCCGGACCGGACCCTTTGCCGGCAAGTTGGACCTGTCGCACGTTGCTCTTGCCGGTCATTCGCTGGGCGGCCTGACTGCGCTACTCGGCCTCAAACTTGAACCGCGTTTCGGAGCGGCTATCAGCATGGACGGCGTCGTGCCCGGCCCATTGTTTGGCGCCACCGAGAAACCCGTATTGCTGCTGTTTGCCGGGCGTGATGCCTGGGACCAAAATACTTGTCAACTGTGGAGCGGGTTGCACGGACCGCGCCTCGCGCTGAACTTCAAGGGTTCCGAACATCTCACACCATCCGATGCAGTCTGGCTGGCCAACGGCGCCATTCTGACCGGAACGGTCGGCATGGAGAACACCGTGGCCGGAATACGGAATTACATTGCAGCGTTTCTCGAGACGAATCTGAGAGGGAATCCGGCAGACTCACTCCTGAAAGGCCCATCCTCGGACTACCCTGATGTGGAGGTAACCACGCAAGGCCAATCGCCATGCGCTCGATCGGAAAAGGACGTGCAGAAGTGAGACTCGGCTAGGCCCCGGCGAAGCGAGGACTGGCAGCTTAACCGAAGCAAATGCTGGTGAGCAGTTTCCGCGGGTGTGCTTGCGGCGAGCCGGGACGGGTGGTCGCCAACGCGCGCATCCGCGAGACTCAAAGCGCGAAAATTCGCGTCGTGAGGAGTGTGCCAGCCGGCGGGAATCCACCCTTTCCCCAAAATGGGCGAAAGGGGCATCCCCTGGGAGTCAATCCAGCCTGAGCCACACCCCTGCGGAAGTCCCCACGTTTCGGCACCACGAAGGAACGCCCAAAAGGCTTAGGCCCGCCTCCCTAAATAAAAATCCAAGAAAACGCTTGCATCTTATATAGTGTTGTAGTTAACTACAACACTAGAGGTCAATCCAAATGGTCGCTTCGCACCTGATAGCGAGCGAACATCCTGACCCGCAAGGAAAAGTCTCCAGGAGAATGAAAATGAAATCCCTTCGTTTTTGGCTGTCCGTGGTTCTGGTTTCGCTATCCACCGTGGCTTTTGGGCAGACCGACGCGCAAAAGTCGTTCGACAAATTGAAAACTTTGGCGGGTTCCT
>JBARBI010000182.1:0-6770 GCA_049792875.1 Candidatus Sulfotelmatobacter sp.
CAATCTTCTTCTTGGAGACAAAGGTTTGAGCAAATTCGATATCCGCTTTTGTCTCGGACTGGCTTTTTGCGATATCAGGCCAATAAGGAACCATCAATTGATAGGTTTTACGCCCATAGACGAGCAGATCAGCATCCCGGACGAGTTGCGCGCCGTAGTCAAGTACTTCTTCATCGGGAACCATTTTGGTGTGGTCGCAGCAGCCATCGATGGTGACGTTGATTGTGTAGATCAGCTTTCTCATTGATTGTCCTTATTTCCCCGGGTTGTCTTTCGATTTTCTACCGCGTACTCTAGCTAAGTTTCGGCTGTTCCGCTAACGGGAAAGTGGCGATATATGTCGGAAAAGGGTCAAGCTCGTAAATCCATGTTCTCGGTCCCGAATATGGAAGAACTGGCGCGTTTCTACGAGAGCGATACGCCAGTGCTGGCATATGACTTCAAGAGGCGGATGGTGGAGGGCTGGACGCCAGAGCACAGTCACCACCGCGGGCAACTCGTCGCACTGACCCAGGGGTTGCTGATCGTGGAAACAGGAAACGAACGATGGATGTTTCCCTCGCAGCGTTGCGCATGGACGCCACCAAATTGTAAGCACGCTGCGCGTTCTGTGGGAGGCGCTGCGGGCTCGATGGTCGACTTGTCTCCGGAGATGTGCCGTGGACTACCGAAGACGCCCTGCGTGTTCAACACATCGGAGCTATTGTTCGCCATAGTTCATCGTATGGTCGGCTGGGACCTCCGCCAACCGCTCAACGTGGCGAAGAAGCGCTTAATCGCAACGCTTCGTGATGAGATTCGACAGCCTGACCGGCAGTCCTTGCGTTTGACCATACCCAGAGAAGAAAGACTGGCCAGAGTTGCGAACGCTCTGCTGGATGATGTTGGGGATGACCGCACGCTGGACGACTGGGCGCATTTTGCCGGAATGGCCCGCCGTACTTTCATGCGTGCGTTTTCGGCTCAGGCAGGCATGTCATTTGGCCGTTGGCGACAGCAGGCGCGGTTGTTTGCTGCCCTTGAGATGCTGGCACAAAGGAAATCTGTCACGGAGGTCGCTATCGCAGTCGGTTACGACAGTGTAAGTGCCTTCATTGAAATGTTTCGGACGATGCTGGGAACGACACCACAGACATACTTTCGAGGCAGGCAAGAACCCGGACACGAGTAGAACCGAAAGTTTCGAGCCGGCGAAGCCAAATACGGATCTCTGGGTGGTGCGTGGACGGAGCGCTGCGTGCAGGCAATGCGCATTTTCGTCTTCACCAGGTCCGCTACAATTCCAGCGTAGCCGCTTTATGCGCCATTTGATGCCGATCGTTACGCCGCGCCTGATCTTGCGTCCGCCAACGCTTGGCGATTTGGATTCGATCCAGACCGCCAAGGAGGAAGCGTGGCCCGATTTGCAGCGTTGGATGTCCTGGGCCTTCGACAACCAACGGTCGCGGCATGCGATGGAAGATTCTATTCGGCGAGTGATGGATTACCAGAATCAAGCAGGAATCGCGTTGGTCGGATTCCATCGGATCAACCGGGATTTCGTCGTTCGAACCGCATTGGATCTTACCGATGAGCAAGACGTCTATGAGACAGGGTACTGGGTGGCGCCTAAATACGCCCGACAGGGCATGGCGACGGAGGCGGCAAACGCAGCTATTCGGTACGCGTTCGGCCACCTTGGCGCGAAGGCAATCAGCATCGGCTATTTCGACGGAAACGAGCCCAGTCGGCGCATCGTGGAGAAATTGGGATTCCGGAAGGCAGGCGTTGAAAATAAAGCGGCGACACGTTGCCTCGATGGCACGAAACTCGATCGTCATGAATACATCCTGACAAGCCCCGATGCACTACCCGAACTTGACGTTGCGTGGGGTTGAGACCATCCGGCTTATCGCGTCTCACGCAAGTCCCATTCCGAGACTATGACCTTGTTCCTCTCCGAAGGGCCGTCCCCCTCGCTGGCTAACCGATTCGGCCTTCGGCGCAGCCATCCTTCGCCGATCGAAAAAACTGATTCCCAATCAGTCAGTTTTAGCCTTAACGTCACGCGCCTGCGCCTTGCAAAACTGCATGTCACTCATTCCAAAGACAAAACAGGCCCTGCGAGTGGGCCATGATGAACCTTGGGACTCCGATCAACTTATTTATTTTGAATAACATGGCGGAGAGGGTGGGATTCGAATTCAGCTAGTAATGTAGTTTCAATAACATAGAGACCACGGCGGGCACCGTAAAAGCGATGGAAGACAGTGGTAAGCAGTGTTAACGGATCACAAACGGATCACATGTGCATGGCATATCATGTAGCGGCAAAGGAGCAGCATTCATCCCAATTTATGTTCACGCGAATCATAGCTTGTCTCTTCTTGACCCTGATCTCGGCCCCAGGCTTGTCTGGCGCCGATTTTACGATGAAGGTGACCGACAAGAACTACCTCGATACCCAAGGCTTCAGCGTATTTCTTTACGACAGCACGTACCATCCCATTTTCGTGGACCAGAAGAACACCGCGATGGAGATGATTCTCCACGGCCAACGCATCGCCACCAACGGCGACGTACGCCTGATGCCCACGCCCGAGCAGTGGGATCTGGTGGCAACTCTCAAAGATCGCCATGCCGATGAAGCGAACAACCGGCTCAGCGCCGACCTCGCTTTCCCGACCTTTGACTTCAGTTACACACTGGAAGTGGCTGCGGAACCCGGCGGCGTGAAGGTTAGCATCAATCTCGACAAGCCGCTACCGCCGAAGCTGGCAGGCCGCGCGGGCTTCAACCTGGAGTTCCTTCCTTCGATCTACATGGGCAAGGCGTACCTGGTGGACGGAACTAAAGCCGGCATTTTTCCGCGTACCCCGAACGATCCGATGACGACGGTTTTGCCCCTGCCCGATGAACCGAAAAAGGCGTACTACCTCGAGGACTGGGACAAGGCCAAGGGATACACGCAGCCGCTGCCGTTCGCCGAGGGCAAAAGCATCTCCCTCGGGATTGACGACGCGCTGGCCCGCGTGAACGTCGTTTCGGATACAGCCAACCTGATGCTGTTTGACGGACGCGATCGCGCGCCCAACGGCTGGTTCGTGTTGCGCTCCCTGATCCCTTCGGACAAGACCACCGGAGCCATCGTCTGGCACATCCGGCCAGACGTGATCCCGAACTGGACGCGGCCCGCGGTGATCGCGCACAGCCAAGTTGGTTATGCACCGGGCTTCTCAAAAGTCGCGGTGCTCGAACTCGATCCGAAGTACGACGCCCCGAAGACGGCCAGAGTGTCGCGCCTGATGGAAGACGGATCTTATAAGCAGGTGTTCGAGGGCCCGATCACGCCGCCCGCACCGTGGCTGCGCTACGTCTATTCCAAATTTGACTTCACTTCTGTGAAGGACTCCGGCCTTTATGTCATCGAGTACGCTGACCGGCGCACCGCGCCCTTTCCGATCTCGAACGACGCTTACGCCAACGTTTGGCAGGACAGCCTGGACCATCACATTGCTGCGCAGATGGATCACGTTGCCGTTCGCGAAGGCTACCGCGTGTGGCACGGCGCTTCGCACCTCGATGATGGCCGCATGGCGCCTGTAGTCGGGGAGCAATTCGACGGCTGGAATCAGGCCGCACCAACAGACGGAAAGTACAAAGGCGGAGATCGCATCCCGGGAATGAACGTCGGCGGGTGGTACGACGCCGGAGACTTCGACCTCGAGGAGCCTGCGCAGCTCAGCGTGATTCAGAGCCTCGCGCTGGGATATCGCGAATTCAACCTCAGGTACGACGAGCTTACGGTAGATGAAGTCGCCCGCGAGGTTGAGATGCACCGTCCCGATGGCGTGCCGGATACGGTGCAGCAAGTCAAGCATGGCGCGCTGCTCATCCTGGCGCAGTTCCACAACATCGGCCACGCCATCCGCGGCACTCATGAGCCAGATCTGCGCCAGTACACACAGGTGGGCGACGGAGCGTCGAAAACTGACGGCCGCATTTACGACCCGAAGCTCGGCCCGAACGAGACCAAGGGCGAGTACTCCGGCAAGCCCGACGATCGCTGGATCTTCACCACGAACAACTCCTACTTCCAGTGGAATGCCATCGCGGCGCTGGCTGCAGCGGCGGATACGCTGAAAGGCTGGGACGACGCATTAGCGAAAGACTGTCTAGAGACCGCAATCAAAGCATGGAAGGACACGACGGCAAATCCAACGCTGTATCCGACAAGCGCCGGGCCAGACCGAGAGGCTCCCCCAGGTGGTGTGCTCGCTGCGTCTCAGGGGATGGTCTCTGGCGCGCAAGGTCGTAAGCCAAAGAGCAGTTCGGGTACGCCAACAAACTCTGGCGCGCCAGGCGCTCCGGCAGCTCCGCCCGCTGGCTCCGGCCGGAGCCGATCTTTCGTCGGCATGGACTGGTCCGCAGCTCTGGAACTGACCATCGCCACAAATGGTGCCGAGCCCTACAAGTCCCGCCTGAAGGAATTGTTCCCTCAGATGATCACTCCCGAGCAGATGGACTTCAATGGTTGGAAAGCAGTCCGAGCATTGCCTTATCTGGATCCGAGCGCAAAAGATCAGATGCGGGAAGCGGTGAAGACATACATGGCGGGTTTGGCCAAGCGGCTGGACGAGACCCCGTTCGGAGTGCCCCCGAGCCTCGGCACTTGGGGCGGATCGGGCGCCGTGGTGGACATGGCCATCCGAATGTATTTCCTGCACAAGACGTTTCCGGATCTCGTGGGCCCCGAGTACACACTTCGCGCCGTCAACTACATTCTCGGCACGCACCCGGTATCGAGCACTTCGTATGTAGCCGGAGTCGGCACGGTCTCGAAGACGATGACGTACAGCAACAATCGCGCCGACAATGCTTACATCCCGGGTGCCGTGATTCCGGGATACATCATCATCAAACCGGATTTTCCGGAGTGCATCGACGACTTCGGATTCCTCTGGTTTGAGGATGAAGCCGTCGTTGCGGGTTCGGCGAGCTGGGTCGTGGCCGGCAACGCCGCGGACGCAATCACTAAGGAAGCGAAGTAGACCCAGTATTAAAATCGTCCCAGCAGTACCCTGCTGCCGCCAGTTTTGATGAAGCGTCTTCGATTTGTGAGGATACTCAGTTTCGTCAACCGCTGCCCGGACATCATCCGGGTCGCCCACGGTCTTCGGCGTGTCATAACAGCAGATCTTACTCACGCTTCATGGAAAGGTCATGCGGAGTGCATAAGAGTATTTGGCTGGAGCTTGCGCCGGCATCCGGACATGGAGGCCGTCGGGGCGCTGGTCGAATTGCAGTTTCGCATCGCTGCCTAACAACGTTACGGACTGTACATGTTCGGTGCCGACGCTCGATGCGAGCGAGTGAATTACAGCCTCGCCATTGGTCGGCCAGCCGAGCCCAATCGCGTAAAGCACATCGCCTTTGGTCGTGAAACGAAAGTCTTCGGCTGTATAGCGCGTCGTGTCGGTATCGTGAAAGGATCCCGCCGCTACTTTGGTTGGGCCTTCGCCATAGATCCTCCACGGCCGAGTGCCGTAGATCGATTCTCCATTCACATTCAACCAGGCGCCGACGTCGAGAAGAACTTGTTGCACTTCGTCCGGGATAGTGCCGTCAGAGCGTGGACCGATGTTCAACAACAAATTGCCATTTTTGCTGACGATATCAATGAGTTGATGGACCACGAATTCAGGCGATTTGAACGTGTCGTCCTTGATGTAGCCCCATGATTTGTTACTTACAGAAGTATCGGTCTGCCAGTAGAGGGGACGGATATCGCCAAGCTGTCCGCGTTCGAGGTCGAGCACGGCGGAGTGCTCCTGCATGGCGTAGTCTTTGTAATTGATTACTCCTATGTGGTCACCGTAATGCAGAGAACTGTTGTAGTAAAAGGCGGCGAACTTGGCGAGATTCGGCCGGATCGAAGCCTGTCCAATCCACCAGTCGAAGTAGACAATGTCGGGATGATATTTCTCCACAAGTTCCGCGCCGCGTGCGAGCCAGTCGTCGGCCCAGGCGGGAGAGACGTAAGTAAAGTCATCGTTAAGAGGGACGCCCCAGGGGGCCGATAACCAGTTGTGAGCCGGTCCGTAGAACGCTGCGTATTTCGGATCGTTTACATCACTGGAAATATTGCGCCCCACGCCGAGAAAGAAATTGTGTTCGACTCGATGGGAGGACACTCCAAAGTGGAGTCCCGCAGCCCGCACCGCTTTTCCCAGTTCTCCCGTGGTGTCGCGATGCGGCCCCACTTTGGCTGCGGTCCAGTCGCTCAATCCGCTGTCATACATGGCAAAGCCGTCGTGGTGCTCTGCCACGGGAACGACATACTTTGCCCCTGATTTCTTGAATAGCTCAGCCCACGCAACTGGATCGAAGAGTTCGGCTTTAAACATAGGGAGGAAATCTTTGTAGCCGAACTTGTCCTGAGGACCGTAGGTCGCCACGTGATGCTTATATTCCGGCGATCCTGGCACGTACATATTTCGCGGATACCATTCGTTGCCGAAAGCAGGGACTGAATAAGCTCCCCAATGAATGAAAATGCCGAACTTCGCATCCTTGTACCATTCGGGCACTTCATACTTCTGAAGTGATTCCCAGTCCGCCCGGAACGGACCCTGTTGATCCACGGTGTCGACCTTTTTCAGCAACGTAACGCGTTCTGAATCGTATTTGCTGCTCGCTTTCTGCCAGGTTAGATCGATGCTAGCAGGCTCCTGAGTGGCGGTTGGAGCCGTGGCACTCTGGGCGTGCGTCATAGAAACCGCAGACGACAG
>JBARBI010000183.1:0-32955 GCA_049792875.1 Candidatus Sulfotelmatobacter sp.
GTTGAGGCACCTATATTGAAGCCAGTGGAACGGCCCACATGCTCGGCGACGGTAAACGGCTCGCCTTTGATTTCGAGACGCGCGGCGTCGAACGTCTGCCCTAGTAGCGTATCCCCATCTACATATATCAAATAGCCAGGCGAGGCATACACGGCGCTGCTTTCGGTATGAAGAAGGAATTTCTGGATTCCTCCGTCAAGGGAGCCGGCATAAAGGCCGCGATGTTCGGGGTCGCCACCCTGGACATGGAAGAGAAAGTGACGGCCGTCGGGGAGGACCTGCGGCCAACGGTGCGCATTCATGATCGAGCCCACCTTCGTTACTGCGGTGACGATGCCGCCACCGGAGGAGACCCGAAAAATAGCGCTGCTTAGTTTTCCGAAAACGATGCTGTCGTCTGCTCCCCACGCACCGCCGAAGGCGTCCGCAACATCGGTGAGCACCTGCACAGGCCCGCCGGTGACGGGAATTTTCTTCAACTTTCCTTCGGCAAAAAACCCGATCCAGCGGCTGTCCGGCGACCAAAACGGAATTTGCGCGCGTTCGGTCCCAGGCAGGGAGCGGGCCGTCACCTGATCGATGGAACGCCGCCAGATCACAGGATCGGCGCCCGGTGAATTCGCGACAAAAACCAAGTCGCGTCCATCCGGGGACAGGGCGAACTGAGGCACAGGAACCGTGATGTTCGGAGGTCCTGAAAAAACCGCCTTCTCCGGCGGGTAGACGGAGAACCGCGCGGTCTCGCTGGCTAACGGAGCACGATAATGGCTCGCGGCGAAAAACGTGAAGCCGCTCAGTAAGGCACACGCCAGCATCCAGGCGGCGCGCTCACTCCAAGGGTTGTGCTTGACGGGCAAAGACGTGGCCGGGGTTTGACCTTCCACGATCCAATTCAGGTTCGTTTCTATGTCGCGTGCCGATTGCCAGCGTTCGTCAGGATCCTTGGCTAGACACTTGGTTACGACTTTTTCGAGCGCATGTGGCGTCAGCCGCTGAACTTGGGTGATCGGCTGCGGCTCGGTCGTCAAGATCGCTGCGATCAGGCTGGCCCGGCTCTTTCCGGTAAACGCTGGCCTTCCCGTCGCCATTTCGTAGATCAGTTCTCCTAACGCAAAAATATCTGTGCGCGCGTCCGCCTCTTTCCCTTCCAATTGCTCGGGCGCCATGTACTGAAACGTCCCGACAATCGCGCCTTCAACCGTCAGCTTAGCTTGCTCTACCGTCATCTCGGTCAGCGCAGATGCCAAGGTGGCCGGTCCGAATTGCTTCGCCAAACCGAAGTCCATCAGCTTCGCGCCACTCTTGGTCAGCATGACGTTCGAGGGCTTCAGATCGCGGTGCGTGATCCCCAATTTGTGCGCTTTGGAAAGGGCATCCGCGATCTGCGCGCCATAACGGATCGTTTGTTCGGAAGGCAATGGCCCCTTCATCAGGCGCTGCTCCAGCGTTTCGCCTTCCAGCAGTTCCATCACGAGATAGTCCGCGCCGTCCTGGCTCCCGATGTCGTAGAGCGCACAGATGTGGGGATGCGAGAGTTTGGAAACCGCCTTGGCCTCGCGTTCCAGGCGCTGTTTCAAGTTGGGATCGGAGGAAAGACCCGCCGGTAACACTTTGATCGCGACATCCCGTTCCAGACGGGTATCGCGGGCACGATACACTTCGCCCATGCCGCCCGCACCCAGGGGTGCGACAATTTCATACGGTCCTAGTTTCGTTCCGGCCCCGAGCGCCATGGTGCGCGCCATTATAGCCTGCGCAGCACGTTGCAACCCGGATGCGGAGATTCTGGGTGGGTTGGCGGCGACTGGGAAATTGACACCTCAGGGAGAACCGTCTCTCAGAAAAATAGGCCCTAGTATGAATGTGCTATGGGGCGACTGCGGGTGTGTGCTGTACTTTTCCGAAAGCGAAATGGTTGGTGAACGCCGTTTAAATGGAGGACTCCGACACCAATGACTTGGATTCGAACTGTGGCACTGACTGAAGCCGACGAGAAACTGCGGCAGGCGATTGAAGGGGAGAAGCTGTTTTATCCGAAGGAGTATGGCGATCCGGTGCATCCCGATCCGTCGGGGGCATCGTCAATCGTGGGGTCGCATACCCTGATTCCGGATGCGCTGTTTCACGCGTTTGCCACATTTGGGTCGCTCATGTCGCCGGAGTTGCCGCTGGAGCGGCGGCAGCACGAGATGATTGCGACCATGGTCTCGGTGACCAACCGGTGCGTGTATTGAATCGAGTCACACGCAGAGTTTCTGCGTAGGGTGACGCTCGATAAGGGACTGGTGGAGGCGCTGCAGAAGGACTACACAACAGCACCGATCTCCGCCCAGGATCGGGTGATGCTGGATTATGTGGTCAAGCTGACCAAGGATGCGACCAAGGTTTGGAAGGATGATATTGAGGGATTGCGGGCGGCCGGGTTCGATGATCGGGGAATTCTGCAGATCACGCTAATTGCGTCTTGGTTTAGCTACATCAACCGCGTGGCGGATGCGCTGGGAGTGGGGCGGGAGTAGTTCCGGAGGACTTCAGGTCTTTGGGGCGCGTCAGGATTTCGTGCCCGGCCGCATCGCCATCGCCACGAGCGCGGCTATGAGCGTCGCGGGAAAGAGCTGGCCGACGATGGCCTCAGCGATGGTGAGGGAGCGAGCGAAGGGATCGACCGGGGCGATTGTGCTGCCGACGGTGGTTAGCGTGGCGAAACTGAAGTAAGTAAGTTTCGACGTGAGCTGGTCAAGGTCCCTTGGCGTAGAAGTAAAGTAGAAGGATCCCGGGTGTAGCTGCTCAAGGAACTGAAAGGCCGACGCCCAAACCATCCCAATCAGCAAATACGCGCAGACGCCCCCCTGGATGCGGCCCCAGGTCAGGGGGCCCTTGTTGAACATGACGAGCAGGACAATACGGACATAAAGAAGCAGCGTGACGATCACGAAAGCACTACCCAACAGATGAAGAAACGGCGTCGGATGGAGGCGACCTGTCCCCAGCACCGTTGCGGAACCCAGGACAACGGCGATCGAGAACGCTTTGGCCATGCGGCCTTGGTCGATGACCAGAGTGCCGGAAATCATCAGTGTGACCACGACGATGTCGAAGAAAAGACGACTGGGGAGGCCCGCTTCGCGCAGCGGTGTGACGACGAAAACCATGACGGCCAATGAGATTGTGACGAGGGTAAGGCCAAGGTGAGAGGACCAGAAATGGTTCAGATCGATATGAGAATTTGGGTTTTGACGTCGATCCGTAGGATTTGTCATGATGAGCGCCCTCCGAAAGATTCCGTTGTTGCGGATTCGACGAGTTTGGACGCGCCGCTGGCAACTCGTCCACAATTATTTCCGCGAGGATAATGGTGCGGGCTCCGGCGGCGGGGTTCGGCCAAGAGCTTCCGCTTGCCCGAAGGTCAAGGTTGATCCCGCACGGAGCAGGCCGGCCAGTGCTGCGGTGAGCAGGCGCAGGCGTTGCCTTTCGTGCTTTGCAGGCTGATTTTCGTCATTCAGCCCTCAGGGGCTGAAGCCCAATTCAATGAGGCTGATTTACGCGGCCCCGAAGGGCCGCTCTCCCACGGGTTCGCGGGGGTTTGTCGTCCGTTTGCAACGGCCAAAGCGCAAGTTCTTTGTGTGAGCCGCCGTCCCGCCGCGTAGCGTAATGGGGCAGTTTGGAGACTGTACGATCCCTCGTTCGGCACCCAAACGGTTCATCTAGACTTGAGATGGGAGACAGTACAGACTCGAGCGTCACTCGAGTGCCACGCATGGCCAAATCGATCGCAGATTTTTTTTTCGAGAACTTTCAGGCACACCAGTATGAGTGCGCCTACCGGCAACGGCGCGGATACAGGACCGACTCGTTTACCTATGGCGAGGTCCTGGGAATGGCCGCTGGCTTTGCCCGCAAACTGGGAGAGCGCGGGATCGCTAAGGGTGACCGGATCATGCTGTGGGGCGAGAACCGTGCGGAGTGGGTAGCAGCGTTTTTCGGGTGCGCCCTCGGCGGAGTGATCGTTGTGCCCATGGACGACGGAGCCGCGGCCGATTTTGCGATGCGGGTTTTTCAGCAGGTCTCCTCGAAACTGGTGGTGGGGTCACGGCGGCATCTGCAGGAGTGTGCGGCTGCCGTGCCTTCGACAGCAACGCTGAATCTGGAGGATCTGGAGCGGGCGAAGGGTCTTCCCCGACCGTCGGCGAAGGTCGAGTTGGGGCGCGACGATATCCTGCAAATTGTTTTCACGTCGGGCACGACGGCGGAACCCAAGGGCGTGGTGATCACGCATGGAAATGTTCTCGCGAACATTGCGCCGATGGAGCGCGAGATGCGCGGGTATCTGACGTATGAGCAGTTGGTGCATCCCCTGCGGTTCTTGAATCTGTTGCCGCTCAGCCACGTGTTCGGGCAGTTTCTGGGGATGTTCCTGCCTCCCCTGCTGGGCGCGACCGTGATTTTTCAGGACGAGTTGAAGCCTTCGGAAGTTATCAGAACGATTCGGCGCGAGCGCGTGTCGGTACTGGTGGGTGTGCCCAGAGTGCTGCAGTCGCTGAAACAGAAAATCGAGCGCGATCTGGAAGAGCGCGGGAAAAGCGAGGCACTCCGGCGGAGGCTTCGATCCTCAGAAGGGCAACACTTCCTGCGGCGGTGGTGGACGTTTCGAGCGATCCACCGGCAGTTCGGGTGGAAGTTCTGGGCATTTATTTCGGGCGGCGCGGCGCTCGACAGAGAGACCGAGGAATTCTGGGGACGGCTGGGGTATGCGGTGATCCAGGGATATGGGTTGACAGAGACGACGTCGCTGATCAGCGTGAACCATCCTTTCCGCTTGGGCAAGGGCTCGATTGGGAAAGTGTTGCCGGGACGCGAGGTGAAACTGGCCGAAGACGGCGAGATTTTGGTGCGGGGAGGAGGCGTGGCCTCGGGGTACTGGGACGGGCGGGGCGTGCAGGAAGTTTCGGACGAAAGTATCACCGGCGAACAAGGTTGGTATCGCACCGGCGACATTGGGGCGCTCGATGCGGTGGGCAATCTTTATTTCAAGGGACGCAAGAAAGAAGTGATCGTGACGCCGGGCGGGACCAACGTGTATCCCGAGGATCTGGAGGCGGCACTACGCCGGCAGCCCGAAGTGAAAGATTGCGTCGTCGTGGGGATGGAACGCGGCGGAAACGCGGAACCGTGCGCGGTGCTGATGTTGCGCGGCCGGGCGACTCTCCAAGAAGTGGTACAGCGGGCGAATCAATCCCTGGCAGAGCATCAGCGAATGCGCATGTGGATTGAGTGGCCGCAGGAGGATTTTCCGCGGACGAATACGCAGAAGCCACGGCGAAACGTGATTCGGGATGTCGCACGGGCGCAGGTGCTCCGGCAGAGTGCGGAGGGCAGCGCCAGCAGCCCGCTCGCGGAGTTAATCGCCCGAGTGAGTGGACGGTCCGTGAGCGCGTCGCGGGAGGATGCCAGTCTGGACTCCGATCTGGGGCTGAGTTCACTCGATCGAGTGGAATTACTGAGCACGCTCGAGGACCGTTATCAGGTGGACCTCAGCGAGACGCGATTCAGTGGTGTGCGCACGGTGGGCGATCTGGAACGAATGCTGCGCGGGGAGACGGCGCCGGCGGCGGAATACCACTACCCGAGTTGGGCATTGCGATGGCCTGTTCCGTGGCTGCGTCTTCTGGCGGGTTACTTGCTGATGCGTCCGGCGATTCTGTTGTTGGGTTGGCCGCGGATTGAAGGCCGCGAACACCTGCGCGGAGTGAAGGGACCACTACTGGTGGTCTCGAATCATGTGGGAGATGTCGATCCGGGATTCATCTTGACGGCCTTGCCGGCACGTTTTCGACACCGGCTGGCCACGGCGACCGGCGGAGAAGCGCTGGAAGCGCTGCGAACACCTTCGGCGGACCGGAGCCTCTTCGCGCGGCTTTACGGCCGTCTGCAGTGGGCCTTGGGAGTCTCGTTGCTAAACCTATTCCCGCTCCCGCGCGAGGCTGGGTTCCGGAGAAGCTTCGCGTATGCCGGAGAAGCGGTGGACCGCGGGTACAGTGTGCTGGTCTTTCCCGAGGGCCGCCACACGACCGACGGAAAGATAAATCCGTTTCGCGCCGGGATCGGGCTGCTAGCGGGGAATCTGGGGGTTCCGGTTCTGCCCATGCGGATTGACGGGCTCTATGAAGTGAAGCAGGCGGGCAAAAAGTTTGCGAGGCCCTGGACAATCAGCATTCGAATGGGGGAGCCGATGAAATTTTCCGCCGGGACCGATCCACAGACAATTGCCGAGGAGTTGCAGAAAGCGGTCGAAGCGCTCTAACTACTTTCTAAACTACCCTGCCTTAGGGTCCGTACTGAGAGCTACGGTTGCCGCTATTCTTCGTCTACCTGGGGTTCCTCGGGATGCAGGTCCGCCTCCACCTGGACTTCCGGGACCTTGGATTCGCGCAGCAGGCGATTAAGAGCAGGCAAGTCCGCGTCCTTGAAATCATTCCAGCGTTTCAAGATTTCGCTGCTGTCATGCTCCGTCGATGACAAAGCTTCCATTTGAGCCGAAGTTGGTTCGGCATCGGCCTGCCACACCTGCCCGTAGAGCGTACTCGCTTGTCCATTGAGGCGGGCCAGCGTTACTTCAGGAGAAGGTGGAGCGAAGAATCCACCCGGAGCGCCGAGTAAGGCGGTCAGCTTTTTCTGGGCCGTCTCGATGGCGTCCTTGGTCGCGGCGTTTGCTTGTGTGCTCAGTTTTTCCAATTGCGCGCGCATCGAGCCACCCTGAATAAGCGCCTGGGCGGATTCGCTCATCATGGAAGCCAGGCGCGTTTCCACCTGGAATTTTTTCTGAAGGCCCGCCGTTGAAGTCTTGACGCGAGGATCCATCTGAATGGTCAGAGGTGTGGTGGAAGTCTTTCCGTCGACCGTGAGCCGGACCGAATAAATGCCGGGGAGAACCGTCGGACCCAGAGGCAGGCGGGGCGTGTCGTGCGGAATCGCGGAGATCGGGTATTCGTGGCGTGTGGAGGTTGGCGCGGGATGATGCAGGTCCCAGACCCAGCGGTGCATCCCGGCGTCGGCGGGTAATTGCCGGAACTTGCGGACCCAATACAGCGGGATCAATTGCTTCTGTAATTCTTCCTCGGTGATGTCGGGTTTGTCGGAATTCGAGAAGCGGCGAACAGGATGGCCCTGCGCATCCAGAACTTCGAGCGTGACATTCGTCGACGCCGCGGGCAGGTAGTAGTCCAGGATTGCTCCATCGGGCGGGTTGGTCCCGACTGGCTCGTCGGGCGGAAGCGGAGTGTCGGTGTAAGTATCGCGCTCAACGCGGTAGGCAGGCGCGGGAGCGAACAAGTGCACCGAACCCGCAATCGCGGCCGAGGCCTCGCGCAGAGGAGTAAGGTCATCGAGAATCCAGAACGAGCGCCCGTGCGTCGCCACGATCAGATCGTTTTCATGAATCCAGAGATCGCGCATGGAAGTGCGCGGCAGATTCAGTTGCAGCGACTGCCAATGGTCGCCATCGTCGAAGGAAACCCAGACCGCGTTTTCGGTTCCGGCGAATAACAGGCCCTTGCGGACGGGATCTTCCCGCACCGTGTCGACCGGGCCGAAGTCGGGCAAGCCGGTGATGATCAGCTTCCAGGTTTTGCCGCCATCGTGCGTGCGGTAAATGTACGGGTGCGTGTCGTTGATGCGGAAGCGGCTGACCGAGGCGTAGGCACCCTGTTCGTCGAAGTGCGAGGCTGTAATTTGCGTGACCTTGCTCCACGGAGTGAGTTCCTTGGGCGTGATGTCGGACCAATTCTTTCCGCCGTCGCGGGTGATCCAAAGCAGCCCGTCGTCCGTTCCGGCCCAAAGGGTGGTCACGGTCTTGAATGACGGGGCGAGTGCGTAGATGACGCCGCGTTGTTTGTCCGCTCCCTGGGGGAACAGCGAGCCAACGCTGGCGGGCGCGCCCGGGTTCTCGCGCGTCAGGTCGGGGCTGATGGTCTGCCAGGAACTGCCCCCGTCCGTAGTCTTGAAGAGCACATTGCTGGCGAAATAAAGGATGTGCGGATCCACTGGAGAGAACATCAGCGGCTCGGTGCGGTTGAAGCGATACTTGGGGTTGCGGAGAGGAATCGGGGTGACGTTCTGCACCTGACCAGTGGACCAATGGAACTTGGAAACTTCGGTTCGGCCTCCGCCATAGATCACTTCGGGGTCAAGCGGATCAGGAGCGACGTAGCCGTACTCGATGACGCCCACGGGATGCCAGTCGCGGAACGTGATGGCGCCGTCGTTGCCGCGGCTGGAGATGCAGACGGAACCGCTCTCCTGTTGTCCAGCGCAGACCTGGTAGGGAAAGGTGTTGGTGGCAATCGCGTGATAGAGCTGCGCCGTAGGCTGGTTATACCAGGAACTCCAAGAAGCGCCGCGGTTCACGGTGATGATGGCACCCTGGTCGCTGACGATCAGAATAATGTCGCCGTTGTTGGGATTGATCCAGAGATTCTGATAATCGTCGCCGCCGGGCGCGCCGCGGAAGCCGGACCATGTCTTGCCGCCATCGGTCGAGCGCATGGTGACGGTGCTGACCACGTAGAGGAGGTCGGGGTTCTTTGGGTCCACCTTGGGGATGGGGAGATCTCCGCCGCCGATGCGGCCGGACGGGCGGGGATCGGTCGTGATCTGCGCCCACGAGTCTCCGGCATCATCGGAGCGGTAGACGCTCAGTTTTCCCGAGGCCGTGGCAAGTGTTGCATAGAGACGTCGCGAATCGCTGGGCGCGATGGCCACGTAGATTTGCGAGAGATCTTTCGGCAAGCCGTTGGTTAAGGGATGCCAGGTCGTGCCGCCATCGGTGGACTTGAGGAGCCCGCCGTTGGCCCCGTTGAACTCGTTGTTGTCCTCCCACGGGCCTTCACGCGCCTCCCACATCGAGGCGTAGACGACATCAGGGTTCGCGGGATCGATCTCGACGTCAGAGCCGCCGGTATTTTCGTCCTTGGAGATGACTCTCTGCCAGGTTTGACCTCCGTCGGTCGAGCGATAGATTCCTCTCTCCTCGCTGGGTCCGTACGGATGGCCAAGCACGGCCGCAAAGATTCGCTTGGGGTCGCGGGGATCGATTGCGAGCGCGGGAATCTGTTGTCCGTCGACGAGGCCGCCGAGATGAGTCCAGGTTTTGCCGGCGTCGGCGGATTTGTAGATGCCGTTGCCGACAGAGAGATCGGGGCGATGCAGTCCCTCGCCGCTGCTGACATAAATGATGTTGGGATCGGAAGGAGCAACGGCGATGGCGCCGATGGACTGCGTGGACTCGTGATCGAAGATGGGGTTCCAGGTGCGGCCGTAGTCGTCGGATTTCCAAACGCCACCGTTTACCTGGCCCATGTAGAACACGTTGGGTTGGCTGGGAACGCCGGCGGCAGCGCGGGTTCGGCCGCCACGGAACGGACCGATCATGCGCCAACGCAAATCCTGGTAGGTACTTTCGGGAACTTGGGTCCAGCCGGCGCTGGCGGACAGAAAAACGACGGCAGACACCAACAGACGAATGACTACGCGGCATCGGTTCACTTTCGCCACCTCGGACACTAAACGGGAAACTACATAGAATAAACCAAAAGCGCAGTGATCGGGGTCCGGTACGGTCCGGTTCACTGCAGAGCCGTCGGTTGCCCAAATAAGTTTGGTGGCCTTCTCGCGCCGCGGTTATGATGACGGAGCTTTCTCACACACCATGAGCAATCAAGGTTGGAAAGAATCTCACCGGCTGTTGGCTTGCGTTTTTTGCGGTTTCATTCTCGTCATGGTGATCTGCGCCGCTGCGGATGCCGGCGCCCTTGCTGCGCCGGCGAGGGTTCCGGCTGATGCGGGGCTCAATCCGATTCTCGACTACATCTCCTCAGCTTGGGACACGCTGACTCGCTCCATGACGGACTGCTCGAGTGTTGTCGATCCCAAGATTAAGGTGGCGCCAGTACTGTATTTGCCGGCGGGAATGGCCGAACCCGCGGCGGTGCAGAAGCTGGCGGCAGACTGCAACGTGCGCGTCGAACACTTGCCGGTGGAGATCCATCGCCTGGGCGAGATCGATACCAGCAAGATTCAGCCGCACGGGCTGCTCTACCTCGAGAATAAATATGTCGTGCCGGGCGGGCGGTTCAACGAGATGTACGGCTGGGACAGCTACTTTATTGTTCGCGGACTGCTGCAGGCGGGACGCGTCGAACTGGCGCGAGGGATAGTCGATAACTTCTTTTTTGAGATCGAACACTACGGCGCCATGCTCAACGCCAATCGAACTTACTATCTGACGCGCTCGCAGCCGCCGTTTCTGAGTTCCATGTTTGTGGACGTCTACAAGGCCGCTCAAAAAGACGGACACCCCGACAAAGCCTGGCTGGAACGCGCCTACGCCGATCTCAACAAAGATTACGAGATGTGGACGCGGGAACCCCATCTGGCGGGGCAGACCGGGCTGTCGCGCTATTACGATTTTGGCGAAGGACCGCCGGCGGAGGCGGTACAGGACGAAAGCGGCTTCTACCGCAAGGTGGCGCAATACTTCTTTCTACATCCAGCCGAGGCCGACGATTATGTGGTCGAGGTGAAACCTGGTTCAAGCCAACCTGCCCCGACACAGCCGGTTGCCGGCATGCCTTATTCGGTGCAGGTTTGCGACGTCTCCCTGACGATGGCGCGCGCGGAGTGCGAGAAAGCGCGGCAGTTCAAGCTGAGCGCGGATTACTACAAGGGTGACCGGTCGATGCGGGAGTCCGGATTTGACGTGAGTTTTCGCTTTGGTCCCTTCGGTTCCGCGACCCATCACTATGCGCCCGTGTGTCTGAACAGCCTGCTCTTCAAGACAGAAAAAGATCTGGAGCAGATCAGCTTTTGGTTGGGCAACCGTCTCGACGCAAAGAAATGGAACCAACGAGCGGAAGAGCGCAAGAAACTGATCACGCACTATCTGTGGAATGACGACCAAGGCCTCTTTTTCGATTTCAACTTCGAAACGAAGCGGATGTCAAAGTACCAATACGCTTCCACGTTTTATCCGCTGTGGGCGGGGCTGGCGACGCCTGAGCAGGCCAAGGCGGTGGCCAGCCACTTGAAGCTGTTCGAGCGGCCGGGTGGGATTCCGATGAGCACGCAGGAGACGGGCACGCAGTGGGATCTGCCATATGGGTGGGGGAACATTGAAATGGTGGCCATCGCTGGCTTGCGGAGGTATGGGTACAACGCGGACGCGGATCGCGTGTCTTACGAATTCCTTTCGACGGTCGCGGAGAACTTCCGGCGCGACGGCAATATCCGGGAGAAGTACAACGTAGTGACCAGATCCTCGGAAGCGCACGTGGAACTCGGGTATGAGATGAATGTCGTTGGCTTTGGTTGGACCAATGCCGCGTTTCTAGAACTGCTGCACGGGCTGCCGAAGGATATGGTCGAGCGGTTGGAGAAGGAGCAGAACCAGCCGATGCCGGCGAAGTGAGGGTAGTGATAGAGTGGGCTCAAGTTATGCCGAGCGATGTTACTTCCCGCTGGATGCCTCTGGAACCGCATTCACTAGATCGCGCAGCGGCTTGATCACGGTGAAGCGAACCAGCGCTTGCGGTTTCTCGGCGTCATCCAAGACGGCAAGTCTCGCAGCTTTCCAACCCGCGGCTGCAGGCAATCCAGAGGAAACGTAAGAAACAGCTTCCAGACCCAGCGTCCCTAGTTCGGTGAGCTGCTGAGCTCTAGGTTCGGCTTCGGACAGGACAGGTGCGCCGCCCATCAAGCGCAGGACTCCCGGCTCCGCATTGATCCAGGCGTTGAAAATGGCAGTTAGCTCTTCTTGCTCTTGCGTTTGACCCCGAGGGCTCTGCAGATACGAACGCGTGAGCAACGCAAAATTGTGGCGCGATGGGGGATCGGGTGGAAGAGCGTCCACCAGTCGATCGAGAGGCGTGAGCTGATTGGCGTGCTGCAGGTGTGCGCGCTGGTCGAAGGGGAGCGGCTCAAGAACAGAGGCCAGAATCTGCAACGGCGCAATCTGCTGCGTCCCGCTCAACTGGCGCAAGCTCACGTTTTCCTGGGAGATGTGAGTGAGACCCAGTGCTTCCAGTCGAAGCGATTCAGCCTCAAGCCGGTGGTACATGTCATCCACGTCATTTATATTTCGTGGCGACCAGAGTCGCTCGGCAATAGCCGCCGTACGCGGCCAGACGCGAGAGTCGATGTCCAGAGCGCTGGTCTGCTCCTCCCACATGCAAGCTTCTCCGCCGAGGATGCGTCCCCGCTGCTCCGCAGTGAGATCGGTGTTGTCCGGCAGCGGATCGACCGCGTAGTGCGCCGCGGCCGGGCTCATGAGGTTCAAATAATAGCCGGCCGAGAGGATGCCGTTGTATCCATTTCTCGCTCCGGCGGCGAGTGAGTCGAAGCCGCGCCAGCTCTGCACCATAACATCCTTGGGCAGATCGGGAGTGAGAATCTCGTCCCACCCAATCATGTGCTTGCCGTGCTTTTCCAGGAGTTTGAGCAGGCGCTGGTTGAAATAGTTCTGTAGCGCGGCCGTGTCGTTGAGATTGTGTTCGCGCAGGAAACTCTGGATGCGCGGATTGGCCTTCCACTCGACGCCGTTATTCTCGTCCCCCCCGATGTGCATGAAATGGTCGGGAAAGATGGCCGCCATTTCTCCGATGAAGGTATCGAGAAACTTGTAAGTGCTTTCTCGCGTGGGATCCATCACCGGATCGAAGACGCCGAATTTCCGTTGAATCTGGAAGGGCCCAGGCGCGCTCGCGAGGTCGGGATAACCGACGAACCATGCGGTCGTGTGCCCCGGCATGTCGAACTCGGGCACCACGCGAATGCCGCGGGCCCGCGCATACGTAACGATTTCCCGAGCATCCTCCTGCGTGTAAAACATTCCGTCCGAGCCCAGTTCGGTGAGCTTGGGAAACGCTTTGCTCTCGATGCGGAAGCCCTGGTCTTCGCTCAGGTGCCAGTGAAAGACGTTGAGCTTGACGGAGGCCATCCCGTCGAGCGTGCGCTTGAGAACGTCGACGGGGATAAAGTGGCGTGCGCAGTCAATCATCAGGCCGCGCCAACGAAAACGTGGCGTGTCGTGAATCAAGACGGACGGAATGAAATAGCTGGTTGCGTCGGACTGAATCAGTTGTTCCAGAGTTGCGAGGCCATGCATGGCCCCAACTACCGTCGCGGCTCGAAGATGTGCGCCCGACGCGGTGATCTCCAGCACGTAGGACTCGTCCTCGTCGATGGACTGGATGGCGCCTCCCGCTCCATCGACGCTGACCACCAGCGCCGAGGAGCCGTTGCCACTCTCCGGCGATGTGGAGATGGAGATGCCAGTCCGATTCTTGATGCGACCCAGGCTGTGCGCGATGGCGGCATCGAGGCGCGCGTCCCGGAATTGGTCCGTGACCGTACTAAAAGACGGTATGACGATGAGGCGGCCTTCCTGCGTGGAAAGCTGCGATGGCTGCGGCATGAGGGTGTTGACGAATTCCGAGGCCGAGCTGTGTGATGGCGTGACCTGAGCAGAGGCGATCGACAAGATTGCGGTGCTGGCGAAGATTACGGCGATTGCTAGATGACGTATCACGGCGCCTCCTGGTCTTTCACCCCCGCTTGAGGTCGCTTCTTTCAGGGAACGGTGGCGATACTGATTGAGAGCGGAGTGGCAAGTCGAAGTTCTGAAAACCGGAAAGATAAAATCGCCGTCCGTCGGAGGATTCCTTAGAACGATAGATTCGTTTTTCAAACTTCTTTCACGCGACAGTATAAAGCGCTTTCTCCGGATGACCGATCGTTTGCAGAGAAAAAACTAAGGGCGGCCATTGCTGGCCGCCCTCATTGCGAATTGTGGCTTGCAAAGCGGTGTTAGACGCCCTTGACGTTCTCAGCTTGCCAGCCCTTGGGGCCTTTGACCACGTCAAACTGTACCTGTTGACCTTCCTGCAGGCTGCGGAAGCCGCTGGCCTGAATGGCCGAGAAATGCACGAAGACATCCTCGCCGTTCTGGCGGCTGATGAAACCGTAGCCCTTGGCGTCGTTAAACCACTTCACTGTTCCTGTTTCCATGTTGTTGCACTGTTCCTTTTTCTTTGATATAGCGCTGAAACTTTCAGGGTCTTCTGCAGGCAGGTCACGCGCTGGGTTAAGCGGAGATGCTTGTACTGCGAAGGAACTCTAAAGATCAAACGCAGCTAAATTGTACGGAAAGTGCCCCCAAATAGCTACATAATTTGCTGAGGGCTATCTCTAAACAACTGATGTAGAAGGTGTTATGCTCAGCCCGCTCAGCGGGGAAATTGCGCCGACTTGCGACCTTTTGGCAAAGCATTCATCATCTAAAGATGCGCTTGCGGATTTTGCTGGTTTCGGTTTTGCTCACCACTTCGGCATGGGCTGGGATTATCGACGAGGTGCGCTTTGCGCTTGCCCAGAACAGTTTTTCCACCGCCGAGTCGGCTCTTAATTCTTATCGCAGCCAACAAGGTGTCACCCCCGAGTACCTTGACGCGTATTCGTGGTTGGGCCGTGCCGCCTTC
Organism: Candidatus Sulfotelmatobacter sp.; assembly: GCA_049792875.1. Taxonomy (GTDB): domain Bacteria; phylum Acidobacteriota; class Terriglobia; order Terriglobales; family Acidobacteriaceae; genus Sulfotelmatobacter. Next base: position 14,529 of record JBARBI010000183.1, read on the forward strand.
GACCAAGGCCGGTACGATCAGGCGGCGGCTTATGCGAAGCAGACCCAGGCTCTGGTGCTGGAACAGTTGAAACTCCGTCCCCTGGACGCCGATCCGCACCTGCCGATCGCCTTGGGGGCGGCGCTGGAAGTTCAGTCCCAGGTGCTGGCCGAACGCGGGCAACGGACCCAGGCCGTTGCGCTCCTGCAGTCCGCGCTGCGGACCTACGGGAATAGTTCCATTCATGACCGGCTGCAGAAGAACCTGAACCTGCTGTCATTCCAGGGGAAGGTAGCGCCGGCCCTGAGGTCGGAGGAGTCTTTGGGAGGGAAGCTGCCCCTGCCGGCCCAGCTCAAAGGATCGCCGGTGCTGCTGTTTTTCTGGGCGCACTGGTGCGGGGACTGCAAGGCGGAAGCGCCGATCATCACCCAGCTGCGTTCGGAGTTTGCCAGCAAGGGATTGCAGGTGATCGGGCCGACGCGGCTCTACGGGTATACGGCGCAGATTGAGCATGCCTCTGCGAGTGACGAACTCCGGTACATCGACGCGGTGCGGCATCGCTTCTATAGCGGGCTGCTCGACATGCCGGTGCCGGTCAGCAAGTACAACTTCGATACCTATGGCGCGTCGACTACACCAACGCTGGTGTTGCTGGACCGCGCGGGGAAGGTGGCCATGTACCATCCCGGGGCGCTGCCTTACGGCGAGCTGCGGGCGGAGATTGAGAAAGTGGTAGCGCGCTGAGTGGGGCGCGGGCGCTCCCGCCCGCGAAAAGCCGGGGGTTGAGCAAAGGTACGGGAGATCCGGGAGCGTTGTGGATTCAGAACTGGGAATTCTGCTGGCAGTTCACTGAATGGCGAGAGGCGCGAACGAGAGCGCCCGCTCCACACCATCAACTTCCTTCCACTTCGTTTAACTTTCCCGTCTTCACATCGTAAATGAACCCACGCACCGGGATGTGCTTCGGAATCCACGGGTGCGATTTCACGCGCTGCATCTGGAGGCGGACGTTGGCTTCGAGATCGTCGAAGGCGTGAAAGTGCGAGGGTTCGTCCGCGGTGGTTCCCATTTTCTCGGTCAGGCGGGCCTTTAGTTCATCTTCCCGCACTTTCAGCAGGCCGCAGTCGGTGTGATTGATGATGATGAACTCCTGCGTGTCGAGCAGATGATGAGAGACAATCAGCGAGCGCAGGGCGTCTTCGGTGGCGATGCCGCCGGCGTTGCGGATCATGTGCGCGTCTCCTGGATGCAGGCCGAGACAATACTCGAACAAGATGCGGGAATCCATGCACGCCAGCACGGCGACGTGGCGCCTCGGGCGGACGGCGAGATCTCCCAGCTTGAAGTTGCGCGCGAAGGTTTCGTTGGCTTTTAACAGCTCGTCAGCGACGGACAATGTGGAGTGCTCCTAAGAAGAGTCTTAAATCCTCACTTCTCGCGCAACAACCGCGCGAGAAATGGGACACCCGGATCTTGGGTACCCTGTCGTTGGTTGTGATTAGTTTACCCGTTACAATCGGCGCGTGAACCTCGACGACACCATCGTCGCGATCGCCACGCCACCGGGGCGCGGTGGGATTGGAGTGGTGCGCCTGGCTGGAGCGAGGGCGCGCGAGATCACGGCGCCGATGCTGCGGTTGAAGCATGGGTTGGAGCCGGGGCGGGCCGTGTTCGGAGAACTGATCGACCCATGTGGAGCGGGCACTCCTGCCCGCTTGCCTGAGAGCGGCAAAGAAGCCGCAAGCATTGGTGGTGAACCCCCTTCCGGAGTGGCATCTCCCCGCCTTTGTCGGGCAGAAGTGCCCGACCCACACCAGCGCATCGACGAAGTTGTCGTTACTTACTTTGCCAGGCCTCGCTCCTATACGACCGACGACATCGTTGAGATTTCCGCGCATGGGTCGCCGGTCGTGCTGCGGCACATTGTGGAACTTTGCGTGGCCGCGGGAGCGCGGCTGGCGGAGCCCGGAGAGTTCACCATGCGCGCCTTCCTCAACGGGCGCATTGACCTGACGCAGGCCGAAGCGGTGCGCGACCTGATCGACTCCCAGACTCTGTATCAGGCCAAAGTGGCAGCGCAGCAACTGGAGGGGGCGCTGTCGCGACGATTGCAGCCCATCAAGCAGAGGCTGGTGGAACTGATCGCGCTGCTCGAGGCGGGCATTGATTTTGCCGAAGACGATGTGTCGGTGCTGCCGGATACCACAATTCTCGATCACATCTCGGCCGTGCGAACGCCGCTCGAGCAACTCAGCGCCACTTTCGCCTACGGCAAGATCGTGCACGAAGGATTGACGCTGGCGATTGTGGGTCGGCCGAACGTGGGCAAGTCGAGTCTGTTCAACCAACTGGTGGAGCGGGAACGTGCCATCGTCACGGCCACGCCGGGTACTACGCGCGACCTGGTCAGTGAAACCGTTGCGATCGGAGGTATCCCGGTCAAGCTGGTCGACACCGCCGGCATTCGTGATGCCCTCGACGAAGCGGAGTCGCTCGGCATTCGCAAGTCGATGGAGGCGCTAGCTGATGCGGACCTGGTGCTTGTCGTGGTCGACGCTTCGCAGGGAGAGACGGCGGAGGACGCGGAACTCTTGCGGCAGGCGGAGAACCGGCCGCTGATTGTGGTGGGAAATAAGTGCGACTTGAGGGCGGAGGAAATCCCCACTTCTCCCAACCCCGGGGAGAAATGGGGCACCCGATCTGGTGTTTGTACCTCTGCACTGACCGGTGTAGGAATCGACGAGTTGCGGGCCGCGATCTTGCGGCATGTGGGAGGAGAAAGCTCGCAGGCGGAGGCGGGATTCCTCACAAATGTTCGCCATCAGGGATTGATCAAGGATTCCTGGGCGGCACTCGACGCGGCGAAGACTGCTGTAGCGGCAAAAGTGCCGCACGAGATGCTGCTGCTCGATCTCTATAACGCGCTGCGGCCGCTCGACGCCATCACCGGTGCGACCACGACCGACGACATTCTTAATTTAATCTTCAGCACGTTCTGCATCGGCAAATAGCAGCTATTTCGACAGGGCCGCCAAGGCCTCACGAAACATCGCATCGAACGAGCCGCCTTTGCCGTTCTTTGTCACGATAGTAAGCACCTTTTCTGCCGCCGCCCTCTGATAACCCAGATTCAGTAACGCCGAGAGCACATCCTCTTCGGTCGCGCTCAGCGTAGGCGCCGCGGGGGCCGAAGCGGGTCCTGCTTCCGGCAGCTTATCGCGCAGTTCCAGCACCATGCGCTCGGCAGTCTTCTTTCCGATGCCCGGAATGCGCGTCAGCCTTGCCACATCATTGCCGCGAATCGCTCCCACCATCTCGTCGGCGGCCATGCCACTCAAGATCGTGATCGCCAGCTTGGGGCCAATCCCGCTCACCGTGATCAGTTTCTCGAACAGCAGCTTCTCCGAGGGGCGCAGGAATCCGTAGAGCGCGATCAGGTCTTCGCGCACGTGCGTATGAATGTGCAGGGCGACCTCGGTTCCCACGGCAGGCAGATCGGAGAACGTCGGCACGCTGATGACCACGTCATAACCGACGCCAGCCGTTTCGACGATGGCCTGGTTGGGATGCTTGGCCAGCAGCTTTCCACGCAGATGGGCAATCATACTCAGGCCATTGTAGCGCCCGGAGGAATTTATTTTTGACAGGTTACAAGGCCCAGCGCGAAGAAGGGCTGCTGGCCACCGAATTCGGCGAAGAATATGCATCCTACCGGCGGAGCACTGGATTTTTGCTCCCGCGGCTGTTGAGCCCTGCCGGGATGGACACTCATGGCGGACGCTCTTAGAATTCTGGTTGGCTTATGGGTGGTCGCCGGTTCTATGGGGTTAGACAGGTTTTCCTTCCTTGATCGAACGACGTTGGTAGTTGCGGTGCTCCTGGCTTGTACTGCGTTCGGCCGCGGACAGCAGGCTGCGCTTGATCTTGACGGTCACGCCGTCAACCCGCTCCTTGCGGACTCCAACAAAGTTGTGGTGCTGGTCTTTCTACGCCGCGACTGTCCGGTCTCCAGCCGCTACGCTCCGGTCATTCAGCAGATCAGCCAGCAGTATGCGGACCGCGCGACTTTCTGGCTGGTGTATCCCGACAAGAGCGAGTCGCCACAGGCGATTCGAAAGTATCTGCAAGACTACGGATATCATCTGCCGGCGGTGCGAGATCCTGAGCATGCGCTGGTCAAGATGGGGCGGGCACAGATCACCCCCGAGGTGGCGGTGTTTGACCGTAGCCGGCGCCTGGTCTACGACGGGCGCATTGACGACTGGTATTTGGATCTGTCCCGAGCGCGGCCCGCGCCGACGACGCACGAACTGGAGGACGCCCTGCGAGCGGTGCTGGCAGGGAAGGCGGTAGCCAAGAGCGAAGTCAGGGGAGTGGGATGTTACATCTCGGACCTCGAATGATCGTATGGCTGCGCGGCGCGGGATGGACGCTGATTCTGCTTGCCGCCGCGGGCGCGGCCCATTCCGGCAAACCTTCTGCGCGCCAGTCCACTTCTCCTGCACAGTCCCCTGAGCACGTGACCTACAACCGCGACATCGCTCCCATCATTTATCGCTCCTGCGCTACTTGTCACCGTCCGGGAGAGGCGGCGCCGTTTTCCTTGTTGAGCTATTCCGACGTCAAGAAGCACGCGCGGCAAATCGCCGAGGTGACCGGGTCGCGGTCCATGCCGCCTTGGCTGCCGGAGCCGCAGAAGCTGAAGTTCGCGGATGAACTTCGCCTGCCGGATGCGGAAATCAACCTGATCCGGCGCTGGGTCGAGGGGGGAGCCAGCGAGGGCAGCCCGGCCGATCTGCCTCCGGAGCCGAAGTTCGTCGAGGGCTGGCGGCTGGGGGAACCCGATCTGATCCTGACCGCCAGCAAGCCACTCACTCTGCCCCCGCAAGGCACCGACACATATTGGAACTTCATTTTCCCCGTCACGATTCAAGAAACGCGTTGGGTAAAAGCGATTGAGATTCGTCCCGGCGACAAGCGCTACGTGCACCACGCGAACATTCTCGTGGATCGCAGTGGGTCGTCGCGCAAGCGTGAGTCCGAGCCGGGTGCGGGTTTCGGCGGCATGGAGATTCGCATCGAGTCGCAGGTGTTCGATCCCGACAGTCACCTGCTGTTCTGGAAACCGGGAACGGTTCCCGCCGTCGAGCCGGAGGGCATGGCGCTGCGTCTCGACAAAGGGACGGATCTGATTCTCAATACTCACCTGCAGCCCTCCGGGAAGCCGGAAGTGATCCAGCCGAGTATTGGACTTTATTTCACGCCGCACCCGGCGACCAAGCTGCCGATGCTGTTGCAGCTCGAGAACGACTTGAAACTCGACATTCCCGCCGGGCAGAAAGACTTTGTCGTGACCGACGATTTCACTCTGCCCATCGACGTTGAGTTGATCGCCATTTATCCGCATGCGCACTATTTGGGGAAAGATATTCGGGCCTTCGCCACGCTGCCTGACGGTAGGCAAGACACGCTGATCCACATTCCGCAGTGGAACTTGAACTGGCAGGCAGTCTACCGGTATGCGCAGCCGGTGCGCTTGCCGAAGGGAACAAAAGTAAGTCTGCGCTATGGTTATGACAACTCGGAAGAGAATCCGCTGAATCCCAATCATCCCCCAGCGCGAGTCACCGGCGGTAACCGTTCGAGCGACGAAATGTGTCACTTGTGGCTGCAGGTGCTGCCGGTGAATTTCGACCAGGCCCAAGGCGATCCGCGCATGCGGTTGCAGGAGGCGCTGGCCCGCCACAACGTGGAGAAAAATCCCGGTGACTTCGAGGCACATTACAACCTCGCGGCCATGCTGCAAGCCAAGAGCGAACTCGACGCGGCGATTCGCGAATACGAACTGGCGGTGCGCTTGCGGCCCGACGACGCTGTCGGGAACAACGCTCTCGGAGCGGCGCTGGTTGCCGAGGGACATCCCGGGCAAGGCGTTGGATATTTGTATACGGCGCTCAAGGCGCGTCCGGATTACTTCGAAGCGCATTACAATCTGGGATTCGCGCTGGCCGGGCAGAATGACTTTGAAGGTGCTTCCGAGCAATTCCGTCTCGCACTGCAGTTGCAACCAGAAGACGCCAACGTGGAGGCGAATCTGGGGGCCGCGCTGGCGGAGATGGGACGCCTCCCGGAAGCGAAAGCACACTTCGAGCATGCACTGCAGATTGATCCCAACCAGGCGCTGGCGAAGGAAAACCTGGAAGCGGTCAAGAAAGAAATGAGTGCACACCAGTAGAAAAAGACCCCACTTCTCGCGCCGAAGACGCGCGAGAAATGGGGCACCCTCTGCGGCGAGCCCTGTCGGAGAGAGCCGCCGGGTTTTGTGTTTTAATCCTCGGTATGCCGGGAAGAATTTGCTTCCGCCTTCTTTCTCGATTCTTGAGTCTGGGGTTGCTCGTGTGCATATTTTCTCTCAACGGAGTGGCGCAGCAGACAGCGCCTCCTGAATCGCCATCGGCCACGCAAGCACCTGCGGGCGCTCCCCCTGATTTTGCCCAGGCGCGAAAGCTGATGCAGGCAGGCAAACTCGACGAAGCCATCGCTGCCTTGCAAGCTCTCGAAGTCCGCGACCCCACGACCAAGGGGTTGGCCCTCGAACTGGGCACGGCGTATTACAAAAAGAACGACTTCGTGAAGGCGATCGAGTATCTGAAAAAGGCTAATGCCGAGGATCCGGCCAACGGCGAGGCGATCCAACTGCTGGGGCTTTCTTATTACCTGGGTGGGCGTCCGGGAGATGCGATTCCGTTGCTCGAAAAAGTGCAGGGCTGGTACTCCCGAGCCAACGTGGACGCCTCCTACATTTTGGGCATCTGTTACATCCAGACCAAAGACTACCCGCAGGCGCGGAAGGCGTTCGGCAAAATGTTCGATGTGGCGCCGGACTCGGCCGCAAGTTATCTGTTCACGGCACGCATGCTGTTTCGCCAGGAGTACGATCCGATCGCCGAAGAATACGCGCAAAAGGCGGTGGCTCTCGACCCGAAACTGCCACTAGCGCATTACCTGCTGGGCGAACTCTATATCTACAAATCGCGGATTCCGGAGGCGGTCGCGGAATTCCAGAAGGAACTGGCCATCAACCCGGCTCACGCCGCCACATATTACAAGCTGGCCGACGCGTATTCGCGGATTCAGAAATACGAGGACGCCGAGAGGTTGCTGCAGCGATCCATCTGGCTGGATTCAACCTCAACGGGGCCTTACATCCTGATGGGGAAGGTGCTCGAGAAGAAAGGCGAATTCGAGTTGGCGGTGCGCGCCCTGCGGCGCGCGGCGGCTATGGATCCGAACAACGCCACCACCCACCACCTGCTGGGCCAGACGTACCGCGACATGGGGAGGAAGGAAGAAGCCGAGAGCGAACTCAAGTTCGCGGAAGAATTGCAGAACAAACAGGACCCGCATTGAGGCTGCCGATTCGGTTTATAGAGCGGCGGCCTGGTCGCGCCGCCGCGCCTGGATTTCGATGTAGACATTCACCAGGGAAACCGCGGCCGGCGTTACGCCGGGAATGCGTGAGGCCTGTCCGATCGTGCGCGGGCGCACGTGGGTAAGTTTTTCCTGCATTTCGCGCGATAGACCGCTGACGGAACGGTAGTCGAACCAGTCGGGAATCGAGTGCTGCTCGGACTTTTTCAAGCGCTCCATGGCGCGCTGCTGCTGCAGCAGGTAGCCTTCGTACTTGATCTCGGTCTCGACGGACTTGAGTTCGTTTCGGACCTCCGAAGAGAGACGAACCACAGAGTCCGCTGAGGGCACCGAGGCATTTCGTGCGAAGAAGCCCGGTGCGATCTCCGTCAGAATTGGCACCAGCTGATCGACCGTGACTTCGGGGCGCTTCATGAGCTGCGCCAGAGTCTGGCCGACGGCTGCGGCGAGGGTCGGGCCGGGCGCGGATGCAAGAGTCGGCTCGCCGTCCGAGGCAGCCGAGCTTTGCTCGGTCGGACGGCCGGGCGCGGTCGTCCCCACGTGCGCATCATCGCGCATCTCCAACATCGCGGGGGTGAACCTGGTGCTTTCCAGCAGAGCCTTCAACTTCGCCAGGCGCTGTTGCTTGGCCTGAAAGTTGGCCCAGGCATCATCCGGGATCAGGCCTACGCAGCGGCCGTGGGGCGTGAGGCGGCGGTCGGCGTTGTCAATGCGCAGGTGTAGGCGGAATTCGGCCCGCGAGGTGAACATCCGATACGGTTCGTTCGTTCCCTTGGAGATGAGGTCGTCAATGAGGATCGCGGTGTAAGCCTCGGTGCGGTCGAGGATCAGCGGCGGTCGTTGCTTCACTTGCAACGCTGCGTTGATGCCCGCCATCAACCCTTGGCACGCCGCTTCTTCGTACCCCGAAGTGCCATTGATCTGGCCGCCCAGAAACAGTCCGGCAATCTTCCGGGTTTCGAGCGTCCGCTCCAGTTCCGTGGGGTCGATAGAGTCGTACTCGATAGCATAACCGGGGCGCAGCATCTCCGCATTTTCCAGGCCCGGGATCGACTTTAGAATCTCCAGCTGGACTTCGACCGGTAGCGAAGTGCTCATGCCGTTGACGTAGATCTCGTGCGTGTTCAGTCCTTCCGGCTCCAGGAAGAGCTGGTGCGTCTCCTTGTCGGGAAACTTCACGATCTTGTCTTCGATCGACGGACAGTAGCGTGGGCCGATGGACTGGATCTGTCCGCTGTACATGGGCGAACGGTGCACGTTTTCGCGGATGATGCGGTGGGTTTCCGCCGTGGTATAGGCGATGTAGCACGGCACCTGCGCGTCGTGGTGTGCGACGCGCTTGGTGCGGAAGCTGAAAGGCGTAGGATCAACGTCGCCCGGCTGCGCCGGGAAGCGCGACCAGTCGATGGTGCGTCCGTCCAGCCGCGGTGGAGTTCCGGTCTTGAGCCGGCATCCCCGCAGGCCAAGCTTCTTCAGAGCCTCGCCCAGCAGTACCGCGTTGGGTTCGCCCGAACGTCCGGCTGGATATTGCTGTTCGCCGCAGTGGATCAAGCCGTTGAGGAAAGTTCCGGTGGTGATGATCACCGCTTGCGCGCCAACGGTGCGGCCGTCGCGGAGGCGAATGCCGAGCACGCGGCGGCGGTTGTCAGCAGCCGTCGAGCTTCGCTCGACCGGACAGCCGAGGGCGGCTGTCCCCACACGAGCATCGTCACTTTCCGGCTGAGAGCTGATCGCTGACAGCTGAGAGCCCTCCACGATCAGATCCGCTACTTCCGCCTGCTTGATTTTGAGATTCGGTTGCGACTCCAGCACCTCGCGCATCTTCAGGCGATAGGCCTGCTTGTCACATTGCGCGCGCGGCGACCAAACCGCCGGGCCGCGCGACGTGTTCAGCAGCCGAAACTGGATGCCGACCGCGTCTGTGATTTCGCCCATGATTCCGCCGAGGGCGTCCACTTCGCGGACCAGGTGTCCCTTGGCAATGCCGCCCACGGCCGGGTTGCACGACATCTGCGCGATCAGGTCCGCGTTGAGCGTGTAGAGCGCCGTCTTCAGGCCCATGCGCGCGGCGGCCATAGCGGCCTCGCATCCGGCATGGCCGGCGCCGACCACAACTACGTCGAATTGTTCGGTGAACTGCATGCGATGGCGGCGGAGCGGAACCCCAGAAATTCCTTGCAACCGTTTCTTCTTTCATTTTAGCAACTTGGCGGGGATCGTGATCTCCATCACTTGCTGGCACTGCCTTTTCAACCTATATTGGGCAGTCCTACCGAACGCCACAAGGGGCCATCATGAACGCCGCGGAATTCTTTGAACAACTGGACACGCGCATCGGGAAGTATGACCTGCTCTGCCATCCCTTCTACCAGGCATGGTCGGCCGGCCGGTTAACTCGCAACGATCTGCGCGAATATGCGCAGGACTACTATCATCACGTCGAAGCGTTTCCTTCCTACCTGGCAGCTCTTGGCCTGCGCCTCGAAGACGGCGAACTGCGGCAGGCGGTGCTGGCCAACATGTGCGACGAGAAGGGCGTGGAAGGGCGGCCCGGGAAGGACTCGGTTCCCCATTCCGAGCTTTGGCTCGACTTCGCCGAGGGCATGGGCTCGAGCCGCAATCTGGAGTGGCACACTCCTGTGTCCGAGATTCGGCAGCTTGTCCGGCACTTTCATCAAGTAGCCAGCGAGGGCTCGCCGGAGGATGCGCTCGCCGCTTTCTATACCTACGAGTCGCAGGTGCCCCGCATTGCGCAGGAAAAAGAGCGAGGCCTGCGTGAAATGTACGGCGCCGACGACAAGACCTGCGGCTACTTCGCTCTGCATGCGACGGCCGATGTGCGCCATGCGAACGTGTGGCGCAAGCAACTCGAGAAGCGGATCAACGCCCACCCCGAAGCCGCGGACGCGGCTCTGGAAGCCGCCGAGAACGCGGCCCGCATGTTGTGGAAGGCGCTGGATGGGATTGACGCGCGGCGAACCGCGATGGCGGTTGCATAGTTCGCGATGATGGGCACAAGTTTGAGCCAATGATTTGGCGAAAATCATTGGCTCATTTCTTTGGGAGAGGTAGCGTCTGTGGCCAAAGACATCCCGATGGGGGTTCGCGGCGAAGCGGAGGAGACGGTCGAGTTCGAGCATACGCTCAGTTCCCACCATCCGGAATTGCCGCCCGTGTATTCGACCCCGGATATGATCCGGCTCATGGAGACGGCGGCGTTTCACGCGCTTCAGCCTTACTGTCAGGGCGACGAGATCACCGTGGGCACATCCATCAACATTGAACACCGCGCCGCTAGCGGCATCGGCGCACGCGTTAGAGCCGAGGCCGTTCTCGAGTCCTTCGACGGGCGTTTCTATATCGTGCGCGTGACTGCGCGCGACGATGTGCAGGAGATCGGGCGCGGCACGGTAGGCCGAGCGGTGGTCAGCGTTGGCAAGTTTGTGGAGAGGATGAGGGGGAAGTGAGAATCCCGCCTCCGATCACCGACCTGCCATGCTGATCGGCGTCATCTCCGACACTCACGGCTTGCTTCGGCCCGAAGCGCTGGCGGCGCTGCGCGGATCCGAACTCATCATTCACGCCGGGGATGTCGGCGAACCGGAGATTCTCGAGAAACTAGCCACAATTGCGCCCGTGACCGCGATCCGCGGCAATGTTGATAAGGGTGCCTGGGCCCGCAAACTGGCCGAAACCGAAGTCGTCGAACTCGCCGGTATTTTCCTTTACGTCCTGCATGATCTGGCGCAACTCGATCTGAAGCCCGAGGCATCCGGGTTCAAGGTCGTGATTTACGGCCACAGTCACGTCCCCAAGCAGGAGACGAAGAATGGGGTCCTGTATCTCAATCCGGGCAGCGCGGGGCCACGGCGGTTCAAGTTGCCAGTCAGCGTGGCGCGCATCACGATCAGCGAGGGAAAGATCGAGTCTGAAATTCTCGTGCTGGGGTGATGAATCTAACGTAGCCCCGGACGCATTCGTCCGGGGCAGTCGCTAGGGTTCTTCCCACGTGCACTTGGCGCGGCCGGGGCGGACGAATGCGTCGGCCTCTGCGTGAGCATTGCGGTTGCTACAATCGCAACGATGTCGCTGCCATTCCAGATAGAAAAGACCGCCGGCAGGTGCCGCCTGGGGCGGCTGAGTACGCCGCACGGCGAGATCGAAACCCCGGTGTTCATGCCGGTGGGCACGCAGGCATCCGTCAAAGGAGTGCCCCAGGACACGCTGGAAGAGCTGAGCGCCCAGATTATTCTCGGCAATACTTACCATCTCTACCTCCGGCCGGGCATTGAGACCGTGCGCCGGATGGGTGGCCTGCACGGCTTCATGTCGTGGCGGCGTGCGATCCTCACGGACTCGGGCGGATTTCAGGTCTTCAGCCTGAATGAATTGCGCAAAGTCAACGAGGAAGGTGTGACGTTCCGCTCGCACCTGGACGGCTCATCGCATTTCTTCAGCCCGGAGAGCGCGATGGAAGCACAGATCGGGCTGGGCGCCGACATCATCATGGCGTTCGATGAGTGCACGGAGTATCCGGCGGACGCTACTCGCGCGCGCGCGTCAATGGAGATGACGGCACGCTGGGCGGAGCGTTGCAAGAAGCATTTTGAGGAGCATAAGCACGAGGTGCCGTGGACTGGCAAGGCTCACCTAGGGACGGGCGCATTCGTCCGTCCAACCGGGCACGGACGGACGAATGCGTCCGTCCCTACGTATTCTGATCAGACACAAACCCTCTTCGGCATCGTTCAGGGCGGCATGGACCGCGCCCTCCGAAAAGAGTCCGCCCAGCGGACGATCGAAATCGTCTTTCCCGGCTACGCCATTGGCGGGCTGAGCGTGGGCGAACCGCGCGAGTTGACCCGCGAGATCGTCGAATCCACGCTGGAGCAGTTGCCCGCCGACCAGCCACGCTATCTGATGGGAGTGGGCACGCCGGAAGAGATTGTCGAGTATGCCAGCCTGGGCGTGGACATGATGGATTGTGTGCTGCCGACGCGTGCGGCGCGGCATGGACTGCTGTTTACCTCCGAGGGCAAGGTCTCGATCAAGCAGGCGCGATATGCCCAGGATCCGGGGCCGCTTGACCCCAACTGCGGCTGCCGGGTATGCCAGCGCTACTCACGGGCCTATTTGCGTCATCTTTATGCATCGAACGAGGTGCTAGCCCAGGTCTTGAATACGATCCACAACCTCAGTTTCTACCTTGACACTATGCGGCGGGTACGGCATTCTATTTTACTTGGGGTAGAGTCGCGTTTTCTTTCGAGTGTCTGGTCAGGACCGAAACCGTAGACCTCCCCGGATGTAACCCTGAAAGCTGAACGAACCCGGCCGAAGTCGATCTAAACCCCGTGGTGAAATAACAGCTCCCGCCGCCCGAATGGGCGCGGGCGATTTTTCGCGGATACATACGCTCAGACCTCTTATATGCAATCGATACTGGCGGTACAGCTTGGCGGTGGCGGCGGTATGGGGTGGCTCGGCATGGCGCCCCTCCTCTTCATTTTCGCGATTTTTTATTTTCTCCTGATTCTGCCCCAGCAACGCCGTCAGAAAAAATGGCAGGCCATGCTGGACCAGCTCAAGACCGGGGACAAGGTCACCACCAGCGGCGGCTTGCGGGGAACCATCATGGCGCTGAAGGACGATTGTGTTCATCTGCGCGTTCCTCCCAATAATCTCGTGATGGAAGTGACCAAGGCCTCGGTGACGCAGGTGACCACGACCGAGGAAGAAGTCAAGACCAAGTAGTTTCGCGTTTCAAGTCTCCAGTTTCGGATCGCGAATGAAAACTGGACTCTGGAAACTCGAAACCCGAAACTCGAGACTAAGCTTTTATTATGACCAAGAATCTTCTCTGGAAACTCGGATTCATCGTTGGCACCATGCTCTTTTTCCTCTTTGGAATCTTTGGGATTCCGAAGAGTTTTTCCACCCAGGGGCTGATCGCTGCCGTGGGCGATCACATCCACCTGGGCCTCGATCTGAAGGGCGGAACGCACCTGATCCTGCAGGTTCAGGTCAACGACGCGGTCAACGTGGTGGCGCAGAACGCCATCGAAGTTCTGAAAGAGCAGCTGCGCAGCCGGAAAATTGATTACACCGAGATCTCCCAGCCCGACCAGCAGAACAGTCCCGATCGCATCCTTCTGAAAGGTGTGCAGCCGGGATCGCGCTCCGACCTGCTGAACATCGTGCAGGAGAGGTTGCCCGAGTACGACTTCACCGGAGGGCCCGACAATTCCTGGTACCTCTCGATGAAGCCTTCCATGCTCAATGACCTGAAGAACAAGGCGGTCACGCAGGCCATCGAGACCATCCGCAACCGCATTGACGCCCTCGGCGTCAGCGAACCCACCATTCAGGAACATGGGCTGGGGCAATATCAGATTCTGGTGCAACTGCCGGGCGTGGACGATCCCGGGCGCGTGAAGGACATCATGCAGTCCACCGCCATGCTCGAGATCAAGCAGTCGCTCGGCGGACCTTACCCGAGCGAGCAAGCGGCTTTACAGGATAAGGGCGGCGTTCTGCCCGCGGATGCGATTCTGCTGCCGGGGCACAGCATGCCCGGAGCCGAGGCCGAGGGGCAGGCGTGGTACCTGGTGTCGCGTGTCTCCGCCGTCAGCGGCAAGGATCTGCGCGACGCGCAGGCCAGCCGCGACCAGAACGGCCAGCCCAGCGTGAGCTTCACGCTTACCGGCGAAGGTGGACAGAGGTTTTACAGCTTCACCTCGAACCACGTCGGCGACAGCCTCGCCGTGGTGCTCGACAACAAAGTTCAAGAAGTGGCCAACATCAAGGAAGCGATCCGCGACCGCGGCGAGATCAGCGGCGGCCGGATGAGCGAGCAGCAGTCGAAGGATCTTTCCATGATCCTGCGCTCAGGCGCTCTGCCCGCCAGCATTAAATATCTGGAAGAGCGCACCGTGGGGCCCTCGCTGGGAGCCGATTCCATTCGCTCCGGCGTGCAGGCAGCCGTCGTTGGTATGGTTGCCGTTCTGATCTTCATGCTGGTGTACTATCGCGGAGCCGGCATCAATGCAGACCTGGCCCTGATCATGAACCTGATCATTTTGCTTGGGTTCCTGGGGTGGTCCACAATCGCGGGGGTGAACGTTGCCCTGACCTTACCGGGAATTGCGGGAGTGATTCTGACGGTTGGCATGGGTGTCGATTCCAATGTGCTGATCTTCGAGCGTATTCGCGAGGAGTTGCGCAACGGCAAAACGCCGCCCTCGGCCGTGGACCAGGGTTTCAGTCATGCCTGGATCACGATCGTGGATACGCACGTCACCACCATCGTTTCGGCGGCGATCCTGTTCATCTTTGGTACCGGTCCGGTGAAAGGATTCGCCACCACGCTCACCTTTGGTTTGCTGGCGAACCTGTTCACGGCGGTGTTCGTGTCGCGCGTAATCTTTGACTGGGTGCTGACCCGCAAACAACGCGGAGAAGCGCTCAGCATTTAGTACCCGACTGCGAGCGCCGAAATTGAGCTCGAGCCGACCGATTGGTCGGGTGGGAAGAAAGAAAAGTTGCGCGCCAGAATGGCGCTAAGTCATAGACAGATAAGGGGCTAGACAAACCCGTGGAGTTCTTTCGCAATACCAATATAGATTTTCTAGGAAAAAAGTGGTATTTTCTCGCCTTTTCCTTGATCTTTAGCGTGGCGGGCGTGCTTTCCATGTTGTTCTGGCACGGTATTCCGTGGGGTGTAGACTTCCGCGGAGGAACGCTGGTGTATGTGAAGTTCGCGCATACTCCTGACGACAACGCGGTCCGCGCCGCGATGGATCGGGCGGGCCTGCGAAACGCGAAGATTCAGCGTTACGGCCAAGCCGCAAATAACGAGGTCCTGATCGACCTCGACGTGCGCGAGACCAACGAACAGGCGCTGGATCTAGGCAAAACGAAGATTATCCAGGCGCTGGAGACCAATGCTCCAGCTGGCAAGATGGACCTGAACAACGCCAGTTCTCTGACAATTAAGAACTACCTGGTAGACAAAGACCCGCTGCACGTCGGTTCTGATGCCGAGAAAAAATACACGGAGCAGGCGCAGGCGATCGTGGATTATCGCGACAAAGTCCTGGGCGGAGTCTTGAGTTCTCTCGATCAGATGAAGACCGCTGCCGGAGTCGCTCCTGCCGTGGCGGCTCCCCTGGCTGATGGTTTTTACCTTTCCGACTTTGGCGTACGGAACGTGGAGATCGTCGGACCCCAGGTTGGCAGCCAGTTGCGCACTCAGGCTGGACTAGCCACCCTCTATTCGTTGCTGGGGATGCTGGTGTACCTGGGTTTCCGGTTTGAGTGGATTTACGGCGTCGCCGCCGTGGTCACGGTTTTTCACGATACCCTGATCACGGTAGGGGCCTTTTCCCTGACCAATACCGACATTACCCTGACCGTGATCGCGGCCATTCTGACCCTGATTGGTTACTCGAATAACGACACGATCGTGGTATTTGACCGCATCCGGGAAAACATTAAACTCATGCGGCGCGAAAAACTGTCAGAAATCGTCAACCGGAGCATTAATCAGACCCTTAGTAGAACGATCTTGACAGCGGGCCTTACGTTCCTTACCGTACTCGCACTCTTTTTATTTGGCGGCGAGGTGCTTCGCGGATTCAGCCTCGCTCTGGTGATTGGCATCTTAATCGGGACGTATTCGTCCATTGCGATTGCCGCTCCAATCCTGGTGGCTTATCAGGACTGGCGGGTTGAAAAAGGCAAGCGTCCGGTCGCCATGCCGGTGAAAGCCCGGTAAAGCACCCGTTGGCTGGTGGTCTTCATTGCGTTGCGCCTTCTTAGGTATGGACTTAGAAGGATTTGCTCGGAGCTCAGTTCGGGTTCGGAAGCTGAAGGGCGCGCCAAAGAAACTGGGAGCAAAGGGGAAGCAGTCGGTGTCTAAACGTCCGTAGGGTCCTGAAGACGTAGGGGAGAATCACAATGTTTGAAGACAGCCTTATCGAGTCCGGCGGCCGGCTTAAGACGAAACGGGGATGGACTTCGATCGTTTCGTTCACCATTCAGATGGGGATCATCGGCGTAATGGTGCTGATCCCGCTGATTTTTACGGAAGCCTTGCCGAAGACGCAGCTCATGACATTCCTGGTGGCCCCCCCGCCGCCTCCGCCGCCTCCACCGCCAGCCGCGGCGGTCGTGCAGCACGTAAAGCAGATTCAGACCGACATCGTTAACGGGGAACTGCGCACGCCCACTAAGATTCCTCAAAAGGTCAAAATGATTCAGGAAGACGAAGCGCCTCCGCCCTCGATGGCGGCGACGGGCGTGGTGGGTGGTGTCCCGGGCGGCGTTCCGGGCGGATCGATGGGCGGCGTGATCGGCAGCGTTCTCAGTTCGACTCCGGTCGCCGTGCCGAAGATCGCTACCCCGACGCGCGTGCGGGTTTCATCGGGCGTACAATCCGGACTTCTGGTTCGTAAGGTGAACCCGACCTATCCGCCGCTGGCGCGCCAGGCCCGCATTCAGGGCGTGGTGATTCTGCAGGCGCAGATCAGCAAGGATGGCAACATCGAGAACCTGCAGTTGATCAGCGGGCACCCGATGCTGGCTCCGGCCGCGATTGAAGCCGTGAAGCAGTGGAAGTACAAGCCGTACCTGCTGAACGGAGAGCCGGTCGAGGTTGAGACGCAAGTGCAGGTGAACTTCACGCTCGCCGGGGGCTAGACTCCCCAGCTCAGCGCGGTTCGGAGCTATTAGTAGCAGTGTGCATGGCCCTCCCCTTCCCACCTGATTCCCGGTGGCCGGGAGGGGCTTTTCAGGAGCCCGGACACGGCCGCCGTCCTCGAAGACTCTTTCAGGCATGGCCAGCCCGGGTTCGTGCATGTACGGAGAAATCCGTACGGCCGCCGGCATTCGAAATTCTTTGCTGGCGGACGGCACCGCAACGCGCATCAAAGTGTCCAAGTAAAGTAGAGAGTTCCGAGGAGGGAAAAGCAACTCATGTTAGCAATTCACGCAGCAGCACTTCTCAGTCACGTTCACGTCGCAGCCACCTGGGTCGTCCAGGAAGGCGGCGGCGCCATGGCCACCGACCCATTGGGCTTGTGGAAAGCAATGGGATGGGTTGCCAGAACCGTCGTCATCATTCTCTTCATCATGTCGGGCTGGTCGATCGGCGTGATGATCGACCGCTGGATGGCCTATAGCGCCGCCCGCAAACAATCGCGCGCGTTCGCTCCTGCCGTGGCAGGAGCTCTGCGCGATGGCCGTATCGACGAAGCCATCAAGGTCGCGGAGCGGAACAAGAAGAGCCACCTGGCCAAGGTTGTCACCGCTGGCCTGATGGAGTTCAAGGCCCACCAGGATAGCCCCGGCGCGATCCCTGGCGAAACCATTGAAGCCTCCAAGCGCGCTCTGGAACGCACCGAAGCCATCGTCCACGCCGAATTGAAGCGCGGACTGGGTGGTCTCGCCACCATCGGCTCGACCGCTCCCTTCGTGGGATTGTTCGGAACGGTGATGGGCATTCTGAATGCGTTCATCGGCATCAACAATTCGAAGGCCACCGGTCTGGCGGCAGTCGCCGGCGGTATCGCGGAAGCGCTGGTTACGACGGCCATCGGGCTGCTCGTCGCCATTCCCGCCGTCATGATGTTCAACTACCTTACCGGTCGCGTGGAAGCGTTCGACGTGGAGATGGATAACTCGTCGAGCGAACTGATCGATTACTTCCTGAAGCGCCGCGGTGCGGCGCGGCGGTAACACCGTTGGAACGAGCGGCGGACATGAGTTGCGAATCCGGCGCTGGGGAGATGCCCAGCGCCGGGATTTATACGGCGTGACGAGTGTTCGATTGGTACTAGACGCAGGAGACTTGAACTTATGGCAATCTCAGTTCGTAACGAAGGGGCCAAGGTAAACTCCAATATCAACGTCACACCGATGGTGGACGTGATGCTGGTATTGCTGATCATCTTCATGGTTATCACTCCGATGTTGAATAACAAGGTGAACGTGGACCTGCCCAAGGCAGATGCCGCGG
>JBARBI010000184.1:0-4051 GCA_049792875.1 Candidatus Sulfotelmatobacter sp.
GCGATCAAGGATTGGATACCTCGCCGCCGACACTGTTCTGTATCGAGAAGGAATTCGGGATTGACATCAGCGCAGCGGAAAACCTCGCCGGTCCGGAGGCAGGCGCTGGAGAGCGCCCTTTCGATGGGGACTTCGGTTCCCGCGGGCGGCGTCATCAGCCCGGCCGCCGCGTGGTAGCGGATTCGGTTGCCACTGAGTATGCCAATCGCCGCGCCGCCGGCTCTTGCGATCTGGGTCAAGCGCTCCGCCACCAGAGTCATGGCGTCCTCCAACCCCAGATGGCGAACCTGAATCTGGTGCTGGGTCTCGACGATCTGTTCCAGGGTGGAGATGTAATCGGAATTGGACGACCCAGCCTTTGGAGATCGCGGTTCGCTCTCGAGCGGAACCGGCGCGGAGCGTTCCTGCGCTTCCAGTTGGTCCTTCTTCAACTCGGGGCTCAGTCCCGTCTCCTTCCGTTTGCGATTGTGCTCCTGCAGCACATAGGCCGCTTCCAGGAGTTTCGCGAGTGTCAGCTCGTCGAGAACTGGCTTGTCTTTTTCCTCGGACATGACTTCTCTTTCCACCGGATGCAGCTGTCCCTTTCGCGCAGCCCGGCACCTGGAAGGAATGCGCCTATTCTAGTGCAAGTGCGGCACCAACACAGAGCACCAGGTGCTCAACTAAGTGACAAGCTTTTGGGAGGGGATCGAATATGTTGGACTCCTTTGCAGGAAGAGCCCTCAAATCTCCCAATAGTTTACCGCCGAAAGTGCTGGCAGGCGAGAGTTATGAGACGGGAAAGCGAAGGGGCAGCGTATGGTAACCAGTGTCTCGTAACCACGGTAACTCGCAAGAATCTGCACCCTCGCTCCGCTAGATTCCCTACTCGGCGGCCGGAGCGGAGTCGGAGGGCTCACTCCTGCCAACTGAGATAGAAGTGAACTGCAGGAGTGATGATGAGCGAGAGCACCATGGAGATGAGAACACCGCCGATGACCGCGATGGCGAGAGGTTGCAACATCTGCGATCCGGCGCCGATCGCGAAAGCCAGCGGCAGCATGCCGGCGACGGTCGCCAGGGCAGTCATGACGATGGGGCGCAACCGCCGCCGTCCGGCCTGCAGCATGGCGTTTTCGGCGGGCAGGCCCAAGCCTCGCATCTTCTGATCGGCGTCGAGCAAAAGGATGCCGTTCTTGGCCACGATGCCGATCACCATGATCATTCCCATGAACGACGAGATGTTGAAGGTAGTGCGCGTAACCAGCAAGGCGATAAAAACGCCGGAAGTCGAGAGTAAGGCTGAGGAGAGAATGGCAACCGGTGCGGCGAACGTCCCAAACTCAAACAGCAGCACAATGAATAGCAGCAGGATGGCAAGGATCAGCACGATGACCAGGTCGTGGAACGAGCGCTGTTGTTCTTGGTAGGTTCCGCCGTATTCCACGCGGATGCTGGACGGGATGTGCAAGCCCGCGACTACTTTCTGCACATCGGACATGCCGCTGCCCAGGCTTCGGCCCTCCAAACGCGCGGTCACGGCCACGTCGCGTTGCAGGTTTTCGCGCCGAACCTCGGTTTGCCCTGGATTCTCGACCACGGATGCGAGCGCGCCCAGCGTTGCCGTGTGTCCGGTGCTGCTGACCAGCAAGGTGTCACGCATGGCTTCGAGGGAGGCTCGGTTTGCCGCTGGAAAACGCACGCGCAGCGTGTAAGCCCGGTCGTTGGCTATGACGGGCGTGGGCGCCGGCTCGCCTTCCAGAATTGCTGAGGCATCGAGCGCGATTTCCTCGGCGGTGAATCCCGCCCTGGCGGCAACGCCCGGGTCAACCTGAAAAGTCACGGCAGGTCCGCTGATGGTGTTGTCGATCCCGTTCAGGATGTCTACCACACCCTTGATCTTCGCGATGGCCTCGGCCACCTTGGGTGCCCATTCTTCCAAGTGCCTGGGATCTTGCGAAAAGAGTTTGATCTGAATAGGTTCCGGCGCCGAGGTGAGGTCCCCAATCATGTCCTGCAAGACTTGAATGAACTCGACGTCGAGAGCGGGTTCTTGCTGCTTGATATCGGCGCGTACGTCGCCGATGATCTCTTCGATATCGCGATCACGCTTTGCCTTCAGCTTCACTAGAATGTCGCCGGTATTCGCTTCCGTGACGGCAGCCAGCCCGAGTTGTAACCCTGTGCGCCGCGATGTGCTCTCCACTTCAGGAACTTCGCGGAGCATCTGTTCGACGTGACCGACAACCCGGTTGGTCTCCGCCAGCGAACTCCCCGCTGGCATGATGTAGTCAATGACGAAGCCGCCCTCATCCATTTCCGGCAGCAAGTCGGATCCGGAAAAGATGTAGCAAAGACCGGAAACCAACATCAGCGCGACGCTGAAGACGACGAGCAGCCATGGCCGCTCGAGCGCGCGCCGTAGCCAGCGTTCATGGAAGTTCACCACGCGGAGGAAAAACCCGCTTACGTGTTTTTCCTCGGCCGCGAGGAGCTTCATCGGGTTGTCGCTCTCGGAAACCTCCACCCCATCCGCTGCCGGCGAGTCCGATGAGGGAGGAGCAGGTTCCCCTTGGGAACCTTCTTCCTCGCGACGTCCCTTGATGAAGTATTGGCTCAAGGTCGGCGTCCAGGTCACCGCCAGCGCAAGCGACGTCAGCAGCGATACCGTCATGGTCACTGCCAGGGCGCGGAAGAAGACTCCCGTGACGCCGGTGATTACGATCAGAGGGATGAAGACGACGACCGGAGTGATGGTCGAGCCGATCAGCGGTACGGCAATTTCTTTCAGGGCGCTTTGAATGGCCTGGATTCGGCCTTGCCCCGCGTCGCGATGCAGAACAATGTTCTCCACCACAACAATGGCGTCGTCGATAACCAGTCCCACCGCGGCTGCGAGACCACCGAGCGTCATCAGGTTGAAGGTTTGCCCCATCACCTTGAGGGCAATGAATGTGACTAGCACGGTCACCGGTATCACCAACCCCGCGACCAGCGAGGTTCCCCAGTCGCGCAGAAATACCACCAGGATGATCGAGGCGAGAATTAATCCGAGCAGAATGGCATCGCGTACGCTCTTGATCGATTCGCCCACAATGACCGATTGATCGTAGAAAGGCTGGATCTGAACTCCCGGCGGCAGCGTTTTTCGCAGGCGCTCGACTTCGTCGTGGACTTCCTGTGCCACCTGCACGGTATTTCCGTCGGGCTGGCGATTGATGTTCAGCAACACGGCTGGCTTCCCGTTCGCCGTGACCACTGTGTAGACGGGTTTCACGCCGGGCGCCACGCTGGCCACATCGCCAATCCTCACGGGGATTCCCGCAGGCGTGTTCTTGACCACCGCATTGGCGATTTCTTCGGGCGTCTTCACCTGACCGTTGACCAAACCGAGATAGAGCTGGTGATTGCGCTCCAGCAATCCTGGAGAGTCGACAAGATTGGTGCGCCGCACGGCATCCAGGATGTCAGACACGGTCACTCCCGCCGTCAGCAGCTTGGCCGGATCTGGCGTGATGTGAAATTCAGGTTCTTGTCCGCCCTGCACGATCACGGTGGAGACGCCTTCCAGACGGTTGAGGCGCGGCTTCATCTCGTACGTCGCCATTTCCCACAGCTTGGTTTGAGGCATGCTGTCAGAAGTCAGGCTATAGCCGATGATGGGAAAAGCGGCGAAGGTCAGGCGGTGGGCCTCGATCTTCGCAGTGGCAGGAAGTTCGGGCTGCACCCGCGAAATCGCCGAGTTGACATATTGCAGAGTCTGGAACATGTCCACGTCCCAGCGGAAGTAGAGATCTACCTCCGCCGACCCCCGACTGGTGATGGAGCGCACGGTGAGCAGTCCGGGCACGCTGTTGACGGCTTCCTCGATGGGACGGGTTACGGTGACCGTCATCTGGTCGATGGGCATGACGCCGTTGTCGACCGCGATCAGCACGCGGGGAAAATCCGTGGAAGGGAAGACCGACACCGGGATGGTGAAGGCGAGATACGCGCCCAGCAGCCCGAGAGTCAGAATGAGAAAGATCACAGGCCTGGAGTGTTGGGCAATCCAATGCATGCCAATCGTGTG
>JBARBI010000185.1:0-3051 GCA_049792875.1 Candidatus Sulfotelmatobacter sp.
AGCGGCATGTGAAGGACTGCGGCTACAGCTACCGACGCCTCGATCTTGCCAGCCTCCATGTGAGTGTCAAATGCTGTGACATCACGATTCTCGGCGGGATTTCCGGAACAGGCAAGTCCACGTTGCCGCTCTTGTATGCTGAGGCCCTTGCAGGTCAATGGGCGCCACCCCCACCCGGGCGTTATCTTCACCCTGGATTATGCACACGATCAGCGTTTTGAGCGGTTGTTCACTCGGCTGATGCTGGCCGTGGTTGAGTAAGTCAGTCCGAGTTTCGCTGCTTCATCACCCTCCTGGAAGTTCGATCCCGCCGAGCCTCGCGTCGAAGCCGCTTGCTTCGTTGCGCTTGCCGCCCGCGCATAGATTCCTATGCACGGCGCTGAGAAGGCCCGGCGTAGTTCTTCAGCGCAGGGCCGGGACCATCACGGGCGCATAACCCTGTGCGCGCGGCACAATCCGGCGCAGCCGATCCATCAGCCGCTCGAACACTCCCTTCTCCTCATAATGATCGCTGTAGCTCAAGCCCGTGCGGCCCGCGTGCCGCCAGATTTTGGCCGCCACGAATAGGAAACGCAACCGTGACGTCGCCAGGGTCGTGTGCTTCAGCGCGGTGGCGTCGGCCTGTGGTTCGCGGTTGAACAGCATCAGCCAGCAGTTCAGGTTGTAGGCCAGCATAGCCAACTGGAAGTGATTGCTGTTCACGTCGAAGCGGCCCGACGGATGGGCCGCCAGCCCGGCGTCGTTGTTCGCCTCTTTGATCAGGTTTTCGGCCCCGCCACGCTGGCCGTAAAACCAGACCACGAAATCAATCGGCTCGACGAAGTCGGTGACGAACACCCGGTACTTGTACTGGCTGGTTTCGAACAACTGGTACTGCTCGCTCTCCTCGGCTTCCAGTTCCTCCCGTGGCTTTGGCTTGCGAAGCGCCACAAACCGGTATGGCTTGCTCCATCCGTCCGGCTGATAAAGGAATTCACACTCCGCGTCGGCGTCTGTCTTGGGCGATGGCTTCCACTGGGCTTGGCGTAGTTGCTCGACCAACCGGGCCGTCTTGCGCGCACAGATCACGAATCGGGCATCGAGTTCTTCATATCCTTCGACCGCCTCCCGGCAGTAGAACCCCGAATCGGCCCGGCCATAAATCTGCCTCACGCCCGGCGGCAGCGATGCGCCCACATTCCGCAAATGATCGCCGATCTGTTTGCCGGTGGGCCGGTCGCCGTTGCGCAACTCACCCCAGACGTATTCTCGCGTTTCAGCGATAAAGGTCAGCATCGGCTGATAGCTCTTCTTGCCTTTGTTCTTCGGGTTGTAGCTCTTGCGTCCGCCCATCTGCTGCCCGTAGAGCGTGTGCACGGTGGTATCGGTGTCGATGGTGACTACCTCCAGTTTCACGTTGGCCGCTTCCCAGACCCGTTGGCGCATGGTCCGCATGATGGCCAGAATCTGCCAGGCCACATTGCGATGCAGTGCGTTCACGAATCTCCAGAAGGTAGATTGCACCGGCAGTTTGGTGACTTGGAGAATGCCCGTCAGGATCGGATCGCGGGCGATGAAGCGCAACTGGTTCAGCCGAGCAAAGCCGATGTAGAGGCCAAGCACGATGCCCAGCACAAATCGGTATAGGTCCATGGCACGAGGAATCCGCTTCGAGGTCACGGTCTGTTCCACCAGCGACTGGAATCCGAGTTTCTCCAGCATGGTGATCACCGGTAGCAGCCCACCGTACGGCGTCAGGTTCTTACCGTTGAAGTCATAGGGCGTCGAAGCACTGATTTTATTGGGCTCCGGAATGACATCTCGAACCCCTTGATTGGCGGGTCTCGGACCGCTATCCTGTTTTTGTCTGTTAACCATTTGGGTGGCCTCTGAGAATCGGCTCGCGAAGCTGCGAACTTCGCGGACCTACTGTTTTAACGCAGGATTCTCAGGGGTTCCAAATGGTGAGCTGCCTCAAACGCTCGCCGGCAGCATCAAACCTGTGCATAGGTCAGGTGACATGGAGGTTGAACCTTGTCTGCAGGTCCGCAAGATGGTCTCCCCGCGGAAGCCTCGATTCCGGAGGGTGCAGCTTCTTTGGAATCGATTCTCATCACGGAGGAGTTGCGCCGGCGCCCCTCCCGACCACCCGATTACGACAAGGAAAACCACGCGCTGGTAGCGTTGGCCGCCGCGATGGGGGATCCCAAGGCCAATATTCTCCAGACCTTCGCTGACACCATTCTGGACATTACACAGTGCGATTCAGCCGGCCTGAGCTTACTCACGAAAGACGACGGAAAACGCTTCTACTGGCCGGCCATCGCCGGGGAATGGAAGCCCCACGCCGGAGGCGGAACGCCGCGCAACTTCGGACCTTGTGGAGACGTACTCGACCGGGATTGTACGCTGCTGTTCAAGCACTTCGAGCGGCGTTATCCCTATCTGCTGCCGGTCTCACCACCCGCCGAGGAGTGCCTGCTGGTTCCGTTTTACGTAAAGGGCAAGGCGGTAGGTACGATTTGGGCGATTATGCACAGCGATCGCCGCCGGTTCGACGCCGAAGACGAGCGCGTCATGACGGCGCTCGGACAGTTCGCTTCCCTGGCGTATCAAACCGTGGAATCCATGCAGGACCTCAAGGTCGAAATCACCGCGCGCGAGAAGGCTGAAACGGCAGTGCGTGAGGTCGCCAAGGGCCTGGAGGCCAAAATCCAGCGCTTAGTAGAAGCGAATGTTATCGGGATCGTCAACTTTAAACTCGACGGTGTGGTCTCCGACGCCAACGAAGCGTTTCTCCGTATGGTCCTATACAGCCGTGAAGACCTCGTTACCGGTCGCGTGCGCTGGACGGACCTGACACCGGCGGAATGGATCGATCGCGACGAACGGGCACTAGCCGAGTTAAAGGCAACCGGGATCTTCCAACCGTACGAGAAGGAGTACTTCCGGAAAAACGGCAGCCGCGTGCCAGTCCTGCTCGGCGGCGCACTGTTCGAGAAAGGCGGTAGCGAGGGCGTCGCTTTCGTGCTCGACTTGACCCAACAAAAGCACGCTGAGGGAGTTTTGCGA
>JBARBI010000186.1:0-24631 GCA_049792875.1 Candidatus Sulfotelmatobacter sp.
TGCCGGGATTCAGCGAGACAACCGTGTGGTCCGGGCAGACAGGCGGCTGCGGCAATCCGACCTCGACTAACGCCGGCAACTGCTACCCGCCGGCCGTGAACTACACGCCGCTGTATTACACGATCAACGGCGTAGCGTTCAATAAGACCAGTGCGACGAGCTCGGTCTTCCCGATTACGCCGGCTACGATTTCCCCGGCTACAGGCACTACCGGAAACGTTTTGGTGCGGGTGGTCAACGCCGGCTCGCGCATGCACGTTCCTGCGATCGTTGGATCGCAAGTGGCTGGTCAAACCGGAGGGACAACCCCCATCGTCACCGGTTTTAAGGTCATTGCCGAAGACGGGAATCCTCTGCCTGGCGTTCCCAAGGTTAGGAGCGAAGTGTTCATGGCCGCCGGCAAAACCTTCGACGTCATGATCAATGGACAGTCGACGTCCAGCACTGGCATCGTGCCGTACACGTCAGCTCTTGCCGTCTATGACCGCGAGTTGAGCTTGTCGGGGAACGCCACCGAGCGCGACGCCGGCATGCTGGCCTACATCGCTCCCAATCCCACCGCCGCACTCCCGGCTGCTGGCGCACTTGGGGCTGCGGTAGCCCGCGCGGATACCTACAACGCCATGGTTGCGGGAGTGACGCTCAGCGTGTTGGATCCCTCGAAAGGTGTGATCGCCAACGACACCAACGTATATGGCGTAACGCTTCTTGCAACAGCCGCTAACGGAACAGTAACGCTCAATAAGAACGGAACATTTACTTATGTTCCTACTGGGACGGCCACCTCGGACTCGTTCACCTATTGCGCGAACGGCACAGTGTCGGGGACGACCTGCTCGTCCGGTATCACCGCTACCGTGACACTGGGTGCCTCGAGCGTCGTGGACAGTGGCATCACTTGTACTGCTTCCTCGTGGAGCGCGAGGACGTCAACGTACTTGGCTACCAAAACCCCCGGCGTTCTGGCGGGTTGTACAGACGGGGCGAGCTTGCCTCTTACCGTTAATGCGGCGTCAGTCACAGCCACGGGGATGACGGTTGTTGCGGATGCGAACGGCGGGTTCACTGCTACAGCCCCCGGTGCAGGCACCTACACCTTCTCCTTCAAGGCGCAAAACTCCCACAATGTCCTTAGCGCGGCCACAACAGTTACGGTCACCTTCCCAGCGGGGAGCGGCCTGACGGTTACCGTGCTAGACGGCTACGACAAGACAACGGTCATCTCTGACTATCGGTGGGTCATCGAGGAAGATCGCACCTTCTATATCAACCCGCTCTGCACCTCGAATCCGCCACCAACCGGCATCGGCTGCCCAGTCCTGGGTTCGGGGATCGTTCCGACCTTGGGGACCAATTTCCACACCAGCTACATGCCGTATGTAGCGCAGGGCTGCACCGGGTCGGTCTCCTGCGAAGCCGGCCAGACGGTCCTCGGCGTGTCATCGGTCTGCGATGTCGGCAATGGCGCCTGCCGGCCCGACACCACAGGAAATGGAATGGCGGCCGTGCTTCCCGGCGCAGTTGCGCTGGATCCGACCAAACGCTACTACATCTCAGTCCTGCCGGGTGATGCCGCGAACCCGTTCGAAGGCGGCGCGGTCGGCCACGGCATGGGCGGAGCTCCGATCTACTACAACGGCACAGCGTGGTCAACCGCGGCTGGGCCGACGGCCGGGCAGGCTGGTGTACAAATCATCACCCAACCCTCGCCCTACCCGCCAGGCAAACTCTCTGTGTTTGTCTTTGAAGATGACTTCCCGTTGAACGGCGAGCAGGATGGCGGCGGCGGCGTCGACGTGATATCGCCCAACGAGCCCGGACTGGGCGGCTTCCAGCTTCACCTCTGGGACGCCATGGGCGGCAACGGCGATTTCACCGGACAGATGACGTATGACATGTTCAACCAGCCGCTGAGCAACAGCCTGGCGGGAACAATAGACCCGAACAACCAGAACGACGCGTGCCCGATCGTGAAGAATCCACTGAACAGTGCCGATCCAACCTCAACCGGCATTACCGGCATGATCGTCACTTGCCCGACGTACGAATCCGACGGGGTCACTCTGTCCCCGCTGGCGGGCCAGGCGGTCATTGCCAACCTGATGCCCGGACGCTGGGGCGTCATTGCCAGCCCTGGGGCGGACCGCATTGCCCGTGGCGAAGAGTGGCTGCAGACCAACACCCTGGACGGCCAGAAGGCTCACGACGTTTTCACCAGGATCGGCGAGCCCAGCTACTTCCAGGAGTTCGGTCCGGCCTCCTACCATGTCAGCGTTGGTTTCGCCAACCCGGCGATCATCAATGCACGCAAGCCATACATTTGCGCTGGCACAGACCCATACAGCCCTCAGGCGGGCACTGCGTACGTGTGCAACAACACGATCACAGGCAAAGTTACAGGCGAGCGTCTTAGCCGCACGCCCGACGAGAGACTCTACAGCAGCGGTTCGCACGATGCCTACTATTGGTCCCAATGCTATGTAAGCTTTGGAGACCCCGACGGCGAAGACTTCGCCTTCACCAAGTGCAACGGTGATGGCACATTCACCCTCAGCGGCCTTCCCGCTGGTGATTGGAGAGTCACCGTTTTCGACCAGTGGAACGATCTGCTGGTGGACGGCCTTTCCACACCCGTGCGGGTTACTGGCGGCGGAGGAACCGTCGCTATGGGCGACATCGCGTCGACCCAGTGGCAGGCGAACCTCTATACGCGGACCTTTATCGACGACAACAAAGACGGCATCTCCACGTCCGATGAGGCTGGAATTCCATTTGCCAACGTCGCCGTCCGGTTGCGCGACGGCAGCCTGGAAAACCTGCTGGTTACGGACTTCACCGGCACGGCCAACTTCAACGAGACGTTCCCGTTGTTCAGCTGGTACACGGTGGAAACGGACGTGACTCGTTACAAAAACACGGGGACCCACGTCGTGTATGACGTCGGCGGGCCCGCCGACGGCTCCGCCTCGTGCGGTACGGTCGGCTATCCGCCGTGCGGCACCTCGACGATCGGCAAGTTCCTGGCCAACACCGCGGAAGTCGTTTCCGTTCCCACGAACCTCCGCGTACCGGGCGCAGTCTATTGTAAGGATGCGGATTGCAGCACTCACACGACTGGTATTCTTGGCGGTTCAGCCAGCAGTGACTCGCCCAGCGTTTGCACGACCAGCACCGCTACTCCCCCTGTAACGACGTGCTCGACCCAACTTTCCTCGGGCCGCATCGATCCGCCATGGGTTGGAGTGGAGGGCTGGCAGGGCTTCCCTGGCCAGAACAACTTCCTTGAATTCGGCAAGGAGCCTTACGCCGCTGGCGAAAACGGCGGAATCAAAGGCCATGTCGTCTATGCGTCGACCCGGCCGTTTGACGATCCCCAGATGCTGGTTCAGACGCAGTGGGAGTCTCTGGTCCCGTACGTCACCATCAACCTCTACCAGGAAGGGTTTGCGTCGGACGGTGTGACCCCGACCCTCAAGTTGGTGGACACCACCCAGACCAGCAGTTGGGACGATTACGCGCAGGGCTTCCGGGCCGACGGCGTCACGCCCAACATGAACTGCCCGGGCCAAGGCGCGAACTCTGGCGCAATTCCGGACCTGTTCTACTTCTCGCTGTATGACCAGCCGAACTACCTCAACTACTACAACTCCGTGCACGGCGGACCTGCACTGGTCTCGCTGCCGGACAATTCCCAGTTCAAGTGCTATGACGGCATGCACAACTGGAACCAGATCCAGCCAGCGCCCTACGACGGCATGTATAAGTTCCCCAGCGTGACCGCCACAGACGCCAATGGAAAGCCGACGCTAGCTGGTACGAACTGCACGATCTGCTCGGCCAATACTGCGGTGCCGACCAGCGATCTGTACTATGGCATTCCGCAACTGCCTGCCGGCAAGTACGTGGTGGAAGTGGTTCTGCCCCCGGGCTATGAACTGGTCAAGGAAGAGGACAAGAACATCCTGATCGGCGACAACTTCATCGCGCCGGTTACCCAGGAGTTCGGTGCTTTGGGCAACATCTTCATCGTCCCCGATCAGGCCTCGGTGGCTTCTTCTCAGCAGTATCCTGGTCCTGGTTACAACGCCAATAACGCGCAGAATCCGACGACGAGCCTCGGGACTACCCCGAGCGAGAACATCGTTCCGGGCTTTATCCCTGAGCCCACGTGGCCCTGCGTCGGCGAAGCGCGCATCGTTCCCGACTACATCAGCCTGTATCCGCAATCCAAACAGGTAGCGCCGTTCGCCGGGGCTACCCGCAACCTGTGCGACCGCAAAGAAGTTACCCTGGGCGACCAGATGGGTGCGATCGCCAAGTTTTACGTCTACACCTCGACCCACATCGCCTCCAAGTTCACCGGAGGCATCACCGACGACTACACCTCGGAATTCGATCCCTTCTCTCCGATGTTCGGCGAGAAGTTCGCTCCGCCAAACCTCCCTGTCTCTGTGAAGGATTGGGCCGGGAACGAAATCTCCCGCGTCTACGCCGACCACTGGGGAAGCTACGACGGCATGACCTACTCGACGTGGGAAGTCAACCCGCCGAACCCGACCGGGTATTCGCCCACGATGATGGTGTTTTGCATGAACGACCCCGGACCGATCCCCGGCCCCGGTGGAACTTTGATTCAAGACCCACTGTTTACCCCTGGGTACAGCCAGTTCTGCTATGAACTGCCGTTCATGCCCGGGACCACGCAGTATCTCGATACGCCCGTTGTGCCGACGTCTGCCTTCGCCGGCGCGGGGTACAACAACGTAGACTGCAACTATCCGACTTTGACGCCCGCGATCTCAGAAGTGGACGGCGACGGAGTTGGACCTTGGGTGAGCGCACCACTGCACACCCTCACGATCACCGCGCTGGGCGACCAGGTTATACCGAACTACGCTTACTCTGGGCCAGCGGCTACAACCGCTCCGTTCAATGAGAAGACGATCACCCGCCACTATGGTTTTGGTGCGACGCAGGGCACCGGAAGTGTGACCATCGGCGGGATCAACGCTCCGGTCACCAGTTGGAGTGACACCTCGATTTCGGTCACGGTACCCGCGGGCGTGCCTGCCTGCGCGGTGCAGCAGCAAGCGCAGTATGGTGGCTCAGCCGCGCAGTGCGGTCAGTTGGTCATCACCGCTGGCAACGGCAAACAGTCGATCGACACCATCACGGTGACCGTTGGCGGCAAAGCGCCGACGCACGTCCCCGCCTCTGGCGCGATCCAGGATGCGATCGACGCGGCTGCACCGGGCGACTTGCTCATCGTGGACCCGACTTGCAACACGGCTACTGCTGGCGGCGTTGCATGTGCGACAACCGGTGTCACGACCAAGACCACCGCTGCCCACAGCGAGCTGTTGCTCATGTGGAAGCCGGTCCGGCTGCAAGGTGTCGGTGCGGCGAGCAGCATTATCAACGCCAATACTCACCCTGCGGGCAAGCTCGATACTTGGCGCCAAAAAGTCAACTGCCTGTTTGGCTTGAACCTCAGTGGTACGCCAATTAGCACAACCAATCCGTTTGATTCGACCGGGGCAACGAGCTGCCCGTGGGCACCCGCGCCAAATTACTTCGTTGAGACGGCCGCAAACGCCCAGGTCGATCCGTTACCGCTCGAAGCCATCATTGGGTGGGACGCCTCGCAAAACGGCAACCTGGCCCAGTTGTTGCAAGAGCCAAGCCTGATGGGCGCCCTGGAAGGTGCGGGAATTACCGTACTGGCCAAGGGAGTTAACTTCCCCGTTCCCCCGAACCTAGCTACGGCAGGAGGCGAGCTGGGAGGATTCCCGACCGGCACGACCCTGCTCACCGGCCCTGTGACCGTAGCGGGCGCCTATACGACGGGCGACGCTAATGCGCGCTGTCATACGAGCAGTAGCAAGACGGCCAATCCGTTCCCCAGCAACTTCCAGTGCAACCCCTCGAGCATCGACGGGTTGGAAATCACGAACAGTTCGCAGGGCGGCGGAGCCATCTTCGTCCACGGGTGGGGGCATAACCTGCAAATCGCCAACAACCGCATCTTGAGCAATGCTGGAACGCTCTCGGGCGGCATCAACGTTGGACAGGGTGAATTTGCCCCGTCCTACATTGCCGGCAGCGCCACCAACGCACCCCCGGGCTCGTGCGTGACCTCCGGTGTTGTGACCAACGCCCAGTTGCCGTATTGCAACAACCTGGGCGTCTCCGTTCACAACAACGACATCTCGTTGAACTCCTCCACTGGCGACGAATTGTTCTCCGGTACGCCGGCGGGAGCAGGCGGTGCCAGCATCTGCACCGGCTCTGACTACTACAAGTTCAACTACAACTGGGTCTGCGGCAATCTGAGCAGCGGAGACGGCGGCGGTGTCGGTCAGCTTGGGTTCAGCTACAACGGCGACATCGAACACAATTCCATCCTGTTCAACCAGAGCCTTAACCCGACGATCCCGGCCAACGGCGGCGGTCTCCTGGTTATGGGCACTCCCGACGTCGACACCACCTGCGGTGGAGCTGTAGACATCGATTGCCTGGATCCGGCAGCTCTCCGTACCCCCAGCGACGGCGTAGGCCCCAATCTGGTTATCAATGCCAACCTGATCATGGGCAACGCAGCCGAATCCGGCAGCGGTGGCGGCCTGCGTTTGCAGAACGTCAACGGCGGGGACGTGCTGGCATTCCCGAGAACCCCTGCTCGGTGGTACTCGCCCATGGTTACCAACAACATCATCGCCGACAACGTTGCCGGCTGGGATGGTGCTGGAATCTCCATGGTCGACACTCTGAACGTAAACATCATCAACAACACGGTTGTTTCCAACTCGACGACGGCTTCGGCTGGAATCCTGTTCACCACGATTGGCTATCCCCTGGCCAGTTCCGAGGGAGCCAATTGCGTGATCGGCACGGAGACCTCGTGTCCCCAAATCTCAGGACTCGTGAGCATCCAGAACAGTTCTGGTCTGCAAGCGAATCTTCCTGCGACCATCACTTGCCCCCCGAACCACTTTGCGGGCACAACCGCTACCAACGGAACTTGCCGGACCTACTCTTATCCGCTGCTGGAGAACAACATCTTCTGGCAGAACAGTGCGTACTACATCGGCGTGGGCGCTCTCAGCGCGCAATACCAGCAGAATGTAGTTTCGCTGTATAACGCGTTCACCACAACGCTGGCCCCAACCCAGCCCCAAGCTGACGCCACGACTGCACACGGCGCCGGCGCGACCATCACGGGTGGCACGGGCGCCTGCGTTGCCGCCGACTACTGGGATATCGGCGTGCGCGGCGATACTGGACCGACCAACCATGGCTCTGGTGTCACGCTCGCCCCGATTTACTCGGTGATCACTAGTCTCGGAAGCACAACGGATTACTCCGCCACCGGCTTACACAACACGGCGTCTAGCCCCAACTTCGCCAGCCAGTACTGCGATGGCTCGCGGACTCCTCCAGAGTTCGGTGCCTCCGGCTGGGCAGTGCCGCCAGGAATTGCGGACGCTACCGTTCCTAACCCTTATTTCAACCTGGCTCCGGTCGCTACGGTCGACGAAGGCAACAACTGGATCAATATGCGTTGGGGTCCCCTGTCGCTGTTGAACCCGGTCACCAACACACAGATCGGCAACTACTCGCTAACAACGGGATCGCCGATCATTGACTTGATCCCGACCTCGGAAGCGAACTTCAGTCTCGTGCCGAGAACGGACTTCTTCGGTAACTCGAGGCCGGAACCTGGAATCACCGACACTCACTTTGACCCGGGCGCGGTCGAGTTCGGCTCCACTGCGCCAGTGGCGGCACTCAGCGTAACGGGTGGGCCGCTGGCCTTCGGTAACGCGGGCATCGGCTTCCCCACTGCAGCGCGAACCCTGACGCTGCATAACACCGGTACCGCAGGCGCATTTGGTATCGGGCTTACGTTCTCGTCGACGGTCTTCTCACGGCCGGCGGGAGCGCCGGGTGGCACCTGCACCACGACCTTGGCCGCAGGCGCTACCTGCACCATTAACGTGGTGTTCACCCCGACGGCACTTGGTGCGACGACCGCCACGCTGACCATCTTCGCCAACGTCCCCGTCACTGGTTCACCAGTGGCACTCAGCGGTGCGGGCGTAGCGGATGTAGTCGCCGCAACTCTGACGCCGGCAACGTGGACCATAGCTCACGCCAGGAACTGCCCGGGCACGACGCTCGCGCAGATACTGGCTTGCACGCTTGATCCGGCTCAGGCGTTCACGCTCACCAACACCGGCAACGTGCCGCTGACCGGTATCGGCCAGGGAGTTCTGGGTGGTACGGCCCCGAACCCTGCGAACTACGCCGTTATCCACCTCCTCTCGACCTGCGGTCCAGCGACGGGCGGCCAACTGGTGGCCAATACCACTCTGGCCCCAGGCGCAACTTGCAACATTGAGGTGCAGTTCAAGCCACTGACGTCCCAAGCGGCTGGAGCTAAGCCGGCGACCATCTCGGTCACCGACGGGGCCGGTACGCAGACGTCAACCTTGAATGGAACGGCTCAGTAAGGTTGACTAAAGTAACTAGCAGTGATGCTGCTCGCGGGTTACCCGCGAGCAGCATCATGTTCTGAGGGACTTGCGCAGGCGAGTCCAGGACTGACAAAGCGGCACGCACTTGAAATTTTGGGTCGTCGTCGCAGACGAACGTGAGGTAAGATACCGCTATGAAACTCCATCGGATCGTCTGTTTGGGGGCTGTCTTGGTGATTCCGCAACTGCTGCTGGCCAAGCTTCCGGCGACGAATGATTCGTTCGGAAAGATGGAAGGCATTCTCGATTTCTGTGCTCAGGCGGATTCGCAGTCGGCATCGAAGTACCAGGAGCGAAAGAAGGTGCTCGCCGGCGATGCCACCGAAAAAGAAATAGCCGAGGCGCGCGAAACGCAGGAATACAAGGACGGCTATCAGGCCGTGAGCGATGAGCTTGGCAAGGTGCCGAAAGAGAAAGCGGTTAAGGCATGCACCGCTTATCTGGAAGGTAAGTAGGAGTCTCCAGTCGTACAAGAGGTAATACAGCAAGATGTCTAAGAAGTGGGCCACAGCTACTCACCTAACGCTGCTTGCAGCACTTTTCGCGGGCAGCATCGTCGCTCCTCCCGCCCGTGCGCAGTCGCCCCAGGGCCAGGATAAAGATGCCAGTCCGGCCGGGAAACCTGCCGCAGCGTCGACTCCCTATCGAAACCAGCCCGATCGGATTGCGAAACGAGAGGCGGCGTACTACGAAGCGGTCTGGGGAATCGAAGCACCCAGCATCAAAGCAGTAGAGTCGGGGGTGATCCTTCGGTTTAGCTACCGCGTCTTGGATCCGGAGAAGGCTAAGCCGCTGAACGACAAGAAACTCAATCCCCTCCTCGTGAGCCCGGAAAAGGGGGTGCAACTGGTGATCCCGTCGATGGAGAAGGTCGGGCAATTGCGCCAGGCCCCCCCCGAAATCGAGGCCGGAAAGTCTTACTGGATGGCGTTCTCGAACAGCGGTCGGATCGTGAAGCCCGGAGACCGCGTGGATATCGTGATTGGGAGTTTTCACGCGCGAGGACTACTGGTCGAATAGCATTGGCCTCGCCCCGGCCGGGCATAGATTGCCCGCCGTTTGCGACAAAAACACTCTGTGTTCCAGAAAGAGTTGCTCATGAAGAAGAACCGATTGGCGAAACCAGTGGTCGTTGCAGCTGGATTCATTTTGTTGTGTGCTGCAGCAGGGCAGAGTCGCGCGCAAAGCGCTTCGCCCGGTGCGGCGCATACTCCGATGGCGACTTCGTCCGGGACCCATCCGAAGACAAGCTCTGTCCTGGAGGACGATTTTGCCGGGCTCAATTACACCGATGAACAGAAGACGGAAATTGAAAAGATTCACCTGAACACTAAGTCCCTTCAGGATAAGGTGGCAAAAGACGACAAGTTAACCGGGGATCAAAAAGATGCCATGCTCCTGGGGTACACGCGGATGGAGTATGGCGAGATGTTTAAGGTGCTGACCCCCGAGCAACAAAAACAAGTCCGTCAGAAGATGCGTGCCCGTCGAGCGGCAGACCAGGCGGCGCGGCAGAAGCAGAATCCGATGCCAAGTCAAACCTCTACGCCCGTTAAGTAAATAGTCGCAAAGTTTTACAATGTTATTACTCTTGCCAAGCTGATGTTGGGTTAAGATGTGTTAGCAGGCCTTACCTCCTCCGGGGCCTAGCGTTCCCCCACTTAGTAACCCTAAACCGACCAAGTCACAACTGCCCGTCACGGTCGATTTAACTTTCGTTCGCTTTTGTGCGCGGACCCCCAAACGCTCAAAACGCTGGACGTTCCGGGAGCTCACAAGCTCAGGAAGAGGAATAGCAATGCTTCGACATCAACACTTGCTTTGGCTCGCCGCTCTGCCACTTCTCGCGGTTCAACCGTTGCTGGCAATCAATGTCCAGGTCGGCTCCTGCAAGAAATACCTTCCAAGCTACCCAACCATCTCGGCTGCCGTAAGCGCGGTTCCACCCGGCTCGACCGTCCAGGTATGCCCAGGGATTTATCCGGAGCAGGTTACGATAACGGAGCCACTGAACCTGACAGGCGTTGCGAACGGCACTGCCGACCAGGTTTTGATTACTGTTCCTGCCCTTGGGCTGGTGGAAAACACAGTGAGCACGTTTGGCGAGCCCGTGGCGGCGCAGGTTCTTGTCCAGAGCGCCGCGCCGGTCAACATCACCAACATTTCCGTCGATGGCACCGGAGGCGATATGGCCTGTGCTTTGAACACCTGGATCGCGGGAATTTTCTACACTTCGACTTCCTCTGGAACGGTGCTCAAGGCGCGGGCCAGCAACCAGACCGACGGAGGCTGTGGGGTGGGAATCTGGGCTGAAAATAGTGATAGCGAGAGTCAGTCGATAACGATCCAGAACAGCAGCGTGTACAACGTAGATAACGCTGGGATCTTTACGGCCAGCAGCTACACGCCCTCTTCTCTTTCTGTCAGCCTGATCGCCAACGATGTGAACGCTGCGGGAGTGTCCGGCATCTTTGCCGAAGGCGTGACCGGCGTGGTGCGCAACAATGACATCAACAACGTTTCGGTTGGCGTCTTTGCCGAGTCTGCGGTAATCAGCGCCACCTCGAACACGATCATCGCGAGCGGATTTGGAATGTTCCTGGGAAGCGGTGCCACGGCCGTCGGCAACCACGTAATAGGCTCCAACTTCGGAGTCTTACTCGACGGCTCCGGTGCCACGATTAACAACAACCGCATCGTGTCCAGCGCCGCTGTCGGGGTAGAGTTGGATTGCTTTACTGCGACCGTCAACGGCAACTTCATCAACGATGCTCCGATTGGCATCGATCAGGCCCCCGCGGGCATTGGGCCGAACAATTTCGCCAACGCGGCAACGACCATTACCAACGGTTGCGTGACCCCGACTGCTGTCGCCAGGACGGTGCGGGCCAAGTCGCAGGGACAATGGCACACCCCGGCCACGCCTTTGGGTACGCGCACGAAGTAGAAGGAGAGCGTGGGAGCCGGGCGTGTCCCCGGCTCCCCTCCGTTCGGAACTTGAAACGCAAGTTGTCGATGGAATCAGGAAGGATCTTGCTGCGGGTGATTCGTGTCGAAGACTTGATATGTGTTTGTGTACGATGGTTTGGCTACTCACTATAAGCTTAGCCAATCGAGTCGGTAATATAGCGAATATTACTCTCAAGATGGTTCTCGCGGAGTCCGAGCCGATACGTATTTGACAAAAATGTAATACACAACGAAATTGTCAATTTTGTCAATTACTTGCAAACTAGCGCCCTGCCTCGCGCCTACTTTGCTTTTGAGCAATGAGGCAATTCTCCAACAATCCTAAGCTCTCGATACCCACGCCAGAACTTTCTGGTTGGGAAGCAAGGCACAAGTGTGAAATGCGGAGGCAATTCCAGGGTCGTTTATCGGATGTTTCCGCGCTGGCGGACTTGGGGTCCAGTAACGTTGGGTGCTCCCCCGATGGGATCCAATATAACGAGAGGGGAACTGTTCTCATGAAAAACATGAATCTTTTTCGTGCAATTCTGGTGTTAGCCTTCCTTCCGCTGTCGATGGTCGGCTCGGAGACGAAGCCGAGCGCGCCGAAGATGACTGCGGCACAAATCGTCGACAAGAACATAGCGGCGCGCGGAGGCGTGGCGGCGTGGCGGGCGGTGCAAACGATGGAAATGAAGGGCAAGATGGAAGCTGGGGGAAATCAACGGACGGCGATGTCCGTTCCCGGCGAGAAGGTAGGGCTGAAGGTTGTGGCTCCACGGCCGAAAGATCAGGCTCAGTTGCCGTTTGTCATGTACCTGCAACGCGGGCGAAAGATGCGGGTTGAGATCGAGTTTAAGGGCCAGACGGCGATTCAGGTCTACAACGGAACGCAAGGATGGAAGGTGCGTCCCTTCCTCAATCGTCATGAGGTGGAGAGCTTCACCCCGGAGGAACTGAAAGCGGCTTCCACGCAGACCGATTTGGATGGGCTGCTAATCGATTATGCGGCCAAGGGTTCGAAGGTGGAACTCGAAAGCATCGATCAGGTAGACGGCCGCAACGCCTATAACCTCAAAGTGACCGATAGGAACGGCAACGCTCGTCACGTCTGGGTAGATGCCGAAACTTTTCTGGACGTTAAGGTTGAAGGTACTCCCCGGCGCCTAGACGGCAAGTATCGTCCCGTCGTAACTTACTTCCGTGACTACAGATCCGTAAATGGACTGGTAATGCCCTATCTCCTCGAGACTGCAGTGGAGGGCGTGCGGGATACGGAGAAAATACTGATCGAGAACATAGTCTCGAATCCAAGGCTCGACGAATCCCAATTTGCAATGCCGCGCTAAGCTTCGGTTCCTCCCCCATCCTCAGGTACTGTTGTGGGGAGGAGTGCCAGAAGGAATTCGAGCTGGAGCCGGCGGCGGGTAGCCGATGATACACGTGGCCGTCGATGCCACACTCGACCTGCGCGGAACCCAAGCCATCGTCTTTTCGCGCAGGGATCGCGGTCCCGAAATCATCGAAGGCCATGTCACGTATCTTGGTGTACGCCCAGTAGCATGACTCGGCAGCGTCTCGACGAGCCGCTTCTAGCAGGCACTGCAAGAGGCGGTGTCCTAAGTTCGGCGCGGAGGCGACTGCGGCTTATTCCCACCGAGACAACACGGTTCGCGGTTCCATGTAAGTAAGTCACAACCGATCGACGTTCTTGACAGCAGGGGTGCGGCATACGACAATACCGCCAGTCAGCAGCGCAAGTTGTTGCTCTCCGAGATTGAATAAGTACTCCCCCGATTTGCAACCGATATGCGTAGCAGGCAGGGTAGCCATGCGTGGCTGGTAAGCAGCACCGGACGATTCGAATGAGACCAGTTCCCGAAGACTGCCTGGCTTGGAGGTAGGGTGCGAAGCCTACACCAATTCACGAAAAATCCATCCGACTACGCAATCAGGTCCACGCGTGAGCTTGGGCTCAAGAAATCCTTTCCGTTTTGGCCACTTGTGCTTTCGGGCATGGTGGTTTTGCTGACCATCGTTGCGGTGCTGCAATACCGCTGGACGACCGAGGTCAGCGCTGCCAGCGAGGTCCGAATTGGGACCGAACTCGAATCGCTCATGATTAAGTGGCACCTCGATTTTTACGGCGAGTTCTCTGCCATTTGTGTTGCGACGCTGGGCGGTCCAGATTCAGGGGCAACTGACACTTGGGACGATTTTCTCCAGCGCTATGTGGAATGGAAAAGCAGTACTCTGAATGACGACTCGTTGATGAACATCTACAGGAACCCAGATCTCGTCGAGGATATTTACATCTGGGAAACAAGCCAGAAAACGAAACCCCGGCTGTTGCGTCTTAACGCCGACAAAAAGAGAATTGAAACTTCCGTCGTGCCCCAGGATCTCGAGACTTTGCTGGCTCGCTTGCAGGCGAACTCTGCCAACCTTCCTCTGGCCTTACACGCTTGGGAATCACCGGACCCGTCTTCTGAGCATGCGGCCCCAGGGAATGACACTTCGGGTCCAGATTCGAGCCGAAGCAACACCACCACGGGATGGCAGTTCGATGAGAACATCCCTGCGATCGTTCACCCTGTCGTTCGGCACAACGATGTACAACCCCCAAGCAGCCGGAATCCTGTCGATTGGATGGTGGTTGTTCTGAATCCCAGCACAATCCAGAGGCGGATCCTGCCCGACCTGGCGAAACGATATTTCGGTAGTCGAGACGGACTTGACTACAAAGTTGCCGTTATCGCTGCAGGGAAAACGCCTCGCACGATCTATTCTTCGGAACCGGGATTTGGGGTCCGCGATGTCGGCACCGTCGATTCAACTATGAATATCTTTGGTCCCCGATCCGAGAGTGAAGAGGTGCACCTCTGGTCGGCCGCCAAGAGTAGCGGGTCTTTGCGAAGCAGGCAATGGCACAGTTTTCCCGGGCCGGTTTGGTTTCCCGTAATCGAGTACGCTTCTCGCCCTGACCCGTGGGTGCTAGTACTGCAACATAGCAACGGTACACTCCAGGCCGTGGTAGACAGAGTGAGGCGGAGGAACCTAGCAATCAGTGCTCTTGTCCTTCTCTTGCTCGCCGTTAACATGGGGTTTGTCACCGTCGCCGGGCTTCGAGCGCAGACCTTCGCCAGGCTCCAGATGGACTTCGTAGCCTCTGTCTCGCATGAGTTGCGCACGCCGTTGACCGCAATTTTCTCAGCCGGCGAAAATATTAAAGACGGTTTTGTGAGCGGACAATCAAGCCTGAAACACTATGGTTCGATTGTCATCAACCAAGCCCGCCAACTGATGGATCTGGTGGATCGCATTCTGCTTTTTGCGTCCATACGAAGCGGCAAGGACCGGTACAACATCCGACCGCTGGAAGTCTCGGAAATCCTGCAACGCGTTCGCAAGGCCACCGCAGGACTGATTGACGAGGAAGATCCCTATACTGTCGAAGAGCAAGTGGAGTTGAACTTGCCGTGTGTTCTCGGCGACTTGCCCGCGGTCTACCGGTGCTTGGAGAATCTGATCACCAATGCCATCAAGTACAGTGGAAAAAACCGTCATATTCGCATTTCCGCCACCCTGCACGAACTGAACAATCACAAGAAAGAAATCTGGATCAGCGTGGAAGACCACGGGATTGGCATCAGCAGCTCTGAGTTGCGACATATCTTCGAGCCCTTTTACCGCAGCCCCAAGGTAGCTGCCGCCCAGATACATGGGACGGGGCTGGGACTGTCCTTGGCAACGCATCTGGCGGAGGCGATGGGGGGAAGAATTTCGGTGGTCAGCGAAATTGGAGTGGGAAGCATTTTTACATTGCACTTACCCGCTGCCGACGCACCGGAACCCGAACTCGCAGCCGTGAATTCAGGAAGGGAAGAGGTAATGCCAAATGAATGAGAGCATTCTGCTGATCGAGGATGAGCAGGTGTTACGAACCACCCTGAGCGACCGCCTGCGTGGCGAGGGATATATCGTGGACAGTGCAGCAGACGGGCAGGAAGGGTTCGACAAAGCGGCCAACCAGCCCTTCGATCTGATTATTCTCGACCTCATGTTACCGGTGCGCAGCGGCCTTGATGTCTGCCGCGATATTCGACAGGCCGGAATGGCAACCCCCATTCTGATCCTCACCGTTCGAAACGAGACGTTTGACAAGGTAGTGGGACTCAGACTCGGCGCAGACGACTACGTAACGAAACCGTTCGAGGCCGCGGAACTCGTGGCTCGCATCGAGGCTCTATTACGACGAGTGCCCATCCATGCGGGGCACGGTCTTTACGAATTCGGCTCGATTCGAGTGGACGTCCGGCGTGGAGAGGTGACTCGAGACGGAAAGCCTGTTTATCTGACAGGTCGCGAATTCCAGCTTCTTCGTTATCTCATCGAACACGGAGGAAGCACTATCCCTCGAGACGAATTGTTGCGGTCGGTGTGGGGCTATGACAGCGACACGTTGACCCGTACCGTCGATACACACGTGGGCAGCCTGCGGCAAAAGCTGGAGGAAAACTCCAAGCGACCCGAGCTTATTCTGACGGTCTCTGGGGTGGGCTACAAGTTCGTGGGCCTGAATGGCAGATAATGATCGCCCGAACGGATGGCTCTGAGCACACGCCTTCCCAATGAGACACCCGAGGGCCACGCCCGGATTGTATTTTGGAAAACGATGATCTGTATTGGATGGGCCGCGCGAATTCATCAGCATTCCCGGATCACGCCAAGCCGAATGTACCTGCGCAAACGGCCGGCACTCCAGTTACCGGAACGCGAGCGCGTGGCATAACCTATTGGTTTCTTAAGGCGTGACGGTGATCTGTTTTCCGGAGTAGGGCACGACCTTGTCGGCATGATCGGCTGGATTCACTCCCACTCCGTGATTCTCGGCGACGAACACTATGCGGAAAGAGCGGCTTTCCAGCATGCCGGGAAACTGTCCTTTGCGATCACCGATGGTCAACGTGCGCCCCGCCTCGTTCCAGTGCAATGGAATGGTTGCATACGCACCCTTCTCGTAATCGTATTTATCGTTCTCATCTTCGTAGAGCGTGAACTCCCCGTCGGCACCGCGGTAAATACGAAGCTCGACGGGATCGGCAGGTTTTTCGGTCGACCACTCGACATCCGGCCCCAGAGGAAGAATCGATCCGGCGCGGACATACAAAGGCAGACGGTCCAGCGGGGCTGCGGCGGTGATCGTCCGCCCGCCTTCGACCATCAATCCTGTCCAGAAGTCGTACCACTTCGTGCTCGGGAGATAGAGTTGGCGGGTCGTGGCGGCAGGATCAGTCACGGGATTCACCAGGAATGCGGGGCCGAACATGAACTGGTCACCGGTATTCTGGGCGCGAGGATCGGTGCGGAAGTCCATTACCAGCGGCCGCATTGGTGTATAGGCTTCGCTGGTGGTCTTCCACGCCAGCGAGTAGATATAAGGCAGCATGCGATAGCGCAGGCGATCGAAATTCACCAGAATCGCCTGGGCATCGGGCCCGTAGGACCACAATTCGTTCTCGT
Organism: Candidatus Sulfotelmatobacter sp.; assembly: GCA_049792875.1. Lineage (GTDB taxonomy): Bacteria > Acidobacteriota > Terriglobia > Terriglobales > Acidobacteriaceae > Sulfotelmatobacter. The sequence continues at coordinate 17,010 of JBARBI010000186.1, forward strand.
CGGGATGACGGGTGCCGTGAACGCGCAAGATCGGATTGAACGTTCCGTACTGAAACCAGCGAATGAAGAGCTCGCGGAATGCTGGATCGCTGGGATCTCCGAAGACAAATCCGCCAATGTCCGTGGTCCAATAAGGAATCCCGGAGAGAGAAAAATTCAAACCGGCGGGGACCTGCCGCCGGAAGCTGAACCAATCCGAGTTGATGTCGCCCGACCATGCGGTTACCGCATTGCGTTGCGATCCCGCGAACGCGGACCGGGACAGGATGAACACGCGCTTCTGGTCGGATGCGCCCCGTTGTCCCTGATAAACCGCCTGGGTATCGAGTAGTGGATACACGTTGACGTAGCGGTTTCCGCTGCCGGCCGCCAGTCTGTGATTGAGCAGGATGTTCTCTTCTTGTCCTTCCGTTTCCGGTTCGGTCGTATCCATCCACCAGGCATCGAGGCCGATGCTGAATAACCCTTGATTCACCTGGTCCCAGTAATATTTGCGCGCGTCAGGACTGGTGGCGTCATATACAGCCATGGCATCGGTATGGAAGGGTGGTTTTGCGTACTTGAACTTGTCCACGAACCATCCCTTGTTCTGCATGTAATCGTAGTTCGTGGAACCGGGCTCAAAGAACGGCCAGATCGAAATCATCAGGTGGAAGTTTTCGCCGTGCAGCTGATCCACCATCGCTTTTGGGTCGGGATAATTCTTGTTAAAGACGAACTCCCCTTTGCGATTCCACCAGAACCAATCCTGAACGAGGTTGTCTACCGGGATGTGCAGATCGCGATACTTGCGCGCCACTCCCAGGAGTTCCTCTTGCGACTTGTAGCGATTCTTGCATTGCCAGAAGCCGTAGGCCCATTTGCCGAACATGGGGGCCTGTCCTGTCAGATCGCGGTAGCCGGCAATGATTTTGTCAAACTCAGGTCCGTAGAGAAAGTAGTAGTCGATCACGTCGGCAACTTCGGAGCTGATGTAGAGATAATTGGCGAAGCGGTTGTTGAAGCGGCTGCGCGACGTGTTGTTCCAGAAAATGCCGTAACCCTTGCTCGAGAGCATCAGGGGCACGGCGATGTTGCTGTTGTCCTGGGAAATGTCGACCGACTCTCCGCGATAGTTCCACACCCCAGCCTGGTGCTGGCCCAAGCCGTAGAGGGCCTCGTGAGAACCGTAGATATTGACGAACGATTCAGCGCGATAAGTGTCTTCCCCGTTCACTTTCTCAGGAGTCAGGGTGCGCGATGATTCCTGTACGAGCGGGTCACCGTGGATTTCGGCGTAGGCGATGGCTCCATCCTTTCGTGTGACCGTTACTTTCAGCAGGGAAGTGGTCACAGTGACGGCATCATCCGTGGATTCGATCGTCCATTGCGCCCTAGGCCAGTTATCTTTGGTCACTACGTAGTCCGCTCGCTTCGGGAACGAGCCAGTGGCCGAATAAAGGACGTGGATCACCGAGTCAGAACACACCTGCAGTTTCAAAGTGCCGGTTCCCTGGGAAAAGAGGACACCGTCCGGTTCCTGCTGAACCTTCTGGACCGGATTCATCGCTTTCCATTGAGCGTGAGAGACTGCAGCGGCTAACAGATAAACAGAAAGGCCAATCAGGAATGAAACCGAGAACCGTGACGATCGTCGATCTCTAGTAGGCATAGGTGATTTTAATCTCCAAGACAACGTGCAGAATTCTGAGCCCAAGGCTTGCGTCTTCATCGCGATGGATTAGTGACTTCAAGGGCAACACTTGTAGTTTCCGCCGAATTTGCTCCCACCATAAGATCGAACACTCCCGGCTCGACCGTGGGATTCATGCTTACGTCCAGCAAAGACAGGTCTTCTGGAGTCAGGACAAAGTCGACTGTCACTTTCTGGCCGGGTTCCAAACTCACACGTCGGAAGCCGCGCAACTGTTTCACCGGTCGAGTCACGGAGGCCACCTGCTGGTGAATGTATAACTGCGCCACTTCATCCCCTCGACGACTGCCGGTGTTCGTAATGTCGACCGAGACCTTCACGGAGCCACCCGTTCGAATTGTCTTCGGTTCGACCCGGACATTCTCGAAACGGAATTGCGTATAGCTAAGGCCGTAGCCAAAGGGGAACAGGGGTTCACGGTTGACAAACAGGTAGCTGCGATTGCGGGACGGTTTGTGGTTGTAATAATCCGGAAGCTGTCCCACGGAGCGCGGAAAGCTGATGGGAAGTTTCCCGCCCGGGTTGATGTCGCCGAACAGGACGTTGGCGGCGGCAGTTCCGCCTTGTTCGCCCAGGTACCAGCCTTCCAGAATGGCCGGAACGTGCTCCTTGACGTAATTGATCGACAATGGCCGGCCGTTGATCAACAACACGACCGTCGGTTTGCCGGTTTCGACAATTGCCTCGATTAGGGCCTCCTGCGAGCCAAGCAGGTCGAGCGAATCGCGGTCGCCCAGGTGTTGCTCGGACCAGGCTTCACGATTCGTGCTCTCGTTCTCTCCGACGACCACGATTGCCACGTCGGATTGGCGAGCCGCCGCAACCGCGGCTCGAATGCTTCCAACTTCCGCCTCGGGGTCGGGTTGCGCCACTTTATTCTCATACCACGCCGACCAGCCTTGCTTTCCGGTGGTGATCTTGCAGCCTTCCGCATAGAGTACCTTGACGTCCCCGCCGACGCGCTTGCGAATGCCGTCAAGGATGCTGATCTGATTTCCGGCGCCAGGGTCGCGGCTATAGCCCCCAAGATGAACATCAGCCGCATTGGGACCGATCACCGCAATGGTTTTCAACTTCCTCAGATCGAGGGGCAACAGGTGGTTGTCATTCTTGAGCAGGACGATCGCCTTCTGCGCCACCTGCAGAGCCAGTTGCTGATGCTCAGAGCTATTCGTGATCTTCTGTGCGTAGTCCGGATCCACATACGGATTCTCGAAAAGGCCGAGCCGAAACTTCGCTGCCAGCACGCGCTCGACGGCTTGATCCAGTTCAGCTTGGGGAATCTTGCCATCGCGTACTTGGTCGAGCAGGGTAGCGTAGACCGATCCATCCGACAGATCGTAGTCCACGCCGGCGGCCAGTGCCTTGCGCGCCGCTTCCGCGAAATCGATGGCCACATGATGAGTGTGAACCAGCATCTGCAGGCCCTCGCCGTCGGAAGTGACATAGCCGCGAAAGCCCCATTCCTCGCGCAGGACGTGTTCCAGCAGCCAGTGGTTGATGTGGTTCGGGATGCCGTCGATCTCGTTGTACGAGGCCATCACGCTTCCCACCTGGGCGTCCTCGACCGCGGCGCGAAAGGGCACAAGGAACCCTTCGCGTAACTCGCGCTCCGAAAAATTCCCCGGCGCCGCATTCGTGCCGCTCTCCGGTTGTCCGTGAGCGGCAAAATGCTTCGCCGTCGCCAGCACGTGATGCCGGTCAATCATCCACGAAGTGCCCTGCATCCCGTTGATGGCCGCCACGCCCATATGCGCGACGAGATAGGGGTCCTCGCCATAGGTTTCCTCCGTTCGTCCCCAGCGCGGATCGCGCGCCAGATCCAGCACAGGCGTGAAGGCCTGGTTGACGCCCGAGGATGCCATTTCGTCGGCAGCCGCGTGAAACACCTGCTGCACGAGTTCGGGCGCCCACGTGCTGGCCAGTCCGAGCACCTGTGGAAAGCTGGTGCCTCCGTAGGCCATGAAACCGTGCAAGGCTTCTCCCTGAAAAATTTCCGGGATCCCCAAGCGCGTTTTCTCCACCAGGTAATGTTGCGCCTTGTTGCGTGCCTCGGCGGCATCGTGAACGCTCACCTGCGAATCCTCTCGATACAACCTGCCGAGGTCTTCAAAGATCTGTTTTGCCTCGGGACTCGCTGTGGCTAGCGCACGCCGCCGACCGCCAGCGAGTTGATCGACCTTCTCCTCAACGGTCATGCGCTTGACCAGGTCCGCGGCGCGTTGTTCGACGGTGAGACTCGGATTGCGGTAGTCAGGCTTGGTGTCCTGGGAGAAACATCCCGGAAGAAGCTGACCGACGAAAGCGATAAGAAACAGATTCTGCCGAAGGTGCACTCAGCCTCCTCCTGTCTCAGCGTGCCATAACGATTATGTTAACGAAAATGAGGCGGTTTTACGGAATCCTTTCTAATTTGTTTCGAGATGCGCGTCAGCCGCAGCATTTTCCAATCTGTGAGATAGTTACGTTTCGGGAATGGGGACTTCGATCCAGGTCACGGCTGCCACACCGAACGACTACGAATGGTGCGCGCGCGTGATGACTTCGAGCGAGCCATGGATCACCCTCTGCCGCAATCTCGAGGAATGCCGCGCAGCCTTGGTGCGTCCCGGCACTGAGCTTTTTGTTGCCCGGGATGAAGATCTTCCCGCCGGCTTCGTTCTGGTCGCGCCCTACGGTTTAGCGGGATCGCCTTACATCGCCTCCATCGCCGTGGAGGCGGAGGCGCGTGGGAAGGGTATCGGATCGCAACTTCTTCGTTTCGCTGAAAAGCACTTCGCCGACCGCGGGCATCTGTTTCTGCTGGTGTCGTCGTTTAACCACCGAGCCCAAAACCTTTACCGCCGGCACGGATACGAGTTCGCTGGCGAGCTCAAGGATTACATCGTGCCCGGACAGTCGGAACTCATCCTGCACAAAAGGCTTCCATGAGCGCGATCCCTGCCATGGCAACCGCTCCGGTCTCCGCCAGCAAGCGCCTGGTGATGCTGCTGATGGCGGTGACTTCCGTGGGATACGTGTGCCGCGTCGCTGTCACCGTGGTGGCGCCCAACATGATGAGGGAGTTCGGTCTGACCCAGACGCAAATGGGGACGGTGTTCAGCGCTTTCCTGGTTGGGTACACCTTGTTTCAAGTACCTTCGGGAGGACTGGCTGACCGGGCCAGCGCCCGCCGCATTTTCCTGGTGCTCTGCGCCGGATGGGCTCTGCTTACGGGCCTGACGGCGTTGGTGGGATGGTATGGATTCGGACTGGCGATGGTCATTCCGCAACTGTGGGTGATCCGCGCCCTGTTTGGCGTGGTTGCCGCGCCCACCTATCCCACTTCGGGTAGAACCATTGCCATCACAATGCCGCCGCGCTTGCAGGCCCGGGCGAATAGCCTGGTGCTGGCCAGCGTGGGCGTGGGATCGGCAGTTACCCCGCTGCTGTTAGCGCCCATCACCAGTCACTATGGATGGCGTCCGGCACTCTGGGTCGCGGCTTTCCTCAGTGTGTCCGCGGGATTGCTGTGGTGGCGATTCGCGCCCCGGGGACTTCACTCCCATGCGGACTGGAATAGGCCAGCAGTCCTCTCCGCCGGATCGCCGACACCCTCCGCTCAGCCGTTGCGCTCGCCGAGTTTCTGGTTTCTTTCTGCCAGTTACCTGCTGCAGGGCTACTTGGGATACATTTTTATTTTTTGGTTCTACCTTTATCTGGTCCAGGTGCGACACTTCGAGGTGCTCAAGGCTGCCACCTTCACTGCATTGCCGTGGATCGCCACCATGTTCGCGATCCCGCTGGGCGGCGTCTTCTCAGACCTGGCGGTGACCCGCTGGGGCGCAACCTGGGGGCGTCGTAGCGTCCCGCTGGCGGCCCTCTGCGCGGCGGCCATCTTCCTGGTGATGGGCGCGCGCACTCCCAGCGCGATGGTGGCCGTAGCTGCACTTACGACCTGTACCGTACTGGTGCTGTGTACCGAAGGTCCATTCTGGGCGACGATGACCCAACTCTCCGGAGAGCACAGCGGCATCGCTGGCGGCACGATGAATTTTGGCAGCAATCTTGGCGGCATGATTTCACCCGCCCTTACGCCGTGGCTGGCCCAGCGGATTGGATGGGAAGCGGCGTTGTCGCTCACTGCGGGCTTGGCGGTAGTGGCGGGCTTATTGTGGCTGGGGGTGCGCATCGATTCCAAAGCACAGTCACGGCAGCTTCTCTTTCGCGCGGGTTAGAATCGGGTGTATGAAGGTGCCGTGCTTCCTCTGGGTGATGGCCGCTGCTTGCGCAGCCTGCCTGCTCAGCGCACCTCTTGCGTCTGCACAAACTGCACCTCCAGCGCACGCCGCGTCCGCGAGCCCCGCAGCGGCACAAGTGCACGCCTACCTGGAGCAAGCCGCGGAGGCAATGCACAAGGGCGATCTCGCCTCTGCTGAGGAGACGCTGCGCCGCGCTTTGGCAATAGATCCCCGATCGCTTGTGGCCCTGAACAATCTGGGGATTGTGCTTTCCCGCGAGGGCAAGCCTGCAGAGGCGATTCGTTTCTATCAGGAGGCGCTGAAAGTCCGTCCGGGCGATCCCGCGACTCAACGCAATCTTGCGGTCGCTTATTTCAAAGCCCAGCACTACCGCTCCGCATGGAGTCTGCTTCAACCCATGGCGGTGACGAACCCCACCGATTTTCAGGTCCTCGACCTGGCTGGCCTGTGTCTGTTTGCGCTGGATCGTTATCCGGAGGCTGCCCAGTATCTGGAGCGCGCCAATCAGGCGGACCCCTCGGATTTGGAGACGCTCGATATGCTGGGCAAAGCCTACCTGCGGATGAAGGATTACAAGGCGCTTACCAGCGTGTTTGCCCGCATCATGAAGCTGAATCCGAACTCCGCGACCGCTCATATCATGATGGGCACGGCGTACGACCAGATGTCGAACCGGGCCGACGCGATCAAGGAATATCAGGCGGCAGAGGAAGCGGATCCAAATTTCATGGGTGTGCATTCCGGGCTGGGATACCTCTACTGGAGGCAAGGTGATACCGAGCTGGCGGAGAAACAGATGCGGGCGGAACTCCAGCGCTTTCCCAACGATCCCGTGGCGAACTGTATCCTCGGTCAAATCCTGCTGAACAACTCCCAGCTCGAGGAGGCCAGGTCGCACTTTCGTGCCGCACTCAAGGCCAACCCTCGTTATGGGGAAGCTTGGTTTGGCCTGGGCAAGACGGAAATAGCGCTGAACCACCCTGACGCTGCGATTGAACCGCTGCGCAAAGCAGTCGAACTCGATCCCAATTTTGCGGAGGCTCACTTTGTGCTGGGCACAGCGTTGAGGCAGGCGGGGCATGCCGCAGAAGGGACGCGGGAGCAGAAAATCTCGCTTGCTCTGCAGGAGAAGAAACGGGCGGCGGCCATCGAGCACACGGAGAGTCAGTGACTCCGGACAATCCAGAACCTGCGCGCGAAAGAAAAGGCGCACGCCGCTGGGGCGTGCGCCGGGAATGACTCTGGACGCGATGACCGTTAGAACCTAATCTTCGCTCCGATTTGCAGGTTGCGGGAGTCGTGCCATCCATTGACGCCCCCAAAAGCACCGTCGTTCACGTTGGTGTCAATCGAACTGGGGCTGCCGTGGTTGAAGGTGTTGAACGTCTCCAGCCTAAGTTGTAGGTTGACGCGTTCGCCGAGGTTGGTGTTCTTCATCAGCGACATGTCCCAGATTTGGTAGCCCGGTCCTAGGACTGCGCCCGTGCTTGAGCTGCCAAAGTGTCCCACCGCTTGAGTGAAAGACGAAGTGTTAAAGAACTCAGTGACGGTTTTCGGTCCGCTGGCACTCCCCGTCTGATCGGCACGAATGGCGATCGTACTGCTGCCCATGCCGAGTCCACCGGGATACAACGGACAAGGAGGCGTCGAGCAATACGGGGTTGCGGAGGTCGTGGTCACCATGGACC
>JBARBI010000187.1:0-2529 GCA_049792875.1 Candidatus Sulfotelmatobacter sp.
CGGTAGAGCTGGGAAGCGGCTCAAAGCTCGGATGCGAGTGCCATTCCCCCAAATAGTTGAATCGTCTAAAATTGGCACCTGTCCGTTCGAAAAACGCGTTCAGGTCCACTTGGTGTTGCTGAGGGTCGCGAACAAACGAGGCATGTCAGCCTCCTAACCGCTGCACAGAAATGTCGGTTACGCGAAACGTCTCATCTTGCACGTGTTCGCCCATTAGCAGTCCGCCGATTTCTCGCCGACCTGCACGGCGCAACTCTTCACGAAGGCGGTTCAGCACCGGGCTGGACAGGATTATCTTCATTCTTGTGCTCTGCAAATAGACGAAGGACTCTCGCGAGTTCCTCGGACATCTCTTCGGTCTCGACCTCTGGCTCCGCAGTTGGCGGCGGAGAACCCACATCAATTGGATATGTTTCGAACGGCTGGTCGAATATCCAGCCCGGCGCAAGGCCGATGAGGTACACCGAATTTGGAAACAGGGACGGATTACGCGGAATCAGAGTATCAATGGCCAGTCGGGCAGCGTGCGCGGCAATCGTCGTCACGTCCGCATCGTCCGCAATCGCCGGCACACCTCCTCCGCCATACTCCATTGTCGCCCGCTCAATCGGTTTGCCCCGATTAGCACACCAATTCTCAATCGCAAGTTTGATTTTCGCCGGATCGGGCTCAAGCCTTGGCCGGTGCCGGGCAATCAGGCCTCCCAGGCCACCGCCGAAGACCTCCGCCCACAGCAACGGCTTCTTGCCGAATCCCGCTGCCGCCGCCAGATAAGTGAAGACGGACGGCTCAGCCGTGGCATCCACAATCAGATCACATGCCGCGAGCCGCCCGATCAAGGCTTCGATACTCCCGCTTGATTCCTGACCACCCAATCGGTGCTTACGCTTTTCGCATTCGGCGGTCGGATTCACGAACTGAATTCGGGCGGCCACGCTGTCCGCCTTGTGGGTGCCGACTATAGTGGATCCAGGAATTCAGACCAGGCAATAAGCTAAAATTTCGGCGGAGTCATTGATGGGGAGAGGTCGATGACAACGACGAGGAAACAATACAGTCCGCAGTTCAAAGCCCGGGTGGCGATGGAAGCAATTCGAGGCGAGAAGACGCTCAGCCAGTTGGGGTCGCAGTTCAAGGTGCACCCCATGCAGATCGCCAAGTGGCGGAAAGCGGCGATAGACCAACTGCCCGAGCTTTTTGTGGATGGACGAACGCGCAAAGCGACCAGCGGCGAGGGCAACAACGATGCACTCTACCAGGAGATCGGGCGGCTGAAAGTCGAACTGGACTGGCTCAAAAAAAAAGTCGGCATGCTCGAGTGACGAACTGCGCCCACTGGTGGATCGGGACCACCCGGAAATCAGCATTCGGCGGCAGTGCGAATTGTTGGGCGTCAACAGGTCAGGTCTATACTACCAGCCGTTGGGTGAGAGCGAAGAGAGCCTCATGTTAATGCGACTGATCGATGAGGAATACACGCGGCGCCCGTTTTACGGGAGTCGGCGCATGACGGAGTGGTTGGGCGGACTTGGGCACAAGGTCGGTCGAAATCGAGTGAAACGGCTGATGCAGGTCCTGGGGATCCAGGCCGTGTATCCGAAGCCGAAGTTGAGCCAGCCAGGGGAAGCGCACAAGATCTACCCGTACCTGCTGAAGGGCGTGGAGGTGACGCGCGTCAACCAGGTGTGGAGTACCGACATCACCTACATCCGGATGGCCGGTGGGTTCGTGTATCTGGTGGCGGTCATGGACTGGTACAGCCGGTTCGTGCTGAGCTGGGCGGTGTCAGTGACGATGGAGTTGGACTTCTGCGTCGAAGCGTTGAAGCGGGCGCTGCGCCGGGGCCGGCCGGAGATCTTCAACAGCGACCAAGGTTCGCAATTCACCAGCGGGGCGTTCACCGGCGAGTTGGAGGCGCATGGCATCCGCATCAGCATGGACGGCCGCGGGCGGTGCTTTGACAACATTTTCATTGAAAGGTTGTGGCGCTCGCTGAAGTACGAAGAGGTCTACTTGCGGGACTATGAGTTGGTGCCTGAGGCACGAACGGGCATTGGCAACTGGTTCCGGTTCTACAACCACGAGCGGCTCCATCAGAGCCTGGGCTACCGGACGCCCGGGGAGTTATACCTGCGATGAGGGGTTGGCCGACAAATCGGAGGAGGCTCGTAAGAAGATGGGGGCTCTGCCCCCAAACCCCCGAGGTTTAGCGCATTGTGGCCAGAATAGCTGGATTACAATGAATGCACTTGAGCGGAGGATAGGGCAACGCAGAGGTGCGACCCGAGCGCCGGCTCAAGCGCCGGAATGGCAAGGGGCGGTCACGGCCGCCCCACAACATCGGACCCGTCGATCCTTAATTAAGCTTATTGCGGGCGAAAAATGGTCTTGACAACCGGGTCCACTTTAGGGAGCACGTTCGCGTCCGAGCGCGCCAGCAACACCGGACGAGCCTACGCGCTCAAGTGGTACCTGGACCAAGTCACGGACACGTACGGGAACACGATCACGTACAACTACGTGCAAGAC
>JBARBI010000188.1:0-7379 GCA_049792875.1 Candidatus Sulfotelmatobacter sp.
GTCATCCGGCCGCGTCAGTGAGAGACGCGCCTACCGGAAATTATCGACCAGCATGAGGACGCTGCCAGATTCGTCAGCCTGCGGGTAAAGAATTGTCCGGCCGTCGGGGGAAACCACAATATGGTTATTCACGGGACGCTGAATGGTCAGGACTTTCCTGATCTGAGCGGTGGCGAATTCGTAGACGCAGATGTCACTGTGTCCCATTTTGTCAGGAGTTCTGAAGAAGTAAATCCCCTCCTTCCCCACAGTCCATTGGCCTTCGCTATGCACAGAATCGAGAACTTTCGCTTCTTGATTTCCATCCACCAAGGCTTTCCAGACGCTCACGGCCTCCGGCCACCCCTTCATGTAATAGAGAAATTTCCCGTCGGCTGACTCCTGCGGGATGTCGCCCGAATTCTGCGTGATCTGAACTGCCTCCCCACCATTGGATGGCATCTTCCAGATTTCCTCCCGGCCGCTGCGGGTTGAACTGAAGTAAATCCACTTTCCATCATGCGACCAATAAGGCCACTTGTCCTCCGCTGGATCTGTCGTCATGCGCCGGGGAACACCCCCGTTCACACTGACGACATAGATGTCCTCTTTCATTCCTCTCTGTGCCACCGTAAGAGCGATGTTCTGGCTGTCCGGAGACCAACTCGGGCCGTAGATCGCCGCCCCGCCAAACGATGTTAACTTCAGGGTCTTGGATCCGTCACTGTCGCAGATCCAGATTTCTTGCGTTCCCGATCGGTCTGACATAAAGGAGATCCGCCGCCCGTCCGGCGAATAAGCTGGGTATTGTTCACTCTGCGTAGAGGAAATGAAACGGATGGGCTGGCTGGGTTCTTTGCCGGGCCCCTTCAAGTCGACGCGCCAGATATTCAGATCAGACTGAAAGACTGTGAAAGCCAGACGGTTTCCGAGCCGCGAAATCGTCGGCTCTGCGGCGGCCATTCCAAGGTCGAGCCTCCTGGGAACCGCGCCTTTGGATACCTCAAACCGCCAGAGCCCGTAGTTGGTTCAGTTTGTGGAGCTATATACGAACTCACTGCCATCGGGCAGCCAAGCCGCACCGATGTCTGTCATCCCCGGCGACTGAATCTGTTCCTCTTTGCCCAACGGTTTGTAGCCTTCTCCAAGGTGCAGTAACCACATAGTTACATTGAAGTAGTCCGGTGAAACCCGCGAAAAGATCAAGGTCCGGCCGTCTGGGGAGACGGCCGGCGCCACATCGCCGAGTTCGCTATTTGGCGGGTTGGTTAGCTCGGTTTGCTCTCCCGTTTCCGTGGAGAACAAATGCAAAGCCCAAACGCGCTCGCTGCTTTTCGGGGTTGGGCAGACAATCCACTTGGAATCCGGGGTCCAGGACAAGTACGGGCCGTAGGGCAAAGCCTGCATTGATCCCTTGATCTCGCTCAGAATTCGCTCCGGACCTCCTCGTTGGGGTACGAGCACGATATCGGTCTTGTCGTGCGACAGCTCCCGCAAGAAAGCGATGAAGCCTCCATCCGGCGACCAGGCAGGGCTGTAATTGTTAGCCGCATCGCTGGTCAAGCGGAAAGGCGGCTCCACGCCGATCTGCTTCACGTAAATATCGAACTTATCCTGCTTTTCCCCGTTCCAGGAAAACGCTACTTGCGTACCGTCCGGCGAAAGTGTCGGGAAACCCTCTTCGCCTGGGTAGCTGGTCAGCGGAACTGCGACCAGCGGCACTTCTCGTACTTCGTTCTTCGATCGAACCAACCACACTCCAACCGTTGCCATTACCAGTGCTGCCGCCATGCCGAGAGCCCAAGTGAGGCGACGATGAGGCTTCGTCTTTGCCACGGCAGCGGTTCCCAGCACCCCGGAATCGGACTCCTCTTTCAGTTCCTCCAGCACGATCTTGACGTCGTCCATGTGCTGGAAGCGCTGATTCACTTCCTTCCGCAGGCAACGGGAGATCAGCTTCTCAACTTCTCGGGGAAGGCCATCGACGAGTTGACTGGCTGGCCGCGGATTGTCCTTGAGAATGGCCGCTAGCGTCGAGGCTTTGGTATCGCCGTGGAACGCCTGCCTTCCCGTCACCATCTCGTACAACACCGATCCGAAACTGAAGATGTCCGAACGGGCGTCGACCTTCTTGCCCTCCGCCTGCTCGGGAGACATGTACGCAACCGTGCCGACGATTTTGCCCTCTTCTGTCGTGGGCCGCAGGGTGCGCGTGGAGTCGTCCTCGCCAGCAGGAGCAGGTTCGGTGAGCTTCGCCAGGCCGAAGTCGAGAACTTTCACGAGCCCATCCTCATTCACCATGATGTTTCCGGGCTTGAGATCTCGATGGACGATGCCGGCGGCGTGCGCCCGAGCGAGCGCATCGGCAATCTGGACGGCGTACTTCAGAGCATCATTCAGCCGCATGCCGTGCCGGGGAATCAGCCGGTCCAGCGCTTTACCGGAGACCAACTCCATCGAAATAAAGTCAACGCCTTCGGCTTGGCCGATGTCGTAAATGGTGATGATGTTGGGGTGGTTCAGCGACGAAGCCGACTTCGCTTCCTGCACGAAGCGTTGCTTGCGTTCGGGGTCGGCAACTTTCTCTGCGGGCAGGACTTTGATCGCCACTTGACGACCGAGGCTGCTCTGGATCGCACGGTATACCTCACCCATCCCTCCAGACCCTAAAGGCGACTGGATTTCGTAGGGCCCGAGTCTTGTACCGGAGTTTAGGGCCATGCTGCGCGCAATTATAGCCTGCGCGGCACATACGCTTATGGGCGTGTGGGCAGCAAACCTTCTAATCATTACGTAAGGTTTGCCCGTGACTCGGGCACAATCCGGTACGCGCGCTAAGCAAGCAGCAAAGCGGTCAGCTCTACATATGGCGTCCTGGTAGAAGATGCAGCTTCGCGAACTGCCTCACTAGGGCAATTGCAATTCAAGCGAAAACAATTCGCGGTTGCCCACGTCGCGCATGATCAGCGGCGAGCCGTCCGGTGCCACGCCATTCCAGGCAACGCCGGAATCCTCCATGGGAACCCGCGAGATGCCTTTCAAGACAGCCACGCGTTCCTTCTTCCGGGTCGCCACCGAGACGCGGTCGATCTCAGGGCCGTCTGCTCCCAGATCTTCGAAATATGCGTATTTGCTGTCGAGCGACCAGTTGGGATACCCAAAACTGGTTCCTGTCGCCAACTCGGACCACTTCCCGGTGCTCAGTTCCAGAAGCATAGCTTTCTTGAGGTCAACCGAGAGGGTTGAGATGTAGCGGCCATCGGGCGACAAGCGCGGTCCTACCATCCCCTCAGTTCCGGGGAGAGTCATAATTTTCTTTGCCTGCAGATCGAATTGACCCACCGAGAAGTCCTGCGGTCTTGTGCTGGCAAGCCCTGGCGGGTAGAGGGCAAGAATCAACGATCTGCCATCTGGCGACCATTGCGGATCATCGGGCACGTGCTGGCCACCGATCTGGACTTCCTCTGTCGCGCTTCCATCCGCGGAGACGATACAGGCTTTTTGGGTTTCTCCCGGGAGGCCGCATAAATAAGCGATCTGCCTGCCATCGGGAGACCAGCGCGGCATGGCGACGTTCACGGGAGCATAGGTCAACTGGAGTTTTTCGCTGCCATCGCTTCGGCTTCGCCACAAAAGATAGTCGGGGCAGCTGACATAGGTGACCCACTTGCCGTCCCGTGAAAAATCAATTTCTCCGGCGGAAATACCGTTTAGAAAGGGAACGAACTGCTGTGATTTTGCGTCCAGACGCTCTAGCTGCGCCCTCTGCTGTTCTCCAATGACGAACAAGCGATCTCCGGCCAGAGCAGGAGCTGGACTGAAGTAGGCGAGCGGACCGGTGGTGATGGGCAAAGGATCTGAGCTACTGGGACGAAAAATTCCGGCTCTCTCCCGAAGCGCCCAAATATCTGAGCGGCCACTGTGAAAAGCGACAAAGAAGTAGTAACGGCCATCAGCGCTCCATCTGCCACAGCATACCCCCAAGTCCTGGTGAAGACCCGGAAGCAGCTGACGCAAGCCGGAGCCGTCAATCCCGACCTCCCAAAGGCTGAATCGGAAGTCCAGGCTACGCGCAGTAAAGCGTAAGTGCTTTGCATCCGGTGAAAACTGAAGATCCCCACAAATATCGGCAGTCGTGATTAGCTTATGCGATTGCGCTCCGTCCCATTTTGCGAGATAGATGTCGTGATCCCGCGAATAAGCCAACTGCTGGCCGTCGCGGGACCAGGTCGCAGCATTCATCAGGAAGTCACTAAGGCGGCGAGGCGATCCCGCCGGAATAGGGACAATCCAAGCCGCAGCTTGACCAGAACCAAGAATCCCTTCTTCGTGGCCGGAATCGACCAGGAGTTCCGATCGCAGGGGTGAAACGGCATGCAAGAAGCTATTCGCGAAGGGCGTAGGAATATGGCCGATCTCGCCGCCGCTGGCTGAAACCTGGCTCAGCAGGGCCCGTTCGTTCATGGTTTCGACGAAATAAACCCGCGGACCGTCTGTCATTACGAGGTCCTTCGGTAGGTTGTCGCTGGTGAGTTGCGCGGTCGAGAGTACGCGTGGTGCCGGCAATGGCGCACGCAGCCAGAAAAACGCAATTGCCACCAGCGCAACAACTGCAAATAGGACCGCCGCAGTGAGGTATACCCGCCGCGTTTTTTGTGCGGGCAAAAGCGCGGCCAGGGCTGATGCCGAGCGTCCCGCATCTGCCGCAGGAGGGTTGCCTGCGTCGTGGATCGGCTTGGCCGGGGCGGCGGAGTCTGCTCCGTTTTCTACCGACTGAATCTGCTCGATGCCAGCCGGGCTCTCCACGGGCCCGATAAATCGGTAGCCCCGACGGTACAGGGTTTCTACAAACCTCGGATTCTCAGAGTCATCGTTCAGCGCTTGCCGGAGCTTCTTGACTGCACTATTCAGGCTGAGATCAAAGTCGACGAAGGTGTCACTTGGCCAGAGCTCTTTCTGCAACTCCTCGCGCGTGACGATCTCGCCGGGTCGCGCCAGCAGCATTGTCAGTATCTGAAATGGTTGACCTTGTAGCTTGATCCGGAAGCCCGACTTGCGCAGTTCCCGGGTGTCGAGGTCGACCTCAAACAAGCCGAATCGGATAATCTTCGGATTGGCAACGGGGCGGCTCATAAGCCTCACCTGTGATCCCGAGAGTTTACACCAAAGGGGTTTGCTTTCCCGCCCGCTTTATCAGGTCACAGTTGGCTATTGCCCCTTTGTTGTCTGCAGATTAGACGGTCACATTTGCTCCTCCGTCAGATCACGAGCCATCCATTGTTATGCCTGATTGCCGAATGCGAGAGTGGGCACGTTCGCCGCAGAAAGCGGCCAACGGCCGGTTGGCACCAAGCGCGCCGGGAAAACAAAAAAGGAGAAATTTCGTGAAAAAGCAAATGTTCTTCGTCGCAAGTCTCTGCTCGGCAATCGCACTGACCGTGATCCCGGCTAATGCCCAAGCGGGTGGTGTTCAGTCTCGTGTCCCGTTCAAGTTCTCCGTCTCCGGGAAAACTCTTCCCGCTGGCGAATACACAATGATCGCAAGTTCGAATCTGGTCAGAATCCAGGATGCCCAGGGAAGAATGGTAGCCATGGTTTTGGCCAACGACGTCTTGGGTCGCTCCGCAGGCGAAAACGGTCAGATCATCTTCCACTGCTACCGGGAATACTGTTTCCTCTCGGAAGTCTGGACGCCGACCAAACTGAACGGGAGGCAATTACTCACATCACGGACGGAGGCAGGCTTGGCAAAAGAAGAGAGGGCAAAATACCTCGCGCTGGTGGGAGAGAAACCGCCAAAGCGATAATGAGCAACCCGACCGCCCAACGGGGAAGTCCTGTTCGGCTTCGCAGGAACATCACGACGGCCAACCGAAGGAGTCTTCCGCGAACGGTATTCGGGAGACTCCCGTTTTTCTTTTCGTAAGATCCGCGTTCAGTCTTGCCGTCCGCCATTCAGTTGCTCGGTCTTGTTTCGTGCCTCGTGAGGCTGTTGCATGATGCCTTTGGCCTGCGCTGGCGTGCCGCCGCCCCTGTTTACTGGTTCGTTATTATGGAGGACGGATTTCTTTCTCCTACCTCCTATCCGTCAATTGATGCGACCCGCGACCCGCGCGAACGATGTTCACTATCTAGTGTAGTGTCCAACAAATAACTGGACAATAACACCAAGCTCCGCTATGCTCGATTCATGCCGCGACCCGCTCCCGCGCTCGCCCTCCCGGAAGCCGACCAGCAACAACTGCAACAATGGCTGTCCGCCTTCGGGACACCCCAGCAGGTCGCCTTACGAAGTCAGATTGTGTTAGCTGCGGCCGAAGGACAATCCGATAACTCCATCGCTCAACAGTTGGACGTGAATCGCAAGACGGTCACCCTGTGGCGTACCCGCTTTGCACAGGAGGGCTTGGATAGCCTGTGGGAAGTGGCGCCGGGGCGGGGTCGCAAACCGACCTACGGGCGGGAAAAGATCCAGTCCATTGTGGAGGCGACACTCCGCACCAAGCCCAAGGGGATGACGCAGTGGAGTTGTCGGCTGATGGCTGCCCGCCAGGGAGTCAGCAAATCCACCATCAACAATATCTGGCAGAGCCATAATCTGAAACCGCATCGCGTCAAAACTTTCAAACTGTCACGGGATGCGAAGTTTCTGGAGAAGTCGACCGACGTTGTGGGTCTCTATCTAAATCCTCCGCAACAGGCGATCGTGCTATGCGTGGACGAAAAGAGCCAAATTCAAGCGCTGGATCGCACGCAGCCGGGCCTGCCGTTGAAAAAGGGCCGTTGCGGAACCATGACGCATGACTACCAGCGCAACGGAACCACCAGTCTGTTCGCGGCTCTGGAGGTCCTGGAAGGACGGGTGATCGGACAGTGTTACGAGCGCCATCGACACCAAGAGTTCCTCAAGTTTCTACGCCGCCTCGACCAAGAGTTCCCCGCTGAGATCCGCTTGCATCTGGTGATGGACAACTATGGCACCCACAAGCATCCCCGAGTCCAAGCCTGGCTGAAGCGGCACCCTCGTTTTATCTCCCACTTTGTGCCCACCAGTTCCAGCTGGCTGAATCTTATAGAGCGCTGGTTTGGCGAACTAACCAGCAAGCGAATCCGCCGCGGCTCGTTCTGCAGCGTGGAAGATCTGGAGAAAGCGATCGCGGAGTTCCTGGCCGCCTGGAACCAGAACCCGAAACCCTTTGTCTGGACTGCCACCGGGGCTTCACTCGTCGAAAAGCTATCCCGCTGTCGACAAACTTTGGAAAAGATTCGCCCCGGCTGCACCCTACCCCGTCGGCAGAAACTGAAACGTTGAGTTGGCCAGTTATTTATCGGACACTACACCCGGGTTGTATGTTTTCGCAGCTCAATTGCCCACCCCGCCTATCCCCTGTCTACGCTTC
>JBARBI010000189.1:0-107539 GCA_049792875.1 Candidatus Sulfotelmatobacter sp.
TTCCAAAAGCCCACAGGCAAAATTGGGATCCAGAAGATGTGCCCTACGTCGAAGGTCCGGACGGCGATGGACCTTCTCGGCGCCTGACATCGAAGGCACTAGTCGTTGCGAAAGGCAACTCGCTTTGGCCAGAAATGGTAGGAGCCGTGAATGAGGAGCATGGTGCGTCGTCAGAGACAGTCCAGCCGTATGTTAACCCATGACCCCAAGAGGGCTGGCTAAG
Organism: Candidatus Sulfotelmatobacter sp.; assembly: GCA_049792875.1. Classification (GTDB taxonomy): domain Bacteria; phylum Acidobacteriota; class Terriglobia; order Terriglobales; family Acidobacteriaceae; genus Sulfotelmatobacter. The sequence continues at coordinate 224 of JBARBI010000189.1, forward strand.
AGCAAAAAGCCAGTCCTAGTCCTTCAGCAACTGCCGCGCGATCACCAGACGCTGTATCTCGCTTGTGCCCTCGCCGATGGTGCACAGTTTCACGTCGCGATAAAACTTCTCGGCGGGATAGTCTTTGATAAAACCATAGCCGCCGTGAATCTGCACGCCTTCGTTGGCGCACTTGACCGCGACTTCGCTGGCATAGAGCTTCGCCATCGACGATTCCTGCGTGGTCTTCATGCCAGCGTCTTTCATGGAGGCGGCGCGCATGGTGAGCAGCATGGCCGCGTCGATTTCGGTAGCCATGTCGGCCAGTTTCCACTGGATCGCCTGGAAATCGCTGATCGCTTTGCCGAACTGCTTACGCTGTTTCGAATACTTCAGGGCCGCCTCGTAGGCGCCTTCGGCCATGCCCAATGACAGGGCGGCAATCGAGATGCGGCCACCGTCGAGCACGCGCATGGCGTCGGGGAATCCCTGGCCCTCTCCGCCCAACAGATTCTCGGCGGGAATCAGGCAGTCTTCAAAGATCAACTCGGCGGTATCGCTCGCGCGCAGTCCCAGCTTGTTTTCTTTCTTGCCGGGGCGGAATCCCCTGGTGTCTTTCTCCACCACGAACGCGGAAATTCCATGGGTGTGCGCGGCTCGATCCGTAACCGCGAGCACGACCACCACGTCGGCATAGTGCCCGTTGGTGCAGAACGTCTTCGTTCCGTTGAGCACCCAGTTATTTCCCCGGCGGACTGCGGTCATGCGTGCACTGCCCGCGTCGGACCCTGAAGAGGGCTCGGTCAAGCCCCAAGCGCCGATGAACTCGCCGGTCGCCAGCTTGCTGACGTATTTCTTTTTCTGCGCTTCGTTGCCGGCAAGAAAAATATGGTTCGAACACAAAGAGGTGTGCGCCGCGACGATGATTCCGACCGACCCGTCCACGCACGAGAGTTCCTCGATTGCCGTGACGTACTCCACATAGCCCATGCCGGCCCCGCCGTATTCGGGAGGAAAGATCATTCCCAGCAATCCGAGCTTGCCCAGTTCCTTGATGGTTGCCAGGGGAAATTCGCCGGCCTCGTCCCACTTCATGACGTTGGGCTTGATCTCGCGCTCAGCAAACTCACGGACGCTCTTCTTCAATTGCAACTGCTCTTCGTTCAACTGAAAATCCAAAGTTCCTCCAACCCACTCGGGTGCCGCGACCGCAGCCCCGCATCATGGGGCACTTCAAGCACCCCGAATTGTGATTAGAACATAGCGCTGGAAGAGGAAGAAGTTACTCCCGGGCGGGAAAGGAAGAGAGTGGTTTGAACCCCATGAACACTGGCGATTCTGTGGGTTCTGCTTCGCCACCCAACCGACCGGATGGTCTGGAAATCAGCCTGCGATGCTCTTCTGGAGCCAGCGCGGTAGATCCAAAGCAAATTATACGCTCGTGGTCAGAAGTTCGTGGAAACGCCGGCGGGTGCCATGAAGGCCTGAAAGACCTCGTTGGAAAGCAACCGCCCTCGAGGAGTAAGGCGAATGATGTCGGCCTCTTGCTGCATCAAGGCGTCGTGGATCATCTCCGAGATCGTCGGCCGCAGATTGTCGACAGATTGCCGCCCGACAATCTTGGCTATTTCTGACAGGTCTACGCCCCGGTTCAAGCGCAAACCGAGAAAGAAATGCTCTTCCAACGCCGCGGCGCTTGAGACCAGCGTCTGCTGCAGGGGCGCGCCGGCAACATATTTCTCCAGGACATCTGCGGTAGCGAAGCGTACTGCCTCATCTCCCCTCGCCGCAAACACCAGCATGGAATGAGCGTCCACACCAAACCCGAGATATGGTTGTCGCGTCCAGTATTTGAGATTGTGGCGGGATTCTGACCCCGTTCGCGCGAAATTAGAAATCTCGTACTGCCTGATGCCGCCCACTTCCAGCGTTTCGCAAGCTGCCAGATAGAAATCTGCGGTAGCGTCATCGTCCGGTACGAAGTGCGCGTGATAGCGCGTTCCGCCGGCGATCACCTCCCGACCCAGTCGCGAGTCTTCGTCCACCTCGAGCATGTAGACACTGACATGTGGAACTCCGGTCGCCAGCGTCTCCGCCACCGACTGCTGCCAGGTTTCTTGCGTCTGGTGCGGGAGCCCCGCGATCAGGTCGATATTGATGTTTGTGATCCCGGCCGCGCGCAGGCGGGCAATGTCATCGAGCACTATGGATCGTTTGTGCAACCGGCCCACCGCGGCGGCTTCGACATCCACGAACGACTGCACGCCCAGGCTGACACGATTCACTCCGCAGCGCAGCAGTCCCTCGATCACGGCCGGAGCAAGCGTCCCAGGCGCACACTCGACTGTGACTTCTGCATTCGCGGACACGGAGAATTGCGTCCTTACTGCGTCAAATAACCGCTCTAGTTGCCCGGGTTCGAGCACAGTGGGCGTGCCGCCACCAAGATAGATCGAGTCGACCTCCCGCACGATTTGTCCGCCCATCTCCTGCGCGGTTTGCTGGGCATTCGCAACGTCAGCACGCACGCGCTCGACATACCGCTCGAAAACGACACGCGAGAACACGTCGGACGCGAAGTTGCAGTAGCTGCACTTCGTGCGGCAGAAGGGCACGGAGATGTAGATTCCCATGGCCATCGTTTTGATTATCCCACCCTTTCGCGGGCGAGAGCGCCCGCGCACCCGCAAACCTTTTCCATCCGGGCCGCTGCCTCGGCCATCTATTTAAGGTACCCTGTTGGAGGCGTCCTCCCACGCCGCTCACCCGCTTCTCGAAAGGGATTTACGACCGAGAAACAATGGCCCAGGAAGAGGAAGTACTAGGCAAAGCATATGACAGCCGCCTGATGGGGCGGCTGCTCACCTACCTGCGCCCCTACCGCTGGCAGGTGGCGGTTGCCCTTGCCTCAATCATTCTCAAATCGTTCTGCGATGTGTTGGGGCCTTACCTGGTGAAAGTCGTGGTGGATCGTTATCTCGCGCCGGTGAAAGAGGCGACCTCGGGATTGTGGAGTTGGCTGAGCCCTCGGCCGCTGCACGGGATCGCGCAGATTTCCGGGATTTACTTCAGCCTGCTTGTCCTTACTTTCGTGTTCGAGTTCCTGCAAACGTACTTCATGCAATGGACCGGGCAGAAGGTGATGTTCGACCTGCGCAGCCAGATTTTCCGCCACCTGCAGCGCATGCACGTTGCTTTCTATGACAAGAACCCGGTCGGCCGCCTGGTCACTCGCGTCACCACTGACGTGGACGCCTTGAATGAAATGTTCACCTCGGGCGTCGTTTCCATTTTTGAGGACTTGTTTGTCCTGGTCGGAATCCTGGGGATCATGCTGTGCATGAACTGGAAACTGGCTTTGATCACGTTCGCGGTGCTTCCGTTCATCGTGGTGGCGACCAAGATCTTCCGTGACAAGGTGCGTGATTCCTACCGGCGGATTCGCACCGCCATCGCCCGCATTAACGCTTATTTGCAGGAACACGTGAGCGGGATGGTGGTGCTACAGCTCTTCAACCGCGAGCGCAAGGCCTACGACCGCTTCTCGGAAATCAACCGCAGCCACATGGACGCGTTCAAAGACGCGATCATGGCTTACGCTGTCTACTATCCGGTCGTTGATTTCTTTTCCGCGATTGCGATTGCGTGCGTCATCTGGTTCGGCGGGCAGGATGTGATGCGCGGTATTGTTGCAAAGAGCGTGTCCGTCGAATTCAGCCGGCAGACGCTGGTGTCATTTCACATGGTGGCGACCGCGGCCTCACTGGGCGTGCTGATCGCCTTCACGCAATATGCGATGCGCTTCTTCCGCCCCATCATGGACTTCAGCGAGAAGTACAACATTCTGCAGTCGGCGATGGCCGCCAGCGAACGCATTTTCAAGTTGCTGGATACCCCGGTCGACATCGTTTCCCCCGCCGTGACGAAGAAGCCGGAAGGACCTGGCCGGATCGAGTTCGACCACGTGTGGTTCGCGTATCGGGATGTACCCGCCGAAAGTGTTGCCGGCGCAAGCAGCCGAGCTTCGCTCGGCCGGACGGCCGAGGGCGGCCGTCCCCACATAAGCATTGCTGACCATCCCCAGATGACCAATGCTGTCACTCCGGACTGGGTCCTGCGCGACGTCACTTTCGCCATCGAGCCCGGAGAAACCGTTGCCGTCGTCGGCCACACCGGCGCCGGCAAAACCACGCTCATCTCTCTGCTGCTGCGCTTCTACGATGTGCAGAAAGGAGCTGTCCGCATCGACGGCGTCGATGTGAAGGAAATGGATCTCACGGACCTGCGCAGCCGTTTCGGGGTTGTGCTGCAGGACCCGTTCCTGTTCACCGGCACGATCGGGGGCAACATCCGCCTGGGGACGGAGCGCATTCAGGACCAGCACGTCGAGCAAGCCGCCGAAGATGTGAATCTTGGGGAGTTCATCCGCGCCCTGCCGAAGGGGTTTAATGAAGAAGTCCGCGAGCGCGGGTCGACGCTTTCCACAGGTCAGAAACAACTCATCTCTTTTGCCCGCGCCCTGGCGCACGAGCCGAAGATTCTGATTCTGGATGAAGCTACGTCGAGCGTCGACACCGAAACCGAGTTCAAGGTGCGTGACGCACTCGCCCGCATGGTTGAAGGACGCACCTCACTGATCATCGCCCACCGCCTCTCGACCGTGCAGCGCGCTGACAAGATCATCGTCATGCACAAAGGTCAGGTCCGCGAAATGGGCACGCATCAGGAATTGCTGGCCAATCGCGGCATCTATTTCAAGCTGTATCAACTACAGTACAAGGACCAGGAGTTGAGTGTGGCGCGGGCGCCCTCGCCCGCGACTGCGGACGGATTCACAGAGCCGGAAGTGACTGCCAGAGGCGACGACTAGGGAAAAATGTTTCCGTCAAAACGAGTCTTCCTGTCGGCGGAGTGGCGCGATCTAGTGATGTTGAACTACGAAGTCGAACCTGGTCTGCTGAATCGATTCGTCCCCCCCGGGACGTCACTGGACTCCTTTCAGGGCAAAACCTACATCAGCCTTGTGGGCTTTCGGTTTTGCAGCACCAAACTATTGGGGCGGTTCCCGGTTCCGTTTCATGCTAATTTCGATGAGGTGAACTTACGCTTCTACGTTCGGCGAAAAGAGCGCCAGGAGGACCGAAGAGGAGTTGTCTTCATCGCAGAGGTGGTGCCGAGACGCGCAATTGCGACAATCGCTCGCGTTCTCTACGGCGAGAACTATGTATGTCTTTCGATGAGACACAACCTGAACACGGATGGATTCACCAATACGGCGGAATATCACTGGCAGGTTGCCGGCCAATGGTGCAAGATCGCTGCTCAGACCGTCGACCTTCCAAAACAGCCATCCAACGGGAGCTTGGAAAAGTTCATCACTGAGCACTACTGGGGCTATGCGACTCAACGATCGGGTGAGACCATCGAATATCAAGTCGAGCATGACCCGTGGAAGGTGTGGGCGACCACAGAAGCCAGATTTGAAGGAGAGGCAAGCGCGTTGTACGGGCGAGACCTCGGAGCAGTCCTGCAACGGCGGCCTGACGGTGCTTTCGTTGCAGATGGATCGCCCGTCATTGTGTTCATGGGCAATAGAATCCAATGAGATTGGCCAACCACGAATCTGAAACGGGGCCTCCTCGCGAAGGCTGGATACTCTACGATGGCAGATGTGGATTTTGCTTTCGCTGGGTTCACTTCTGGAAGAAAGCAGTTGAGCGGAGGGGATTTGCAATTAAAGACCTTCAGTCCGCTTCCGCCGACGGCACATTGCAGATTCCAGAAGAGAGGCTGCTGGACGACGTACAAGTACTGACTCGCAGCGGAAAATTGGAGTCGGGCGCAGATGCTTACCTGTATGTGTCGCGGAAAATCTGGTGGGCATGGCCTTTCTACGGAATCTTCCGCTTGTTCGGCTTCAATTCGATACTTTGGTGGGGCTATCGCTGGTTCAATCGAAATCGCTACCTAATCTCTCGCCATTGCTCATTACCGAACGAAATGGACGCCACACCCGTTGCCAAAGACGGTCGGTGAACGCCTCCAGCGATGTCTCGGGCCTTACAATGCTCTCTTGCGCATCCTGATCTCAGCCGGCGAAGCCTCGGGGGAAATGTATGGGGCGGAACTCATTGATGCTCTGCGTCGGGCTGCTGCGCGAAAACCAGCGGAGCTTCGCTCCGCCGGACAGCCGGGGGCGGCTGTCCCCACACGAGCATCTTGCACCCCAGGCACGCTCGAATTCTTTGGTGTCGGTGGAGACCGCATGCGCGCTGCCGGGTGCGACACCGTTGTCGACGCGAAGGACCTGGCCGTCGTGGGCATCACTGAGATTCTCAGTCATCTGCCGAAGATCCTCGGCCTCTACCGGCACTTGATCGAAGAGGCCGACAGGCGCAAGCCGGATCTCGCGATCGTGATCGATTCTCCGGCCTTCAACTGGCGAGTGGCGCGGCAGATGAAGAAGCGCGGGATCCCCACGGTCTATTATGTCGCGCCGCAGTTTTGGGCTTGGCGGCAAGGGCGCGTGCGCCTGATCCGCGACTACATCGAGAAGGCCCTGGTGATCTTCCCTTTCGAAGAGCAGTTCTACCGCGAGCGCGGCGTGGATGCGACCTTCGTCGGGCATCCTCTGGCGGAGTTGCCACATCCGGACATCGAGCGCAACGACTATGCGGCACAATTTCATCTTGACCCAGCGAAACCGTGGATCGCCCTCATGCCTGGAAGCCGGGTCAAAGAAGTCCGCATGAACCTGCCGACGATTCTGCAGGCGGCCGCAGAGTTGGGCTCCGCTTACGAGTTCCTGTTACCGGTCGCACCCACACTTGACCGCGCCTTCCTGCAGAGTCTGATTGGCGAGCAGACCATAAACCTTGTCCCGAATGCCCTGCCCGCGCTCTGGCACTCGCGCGCCGGGATCGTGGCCAGCGGCACGGCCACTGTGGAAGCCGCGATGATGAACACGCCGTTCGTGATGGTCTATCGCGTCTCGGGTCTCACCTATCTGCTGGGCAAGCCACGAGTGAAGGTTCCAAGATTTGCCATGGTCAACCTGATTGCCGGGGAAGAAGTCGTCCCCGAACTCGTTCAGCAGGACTTCACGGCCGAAAAGGTGGTCGTCCGGCTGAAGGAAATCCTGCCCGATGGGCCCGCTCGGGACCGCATGCTGGAGGGTTTAGCCCGGGTCAAGGCCCGTCTTCGCGCTCCGCAGGATGGTTCCGGGATCGTCCAGCACCCGGCAGACCACGCCGCGGATATCATCCTGGCGCTCTTCTACCCCCAATTGGGCAAGACGCTAGGGCGCGAATCGTAGCCCCTAAGGCCCGAGGGCGAGACCGCAGGCAGGATGCCGACGCCACGAATTCACTCCGTCGGCGAACAACTTGTGCTCCAACCATCTTTTACGTCAGAATCTTCATCATAGGAAATGGGTTATTATTTCCTGGAGACTCTCCTGAATGTCGATTCACCCGCGGCGCGCTCTGAGCGTCCTTACGAGTTCCCTGACTCTGTCGTTGCTGGTACTGCTCGCGATGCCCTCACGGGCCGCCGACAAGAACCGCCTGCGCGTGGACGACTACCAGATCGAGGCTGAACTCGAACCGCATCTTCACCAGATCACGGCCCGCGCTAAGGTTAAATTCACCGCTTTGCAGGATCTGAGCGTTGCCACCTTCGAACTGCACAACGACCTGCGCGTCACCAGGGTTCTCGACGAGAAGAACCAGCCATTGTCGGCCGAGCGCGTGACCCAGGATTCCACGGTGCGCGTTCCGCTGCCATCGGGCTTGGCAAAAGATGCCTCTACGACGCTGACGTTCGAATACGAAGGGCAGCTGGAATCGGCCGACAACAGTCCTGTACCCGGTCTCAGGCTGGCTCACATCGGCGACGATACCACCTACCTGTTCTATGCCGGACGCTGGTTCCCAGTCAGCGGCTACGGGCTGAACCGTTTCACATCCACGATCAGCGTATCGGTTCCGGCGCACATGCTCGCGATCGGCAGCGGCCAAGTTACGGTGACCGACAAGCCGGCATCCAAGAAGCCCAACGCCAGCGTGCTGCCGACCAAGACTTTTACGTTTACGTCCACCAAGCCCAGTTTCCCCGGCACCATCGTGGCTGGAGTGTTTCAAGAGTACAAGAGCGACGAAGCCGGCATGGACCTGCACGTCTTCTTCAAGCCCACGCATCAGAGTCTCGCTCCGACGTACACCACGACCGCGGTGCAGGAGTTCACCTACTTTCTCACGCTTTACGGGCTGCCCCCATCACAGAAGCTCAACGTCGTGGAATTGCCGGGCGACACGCTGCCCTATTTGTGGGCGCCGGAAATCGCCGGCCTGGCCGGGCCTTCTATCACCGAGAAAACCAACTACCGACTGCTGGCCAATGCGATTGCCCATCAGTGGTGGGGCGTCTCGGTGAGTCCTGCGAGCAAAGACGACTGGTGGCTGAGCGACGGCTTCTCGCGCTACTCGGAAGCGATGTACGTCGAGAACGCCGCCGGAGCCGCCGGACTGGAAGAGGCGGTGAAAGATATGTCGGTGGGCGCGCTGGCCTATGACACGGTGCCGCTGTCCAGCGCCAGCAAGCTCGATATTTTCTCCACCGAGTTTCAATCCCTGGCCACCGACAAGGGCGCGATGATCCTGCACATGCTGCGCTGGGTGCTGGGCGAGGACAAGTACAACAAGACCATGCGCGAGTTTGCGACGGAGTATGCCGGGAAATCGGCGAGCATGGACGATTTCAAGACCATTGCCGAGAAGAACTATGGAGAGCAGCTGACGTGGTTCTTCTCTCAGTGGCTTGACTCCACTGGTGCACCCGAGTTCAAGCTGAAATACACTACCTACCGGCTGGGCGGAAATTACGCCAAGGAATCGCAAGCCAACCAGGAAAAAGCTCCCGGATTCCGCGTCACCGGCGAGATCACTCAGGACCTCGATCTGTTCCGGATGCCCGTGGATGTTCGCATTGACACCGACGGAAATACCGAGAACAAGCGCATTGAAGTCGTGGGCACGACCTCGCCGTTTTCGATCGAAACCTTCGGCCGTCCGCGCCGCATCTCCATTGATCCCGACCACCATGTGCTGACGAACTCGAGCGACGTGCGGCTGCGCGCCTCCATTCTGCGGGGACAGGCGATGCAGCAACAAGGAGACCTGACGGACGCGCTGCTGGAGTTCAACAAAGCGCTCGACCTCAACAAAAACAGTTCGCTTGCCCATTACCGGATTGCCGAGGTTTTCTTCCTGCAGCGGAACTATCAGTCGTCGGCCAATGCCTACCGCGAGGCCATCAATGGCGACGGCGAGCCGCGGTGGACCGAGGTCTGGAGCCGCATCCAACTGGGCAAGATTTTCGACATCACCGGCCAGCGCGAACGCGCCGTCAACGAATACCGCCAGGCCCTCCAGACCAACGACAACACGTTTGGCGCTCTCGAAGAAGCTCGGAAATACTTGCAGAAGGCCTACGAGCGGCCGAAGGAACGGCAGTAACCAAACCTGAGTCAGAGCGGACGCACGCCACACCACAACAACGAAGGTGGCCGTATCCCGGGACTTCAGCCCGACCCATTCCGCGGTACGGAAATCCGCCTGGTGGCTAACCTTTTTCCCCTCTCTGGGGTCTAAATACTTAACTACAGCAGGGAACTTTACTGAACCTGGCTGCGTATCTCTGATCAGATGTTAGGCGGGATTGAGACCCCTCGCCTGAACGTTACCCGGGTGCCCCCACGCTCCTCCCCGGAGGCGTGGGGGCATGATTCTGCTAAATCCATATGAGAATGCTCCTCGACATCGTCCGGCAGTCGCTTTCGACCCTGTGGGCACACAAGCTACGCTCGTTCCTAACGATGTTCGGAATCGCCTGGGGCGTAGGTTCGTTGCTGCTCCTGGTGGGCCTGGGAGAAGGCTTCCGCAGCGGCCAGGAAAAGCAACTCGCTACCCTCGGGCAAAACATCATGTTCATGTTTCCCGGGAGGATTTCGGCAGTCGAGGGCAGCACTCAGTCCGGGCAACTCTATTACTTCACCTATAAGGACTATCTGGCGATCCGCAACGAGGCCCAGTTTGTGGGGGCTCTCTCCCCGGTGCTGAATCGCGAAGACATCCGAGCGGTCAGCGACTACGGCTCGACCAACGGGCAGGTGTTCGGCGTGGCCTCCGACTACAACCAGATTCGCAACGTCCCCGTAGATCCGGGCCGGTGGTTCAACAACCAGGACAACTCAGAGCGCCGCCGTGTGGCCGTAGTGGGCTGGGAACTGCTCAAGAATATGTTTCCGGGACGACCGGCTGTGGGTTCGACGATTCTGCTGAACGGGATCAACTTCGATGTCGTGGGCGTGGTCGCAAAAGTCGGGCGCGACGGCAACAACGGCACCAACTCCCGCATCTTCATCCCGATCGAAACCATGCGCGACCTTTTCCCGTTGACCAAAGCGAATTCAGAAGATGGGATCTCGTTTCTGAACTACCGGCCAATCACGAAGGATCTCCACGCCGAAGCCAAGGACGAGATTCATCGCATCATCGCGCGCCGCCACGGCTTCAGTCCCAAGCTGCAGGACGCCTTCGAAGATTGGGATACGATCGAAAACATGAAGCGGGTCGGTCGGATTTTCGATGCGATGGACTGGTTTCTAGGCGTGGTCGGCGTGGTGACGCTGGGATTGGGGGCCATCGGCATCATCAACATCATGCTCGTCTCGGTGACCGAGCGGACGAAAGAGATCGGCCTGCGCAAGGCGCTCGGGGCAACCTACCGCTCGATTCTGACGCAGTTTTTCATCGAAGGAGCATTCCTCACGGCTTTTAGCGGCGGCATCGGTTTGGCCATTGCAACCGGATTCGTAACGCTGCTGGCAATGTTGCCTTCGCCGGAGGGTTTTGACACGCCCCGCATTATCCCGGCGTCGGCCATCGCCGCAATCGGCTCGCTGGCAATCGCGGGCATCGCCGCCGGTCTCTATCCAGCCAGGAAAGCGGCGTTGATGGCGCCGGTAGAAGCGTTGAGGCAGGAATGACGGGACATTGCGTGATGGTTGATCGGTGTTGATTGAAGAGCCTCTCACAGTTGTTTTCAATCAGCAATCCACAATCAACCAATCAGCAATTCTGTTGAGCCCGGAGCCAGGAACTACATGATCGTCGATCTCGCCAGCCAGGCCTACAACGCGTTGCGCCACAACCGGCGCCGCAGTGTGCTTACCATGCTCGGCATGGCCTGGGGCATCGCGACGGTGGTGCTGCTGCTCGCCTACGGAACGGGCTTCGAGCGCGGGCTGTGGTCCGCGTTCCGTTCCTTCGGCACCAATCTCGTTTTCATTTTTCCCGGGCGCACGGAACTGCAGGCTGGAGGTACCAAGGCCGGCACCCAGGTTCGCCTCACCGTCAACGATCTCGATTTCATTCAGGCTGAAGTACCCTTGCTGAAGCGCGTTTCTCCCGAGGCGTTCAAGAATTGCATGGTCGCCTATGGCACGCGCAGTTCGAACTATGGGGTCAGTGGTGTTTATGCTTCATACGGCCGCATGCGCAAGATGGAGGTCGCGGAAGGGAGTTTCTTCAGCGAGGCCGATGACTTCACGCACACGCGCGTCGCCGTGATCGGCTCGGACGCGAAGAAGAAGCTCTTCTCCGGTCAGAATGCGCTGGGTGAAAACATCCGCGTCGACGGCATTTCCTATCAGATTGTCGGCGTGCTGAAACATCAGGTGCAGAACGGGGATGACAACATCAATGAGCACGTCTACGTTCCCTTCAGCGCCATGAGCGATCTGACGAACACGTACTACTTGAGTTCGGTGGTCATGGAGTACGAAGGGGACCACGCTAAGGTTGTGAAGGCCGTGCGCGATTCCATGGCATTTCATCACAGCTTTAATCCCAAGGACCAACGCGCGATCTTCGTCTTCGATGTGTTCGCCGATCTGATGGATTTGCAGGTGATCTCCACCGGCATCAAGATTCTGCTCGGCTTTATAGGCCTGCTCACGCTGGGCATTGGTGGCGTCGGCCTGATGAATATCATGCTGGTTTCGGTCACCCAACGTACCCGCGAGATCGGCGTGGAGAAAGCTCTGGGCGCGCACCGCTGGCATATCCTGTTCCAATTCCTCGCGGAAGCGCTGGTCATCACGGCCCTGGGCGGACTGTTGGGCGTGATCCTCGCCTACCTAGTCTCGTGGTCCGTAGGATCGCTGACGCTATGGAGCGCGTTTGAAGAGAACGCCAGCGAGGGCGACATTCATCTCTCCATTGATACCGCGACCCTGATCTGGTCGACGGGCATCCTCACCTTTGTGGGCATCATCAGCGGTATGCTGCCCGCCATCAAAGCCGCGAGGCTGAATCCAATCGAAGCCCTACGCTACGAGTAGATCATTACGCGCAGATCAATCGGCGGCGACTGCCTTGGGAACCGGCGCCGCGATGGCTCGCCAATCCAGGTAAATATTCGGCAGGATGGCAGCCAGCGCGATCACGGTCCAGACAACTGTTTCAATCCCGACCACACCGAGCCGGTAAACGGGCGGAATCGGAATAATCATCCGCGTCACGGTAAAGACCATGGCAAAAGGATAGCTGCGAATCATCCAGCGGCGATGCTGAGTGAGGTTGCCGTGGCGCACACAATAGAGTGCGATCGCCGTAGTCAACATCCATCCGAACGATTGCATACAGGAGGCTGCAACCAGGGATGGACCGAATCTCACCGTCATGGGAACCGCGAGAGGGGCGGCGATGAATACGCTCACTACATAGATGTATCCCAATGTCCGGTGAGTCTTGAGATATCGCGCTCGTAACCGGTTGGAGAACTGGAACACTCCCAATAGCATGGCGAGGGCGCCGAAAAAGGCGTGCGGCACCAGGTACCATTTCACTGGTGCGAAATGCTGTGCTATTTCGGATGTGGAATCAAAGATGCGGGCGTTCTTCATGTATGTGACAAATAGGGTCAGCAAACCGAAGATCACGAAGAACAGGAGCTTGGATTGAGAACGCGCACGCCCGACGGGCGCGAGTACAGTCGCCATTGACTTTCCCCAAGTCTGAGGAGATTCCACGCTCCTCGTGCCCGATGTCCTCTACACGACTCACGCAACGTAGAGGCCGCAAGTGCACGTATTGTAGCTTGCTTTGCCCTTCTCGCCAATGCCTGATGCCCAATATCCGCCATTGGCCATGCTTTACAATCCTTCGATGCCGGAACACTCCCAAATTCGCCTCGATCGCGTGCTGGCGCAACTTCGCTTGTACGAGCATCCGCTTCTGGATTTCTCCGCGCGCTCGAAGGGTGAAGGGGTCGAGGTCATCGTCCAGTTCAAAGACGAAAGGGTCCCGGTGCATACTTACTATTTCGATCTGCACCCACGGGATCTCGACGACCCACAGTTCGAGTGGAGCTTCCAGCGACAGCTTTTCGATGCGCTGCACGACTATTTCGTCGAGATGTTCATCCGCACGCCGCAAGACCGGGCCGACCGCCACCGGAAGGGACTGTGAACTGGCTCCGCCAAAAAATCGAGCAGGAGATCCGAGAGCGCGGCCCGATTCCCTTCTCGCGCTACATGGAGCTGTGCTTGTATGATTCCGAATTCGGCTACTACTGGCGCACCGCGGCGCAGTTTGGCAAAGCGGGGGATTTCTACACGTCGAGCGACGTACACGCGGTGTTCGGACGCCTGCTGGCGCGGCAGTTCGAGGAGATGTGGCGTGTTCTAGGCTCTCCTGAGCGCATCATGCTGAAGGAACTTGGCCCCGGCCGCGGTCTTTTCGCGCAGGATGTGCTGGATTGGTCAGAGAAGAAGTTTCCCGATTTCTTTCGCGCCCTCCGTTATGTCTTGGACGAGCGCTCCCCTGCCTTGCGCCAGCGGCTCGAGGACACGCTGAGCCGCCATTTTGAGTCCGGTAAAGCGGTCTTGGGGTCGGGCAACGATATCGGTGCACCCAACATCGTTTTTGCCAACGAATTCTTTGACGCTCTGCCGGTCGAGGTTGTCAGTTCGCAGGGGTCGCTCCGCATCGACTTACGCGCGGGGCGATTGGTCGAGACCTGGGTGCTGTTTTCTCCCGAAGAACTCGAGTTCCTCGACCGCTACTCGATTCATCCCGAATCCGAGGAACGACTGGAAGTTCCTATCCAAGCGCAGCAGCACATGAACACCGCAGCCAAGCTGGAACATGGATTCGTGGTGGTCATCGATTACGGCTATACCCGCGACGAGCAACTGGCAGGACGCCATCGCGGAACCTTGAAGGCTATCCGCCAACACTCGGTGGGCGCCAACCCGTACGAGGCTCCCGGCGAGCAGGATATTACCGCCGACGTAAACTTCACGGGGCTGGCTGCGGTCGCGGAAAAGCAGGGTATGCGGGTACAGAAGCTCATCACGCAAGCGCAATTCCTGCTGGGCATAGGAGAGGCAAATGAATTTGCCGATGCGTTTGAGGAATGCCGTCTTCCGCAGGAACGCGCCAAGGTAGCTTTGCAGCTGAAGCATCTGGTCACACCCGCCGGCATGGGCGAGAGCTTCCATGTTTTGGTTGCGAGTAGGGAAGTCGATCAGGAGAGAGTCTCTACTCTCGCCGGCCTAAGTTTCGCCCGCACCGCCCGCGTCACTTGAGACAATGTGGAGACGTACGCAGCTGTCGTGCCCCGGCGAAGGCCGGCAGCGCCATCGGAAATCGCGGCTCAGGATTTCGCAGCCGCCTCCGGATACTCATACACCCCGCGCCCCGACTTCCGGCCAAGCCGTCCGGCCTTCACATACTGCACCAGCAGAGGCGCAGGACGATATTTATCTCCCAGCGATTTGTGCAGATATTCGAGGATGCTGAGCCTCGTATCGAGTCCGACCAGGTCCACCAACTCGAACGGCCCCATGGGATGGTTCAGCCCCAGTTTCAGCGCCTTGTCGATGTCGGCAGCCGACGCGATCCCTTCCTGCAGCATGTAGAACGCCTCATTCCCAATCATGGCGTTGATGCGGCTCGTGATGAAGCCGGGCGATTCCTTGATCACCACGACTTCCTTGCGCATGCGCTTGCCCACTTCGACGGCAGTAGCCAGCGTGTCGTCGTCGGTCTCCAACGCCCGAACGACTTCGAGCAGTTTCATCTTGTGTACGGGATTGAAGAAGTGCATACCCACGCATTTCTTCGCGCGGTAGGTCACACTCGCAATCTCGGTCACGCTGAGGGAGGACGTGTTCGATGCCAGCATCGTGGTCGGCCGGCAGATCTTGTCGAGCAGAGTGAAGATCTCGATCTTCGACTCCATCTCCTCGGGAACAGCTTCAATCACAAGGTCGGCTTCGCGCGCCGCCCCTTCGACTGAACCCGCGTACTCCAACCGCCGAATCGCTGCATCGGCATCGAGAGCCGTAACCTTGCCGAGTTCTACGGCTTTGTCGAGGTTGGCGCGAATTTCGCTCTCGGCCTTGCGCAGAGCGCCGGGCAGCAGGTCCTCGAGAATGGTGCGATATCCGCCGAGCGCCGCCGCATGTGCGATGCCTCGTCCCATGATCCCGGCGCCGATGACTGCAATCGTCTGGACGCCGGTCACCTATTTCTCCGCCTTTTCCAGATCCGCGACGGCGGCATCGATCGCGCCGCCGGCCTCGCGCAAAGAAACGGCCAAACGCTTCCGCTCCTCCGCGCCCATGCCGGGAATGTAAATGCAAATGCGGCGCAAGGTCGCCGTGATGTCTTCCACGTAGTTCATCGCTCGAATCAGTTCGCCTGTCACCACCGCCATGAGAACTCCTCTTTCCATTGCCCGATGTGTCGAACCTTCTATTCTGGACGCGCCCGCCAATTTAGTAAAGGCGACCTGACCACCGTTAGTGAACAGGTGTGACCGGTGGGAAAGCTAAATCGATGGCGGCGGGAAGAGACGCGTAACAGGATCGACGCTCTGAAGGACGAAGCGGACCCGTTCGTCGATGGGGACACGCGGAATCTCCTCAAGATCGTAGCCCAATGCCGTATACGTCACGACCATGGTGTGGTAGGTTCGCACGGCCTCGTCAAAATTCTGCTTGCGTTCGTTGTCCTGCCGGAAGATCTCCTGCCACGGCGGCGCTATGAACCCACGCCGGTTGTAGCGGAAAGTCCTGGCCGCTTTCTCCAGGTGCGCGGGCACGGGCAAATCCATCAACCGGAGATATCCAATCACGTCGGGCACCCCACGGTCGAAGAACACCAATCCGCGCTGATGCGTTGCCGTCTGATAAGAACGCATCTCCCAGCAGAGCATCATCTCGGCAAATAGAATGGGGTCAACCCACGGCAGTGCGCGGCCTCCGATCGTGGTCTGGTCCTGAATGACGCCTCGTCCGGCTTCGACCGATCGGGCATAGCCATTGTTCTGCAAGGCGTCGATGAGCGAACTCTTGCCCGATCCCGGCCCGCCGGTTACGACAAAAAAACGTTCTGCATTCCCTACACGTTTTATCTGCTCCTTCATAATCGCTTCGCAAATAGTGTTTCGTACTTTGTTTACATAGACTTAACCCAGCGGGCATATAATCGCAATCAATTCTTTTAATGGGGCGTTGACGTCTGGCGCGAATCGAATAGTGGTATGGCAGACAAACTCTTGAAACGCTACATTTTCGCGAGCGACTTCGACCAGACGCTCACCTTCAACGATTCCGGATACGTGCTGGCCGAGCTGGTCGGCATTCCTACCGAGGAATTCGAGCGCAAGGCGAAGGGGATGGCCAAAATCAACCTGGTGCAGCAAGGCGCGGAGCTCGCCTACTTGTTGCTGCACGATCCGGAGTTCAAGGCCAAAGTCCGGAAAGAACATCTCCGTGAGGTGGGCAAGCGCATCCGCCTCAAAAGCGACATCAAGCTGCTTTACCACTTGCTCGACGCGGGCATTGACGGCCACCAGTTCGATTTTTACGTTCTATCGGCGGCACCGGTGGAGGTCATTCAATCTGCTCTCGAGGACATCGTTCCGCGGGATCATATTTTCGGCACCGAGTTTCGTTACAAGCTGTCGGGTGAGATCGACACCATCGTGAGGGCCACTGCGGGCTACGGAAAAGTCGCCGTGCTCGACCGCTTACTTGAACAACAGGTCGCCGGACCCGATCACGTCATTTATACCGGCGACGGCAGCTCCGATATTCACGTGATGCTGCACATCAACGCGCGCGATGGACTCACCATTGCCGTCTCCGAGACACCGAATGTCTCGCAGATTGCGAAGCGGACCGTGCTTAGCACCAGTGCCCTCGCGGTGCTGGCGCCGATTCTCGAAGAGGTCGCGGGCTGGGAGCGCTATCGCATTCGCAGCTTCTTCGAGGCCAACGGGATGCTGATTCAGGAGTGGGAACGCGTCCGCACTGATTGGCTGACCGTGCGCCCCGCCGCTGAGGCTGCACAGACCGAGGAAGCCCCTGCCCTGCCCCGGTTGGAGCGCGCCTAAGTCGGCGAAACCCGCATGCTCCGCGACCGAAATCTGATTCCACTTTCCCGCCAGCACCAGCACGCTTTGGCGCTATGCGTTCGTCTAGATCGCGCGTCGCCCGTAGGCGACGTCGATCTGGAGGTGTGGCAGGCGGAAATCGCCCAGCACTTTCAGAGTGAAATCGGAATTCATTTTGCGGCAGAGGAACGCGCACTGTTCCCGGCAGCGCGAGCATTCCAGGAATTGCTCCCGCTGGTAGAGGATCTGCTGGCCGATCACGTGCTGCTCCGCAAATCCTTTGCGCAAGCGAGGGCGGGTGAGATGTCTGCGAAAGACTTGTCTGCCTTCGCTCAGCGCATGTCCTCCCACATCCGCAAGGAGGAGCGCCAGCTCTTCGAGCGCATGCAGGAATTGATGAATCAGGAGGACCTTGCGCGATTGGGCCAGAACCTGGAAGACGCGCTCAAAGACGCTGAACAGACCTGCATCCTGCCGGCGGAGGCAACCCGTCTGCGCCCCGCAAAGTGAGCCAGAGTGCGGTTCAGCAACGTGCGGCCGAAGCGTGCATTAGCCGGAATTTGACGGCCGCTTCCCGACCCATATAGCGCTCCAGCACCACCGGTTCGGTCTGCCGCAAATCCACCACCACCAGCCCATCAAGAACATTGGAGAATTTGCGGTCTACGTTAAAGCCCAGGAGTTTTCCACCGATCTTGGCATATTGCCGCAGCAGAATCGGCAGACCTTTTCCGTCGGCCTCCACGTCGGTGATGGGCTGAGAGAGTTCGTCCAGGTCGCGTAAGGCGTGAAACATTCCGCGGCAATCCCATCTTCGCAGCAGCCCGGGGCGAAACGGCCGCCGCGGCTCGATCCAGCCCGCCAGTTCGTCCTCTCGCATGCGCGCTTCGAAAAAGCGGCAAATCATTTCACGCGAGGCTTCGTTGTAGTCGTTGCTGATGCTGACCGCGCCGAACAGCACCGGGATCTCCGGCCTCCTCGCCACCATGCGAGCGATTCCCTTCC
The DNA here is from genome assembly GCA_049792875.1 of Candidatus Sulfotelmatobacter sp. Lineage (GTDB taxonomy): Bacteria > Acidobacteriota > Terriglobia > Terriglobales > Acidobacteriaceae > Sulfotelmatobacter. Next base: position 18,677 of record JBARBI010000189.1, read on the forward strand.
ACAGCAACAACAGCGGTGCATATTGCCGTTGATACTCCGGCCGCACGAACGACCGCCCCAGTTCGAGCGCCGGACCAAGCTTCTGAAAGATCCTCTCGTCATAGCGGAACAGAGTGCTGGTGTAGAGCCCGCTGATCCCACGCTCCGCCAGAATCTGGGCCGTGTCCCCTGCCCGATAGGCCCCCACCAACTCCCGCTTCGTTTTGTGCCACAACATGATGTGCGAGTAGTAATCGTCGAAGGGATCGAGATCCCGGATCTTCCCCGTCCCTTCTCCCGCACCGCGGAAGGTCAACTCCCGCAACCGTCCCACCTCCAGCAGCAGCCGCGGCATTTCGTGTGCGGTTCCGAGGTAGACGGCCAGGTCGCCGTTCTCCGCCAGACACCGGTCCTTCGGCAGTTTCTCCACTTCATCCGCCAGCAAGTCCGGAGGCAAGGCGGCCGCCACTGGCTCCTGAATCTTGAACGCAAGTCGCGTTCGCAATGCCGTGTGCCACGACGCTTCCGGTTTACTGCGCCGTGCCAGCAAATAAGTCCTCCAGCGTAAATACTCAATCGCCTCGCGATCGTCGCCGATCGCCTGCAACGCACCGGCCGGAATCCCGCTGCCCACGCGTACTTCTACGGTCCTCCCTTCCTGCTGCAGGAATTCCTGCAACAGAAAGGCCGTGCGCAGCTTGGGATGTAGCATCCCCATTAGTTGAAATCCAACGCCATTGCGCCCGCAGAAATACACCGGGAGAGCCGTGGCTCCGCTCCGGCGGAGCAACCGGACCGCTGTGTCATTCCACGCCGGATCGGCTATCGGTACGGCCGGCATCTGCCAGTGCGACACCTCGCCGGCCGGAAATATCGCGAGCATGCCGCCTTGCTGCAGCCAGGCCAGCGCCTCTCGCAAGGCTCGCCGGTTCGACGCCATCGATCGGTCGGTTTGAAATAGATCTACAAAAATGCAATGATTCTGCAACTCAGGTACATCCGCCAGCAGGAAGTTGGTCAGCACCTTGACGTCCGGCCTCACGCGCGTCAGCAGTACGGTGAGAATCGCACCATCCAAGACGCCGTAAGGGTGATTGGCTACCACCACAACCGGACCGCTCGAGGGAACCCGAGCTTGATCAGCCTCACCGACCCGGAGTTCGACCCGCATCTCGGCGAGCAAGGTGTCCAGACGGAACCCCTCAGGCGATTGCTGCACCCGCTGATAAAGGCTCCTAACCCTGCCAACGGGAGCCAGCTTTCCCGCCAAGCTGGGAAACTCAGTGACGCGTAACAGCACTGGGGACTGCGCCTGATCCGCCTGAAAATGGTCCGATGGCATTTCATACCAATAACGCAGTCCCGTTGCGCCAGCATGAAGTGCAAGTTAAAAGCTGATGAAATGGATGCAGAGGAAGCAGGAGAGTAACCAGAGGTAACCACTCAAGGTTGCGCGGACCGATCAGGCGTCCAGCCGATATCGAGTCTCGGCAAGCGCATAGAGCTTGCGCCACAGCAGGCGGTTAATCGTCACCACGGTCGCGGCCATCATCATGGTGGCGGCTAGCAACAGATCGAAATTGCCCGCATCCGTGGCCTGAGAGATAGTCGCTCCGAGCCCGACTGTGGTATAGATGTGGCCTTTGAAGTGAAAATACTCCGCGACGATGCTCGCGTTCCATGCCCCGCCGGACGCCGTTACCATACCCGTCACGAGGTAGGGAAAAATTCCCGGCAGGATCAATTTCTTCCACCGCTCCAGCCCCCGCAACCGGAATACGGAGCAGCACTCTTTCAAATCGGTGGGGATCGCGATCGCTCCCGCAATCACATTGAAGAGGATGTACCACTGCGTTCCCAACAGCAGGAGCACGATCGAGCCAATCCCCAGTCCGCCGCCAACGCGAATCAACAATAGGAGCACCACTGGAAAGAGCGCAGTCGCCGGAACCGAAGCGGCGATCTGAGCCAGGGGCTGCGCGATCCGCGCCAGGCGGGGATGTAAGCCAATGGCCACGCCGGCGGGAATCGTCCACAACGCGCCGAGCAGCAAAGTAAGATTCACGCGAACAAAGGTCGCGATTAGTCCGAGGCCGGCTTCCTGCAGTTCCGCCTTCTGCAGGCCGGTCAAAATCATCACAACGCGAACGACGCCATAACTAATCCCAGCCAGCAGCGCGACCGCGAGCACGCGCATCAGCCAAATCTTCCACAGGCTGCGCGGCTCGGCCTCATCGCCGGATCGCACGCGGGAAAAGTACAGCATCAGGCGCTCACTTAGGGGGCGCACGGTCTTCTTGCGAATCTGCGCCAGGCTGCGCGAATGTCGAATCAGGTCGAGCACCCAGGAGCGCGGGGCGTCGCTGCTCTCGACCTGCTCCACCTTGAATTTTTCCGCCCACGCGATCACCGGGCGCCAGACGAACTGGTCCAGCAGCACGATCACGGCGATCATGGTGGCGACGCCCCAGAGAATGGACCGGGTGTCGCCCGCGCTGGCCGCAGTCTGCAGAAACGAACCCAGCCCGGGCAACCGGAAGTCGCGCGAACCCAGCACGAACATCTCGCAGGCCATCAGGAAAAACCAGCCGCCGGCCACCGACATCATGGAATTCCAAACCAGCCCGATCGCTGCGAAGGGCAACTCCATCTCGATGAAGCGCTGCCACCAGCTGAACCGGTAAATCTTCGCCGCCTCCCGCATTTCTTTCGGAATGCTCTTCAGCGAAGCGTAAAAGCTGAAGGCCATGTTCCAGACCTGGCCGGTGAAGATCAGAAGGATCGCGCCAGCTTCTACTCCAAGCTGCCTGCCCGGAAATAGCGCGACCATCGCCAGCATCACTCCGGGAAGAAAACTGAGCACCGGGATCGACTGCAACACATCAAGGAGCGGAATCATGAATCGCTCTGCCCGCGGGTTGTACGCTGCCACATAGCCATACACCAGTGTGAAGGCGAGGCTCAATACGTACGCAATTGTGATGCGCAGCAGGGAAAATCCCGCATAGGCCGCAAGCGCCAGTGGACTGCGCGAGATCTCCACCTGCGGGGTGAAGGGGCCGAGCCAGGTTCGCCCAACCATCAGCACTCCGTAGAACAGAGCGATCCCCGCCCCGAACATGAGAAGGTCCGGGAGATACGAGATCTCGATGCTGGGCAGAAGCGTCCAGATTCGATATGCAGAAAACCCTCGCAGGCTGGCTGATTTCCTCATGCGATCACGGTTCGATCGGGATCTCTTCTCAGGATTTCGGTGCGGGCTTCTCGACTCCTGGTTCTGATGCTGACTCCGACGGCACCGGTGGTTCGGTTTGAACCAGGCGGCCCTTCTCGCGGTCATAATCAAATATTTCGGCGTAGCGGCCCCAGTTCATCGCGGTCTCGAACTGGCGCTGCACCTCGTCTTCGGCAAAATGTTCGTCGAGAATGTCGTGAAAGAACTCGTCCGCCATCGAGTGATCGGACTTCCGTTTCAGGATGCTGTCAATCTGTTTCAGGATGGTCACATGTTCGAGCGCAGCCTGCCGGAACAGAATTTTGCGCTGCTGAATGTCGGCCTCGGCAAACGCCACTCCCTGAGGTGTAATCTGCACATCGCCCTCTTTCAGCCACGCGAACCCCAGCAAAACACAGGCCTCAAGAATCGGGAGCAGATCCTCGACGTCCATGACCAACTCTTCGGCCAGGCGGAACAGATCCTCGCGCCCGCCGCGGTCATGCAGCAGTTCTACCAATCCGGCTATTCCTCCCACGCGGGCATGGGGGAGCATCTGGTATCTGGCAGTACGGACGGGAGCCTCCTGCTTTTTGAGCGCATCTTTTGTTAACGCGCCCGTGGGCAGAATGATTTCCGCGGTTGTCTCCGCATCGGGCAACGCGTGTTCCAACTCCGGCTCCGTCATGACCTTGTAGATGTAGTCGACCAGTTCTACAAAACGGGGAGACTTGCGGTCCCGCGGATGCTTCAGCCGGATATTGAAGTCTGAACGTATGCGCGCGGGATTTCTCCCCAGCACCATCACCCGGTCGGCGAGCATCACGGCCTCTTCGATGTTGTGCGTCACGATGAAGATCGCATTGGCCGGCATTTTCTTGTTGAGCCAGAGCTCCATCAGTTCACCGCGCAAATTCTCCGCTGTGAGAACGTCGAGCGCCGAGAACGGTTCGTCCATGAATAACACTTCCGGCTCCACAACCAGCGCACGTGCAAATCCCACGCGCTGCTTCATGCCGCCAGAGAGTTCCTTGGGATACGCCGTCTCAAAGCCGTCCAGACCCACGGTATCGAGGGTGCGGAGAGCGCGTTTGCGGCGCTCGACTGCCGGCACCCCTTTTGCTTCGAGCGGAGCTTCGACGTTATCCAGCACGGTCAGCCACGGGAACAGGGCGAAGCTCTGAAAGACAATGGCCACGTTGGGCATTTGTCCGTCTAGGGGTTTGCCGTGCCACAACAGCGTCCCCGAAGACGGTTGCGCCAGCCCAGTGAGCATGCGCAGCAGCGTGGATTTGCCGCAGCCCGACGGCCCCAGCAAGGCAACAATCTTCCCCGGTTCGATGGCGAGATTGGTCAGCCCGACAACCTGAATCCGCGTTCCATCCGCCTGTGGATAGGACTTCTCAACCCCGACGGCTTCGATGATCGGTTCGACGACCGGTTTGATGATCGCTTCGCTCACGCCAACTCTCCCGCTCTTTCTATACACGAACCGCACCGAAGCGCAAAGCGAGGCCCCTGTAACACTGCATTCATAATCGAAACTTGACCCGGCCTAATACCCTATGTCCCGCGTCCTTTGCGAGACTTGGGATTCTGTCTTCGACGACAATACAAGATCACCTGCAGCAGTTCACGCGGCGAAGCCCTCCGCCGCCAGGGCAGCAAACGGTTTGGGGAGCCGGTCGCTCAATTCGGCCAGGTGGGCCAATTTCGCTGCCAGTTCAGTCTTGAGCTGTTGCTGGTCGAAACGCCACCTCCAGTTGCCGCCGTGCAGGCTGGGAGTGTTCATGCGGGCCTCGCTGCCCAGTCCGAGCACATCCTGCAGGGGAATGATACTCAGGCTCGCCGGAGAACATTGCGCCACGCGGATGAAGGCCCAGTGAATGCCATCCTCGCAGTGCCCGACATAGGCCTCGGCGTTGCGGCGTTCACGCTCCGCCGCGCCAGAGTGCCACCAACCCGCCACGGTGTCGTTGTCGTGGGTGCCGGTGTAGATAACTTTACCCTCGGCGCGATGGGGCAGATAGATGTGCGCGCCCTCGTCCCCGAAACCGAACTGCAGAACAGCCATCCCGGGAATTTGCAGCCGGTCCCTCAGCGCGTGCACTTCGGGAGTAATGTAGCCGAGGTCCTCGGCAAAAAAGGGCAGGCCGCCGAGAGCCTCGCGCAACTTCAGAAACAGGTCGTCGCGCGGCCCATCGACCCAACGGCCATTCACCGCCGTGGCATCGCCCGCGGGAATTTCCCAGAACTGATCGAATCCGCGGAAGTGATCGAGCCGGATGTAGTCGCAGTTTTGCGTGGCCCAGCGCAGCCGCTGAATCCACCATTGGTAGCCGCGCTGCTTCATCACATCCCAGCGGTAGAGGGGATTGCCCCAACGCTGTCCAGTCTTACTGAAAAAGTCGGGCGGGACTCCGGCCACCACTTCCGGCTCCAGACTGTCGTTCAGGCGAAACAGTTCCTGGTGAGTCCAGACGTCGGCGCTGTCGTGGTTCATGAAGATGGCGACATCGCCCACGATGCGGATGGCCCGCTCGGAGCAGTAGCGCCGCAACGCCCGCCATTGCTCGTAGAACGCGAACTGCAGTGCGCTTCGAATCCGGATGTCGCCCGCCAGTTCCTGACGGGCCTTCTCTACCGCAACGGGCTCGCGATGCGCCAGAGCCTGCGGCCACTCATTCCAGCTTTCGAGTTTGTGCTGGGCGCGAAGCGCATCGAACAGGACAAAATCCTCCAGCCACCAGCTATTTTCTGCGCAGAAACTTTCGTACCGCCGCAGCGCATCGCCCGAAGCCGAGCGCAGGAAGTTCCGGGCCGCCTCAAACAACAGCGGCATCTTGTGCGCGAAGACCTGTTCGTATTCAACCGGACCGGACCCTGCAGCCGATGCCGAATTGGCTGCATCGACTCTCTGCAGGTCGATCCAGCCACGTTCGGCGAGGCGTTCCAGGCTGATAAGCAGAGGATTTCCAGCGAAAGCGGAGGTCGAGGAGTACGGCGAGTTGCCATAGCCGAGCGGCCCCAGAGGCAGAACTTGCCAGAGGCCCTGGCGGGCGGACGCGAGAAAATCAACAAACTGGTAAGCGGCCGGTCCAAAATCACCAATTCCGCCGCGCGAAGGCAACGACGTGGGATGCAACAGAATGCCTGCGGCGCGCGGGAAAGGCATGTCACCGCCGCTACATTCCCTGCTCGCTGCCGCCGCGACCCAAGGCCTTGATCTCTTCCTCGTTGCGCTTGATCTTTCCCGATTTCGTCATTCCATCGACCAAGCCGGAAACGAAAAGAGCAAAGCGCTCCTGCTGCTTGCCCACGAGCAGTTGATCGCGGATCTGATCGCGCTTCGCGGCAAAGTCTGCTTCCGTAGGCTGCTGGTTCTCGATCACCGCCAGCACAACGGCATTGGCGCCGCTATTGATGGGGCCGCTGATCTCTCCCGGCTTCATGGTGAAGGCTACCGCGGCCGGTCCGGACATCGAGCCCACGTCAGGAACTTGTCCGTCGGGCAGAACGAAGTCGCTGGTCTTCATGGTCGCACCCAGTTCCTTCGCCGCGCGCTTCAGATCGTGTTCGGCCTTGGCGCGGTCCGACAGTTCCTGGATTTTCTGCGACAGTAGAATCGAGGAGCGCTCGTTCTTGAATTCTTCCTCCACCCGGCTATGGATCTCTTCAAACGTCGGCGTCGCCGCCGGCTTCACGGCCAGCAACTGAAACACCACGATGCCTTGCGATGCCGGAGCCACATCCGGCGGCGACTTTTCGGCTGCCGCGAATACCGCGTCCATAAACTGCGGCGCCGGCCCCAGTCCGGGCAACATATCCTTGCGGGCAAAGAAGTCGGAATTGATTACGGAAATGCCTTGCGCCGCCGCGGCCGCGTCCAAACTCTGTGACCGGGCCTGCTTCAGCAATGTGTCAGCCTTCTGCTGCGCGATCTGCTGTCCCTTCTGATGCTTCAGGACTGGCTCGATCTCGGCTTTCATCTCGTCCAAGGTCTTCATGTGAGCTTCCTGCTTATCGTCGACGCGAATGATGTGGAAGCCGTAGCTGCTCTTCACCAGATCGCTCATCTGACCCTTGGGGAGTGAGAACGCAGTCTTCTCAAACTCGGGGACCGTCTGCCCTTTGCCGATCCAACCGAGTGATCCGCCCTGCTTCGCGCTACCGGGATCTTCCGAATATTTCTTCGCCAGATCCTCCATCTTGGCGCCGCTCTTCAACTGCTTCAGCAAATCTTCGGCGCGCCTTTGGGCCTCGGCCACGCCCTTCTCGTCTACCTTGCCGTCAGGGCCGGGCAGCGGTGTCTTGATCAGGATGTGGCTCACCTTTACCTGTTCCGGAACGCGGTACTGGTCGCGATGCTGATCGTAATAAGCGCGCAGGTCCTCCTGTGTAACCTGGACTTCGGCCGCAGCCTTGCCGGTTTCAATGACGGCATACTTAACCTTGCGCTTCTCGGGGACCGAGTTCGCATAGCTCGCCTTGTGGCTCTCGTAAAACGCCTTCAGTTCTGCGTCCGTCGGATGCAGGCCCTTACGCAAATCGTCCTGTTTCAACACCGCGTAGTCGAACTTGACCTTGGAATTCTGCTTGATGAATTGCTCGTGAATCTCTGCTTCACTCACCGTGGCGCTGCCGGAAATGAGAGCCTGCAACTTGGTGAGGAGAATATCGTTGCCCACGGCCTCTTCAAACTTGGCGGGCGTCAGGTTCGCCCGCTGCAGCATCTCTTCGTATTCCGCCTGGCCGATGAAGTTGCCTCCGGGAAAAAAGGTCGCCGCATAGCGCCCGTGCTGCAGTTCGTCTTTGACTTCCTCCGGAGATACGCGCAGCCCCATTCGCCCCGCTTCGCTCAGCAGAGCCTGGCGGTTGATTAACTGGTCGACCGCGCGCAAGGTTTCCTGCTGGATTAGAAATGGCATTATTTTCGATGCCATCTCCCCATAACGCTGCGCCTCCTGCTGCGCCATCTGCCGCGCGGTCAGGCGCACTTCATCGGCGCTGATATCTCCGCCATCCACCTTGGCGACGATGCCCTTGCCCGGCGAGCTGCTCAGTACGTCCCCGCCCAGGCCGCCGGGAATCAGTGTTATTACCATCGAGGCACAAATGATCAGCAGCAGCCCGCCGAGGATATACTTCGTGGTCTGCCCGGATTTTTGTAGAAATCGAATCATTTTCTTATCACTCCAGAGTGGAAAGGCGAGTTTTTAATTATAAACTAGGCAGGCCCCCTCCCTCCGGACGGCGTATCGTTGAAGAGTAGGAACGGCAGCCAGGGTGAAAAGGCCCTCTTAGCGGCCAAGGCAGCCCGAATCCGGCAACCCAAATTATTACAAAACTCCGCTATTGAAACGAATTAATATAAATGTTATCCATTCTCGGGGATCTTTTCGGGCCTTGTCGCCCTTTGATCGACGAGCCCGTAACGCCATTGATTAGGAGCACCATGAACTCAGGCAAGCGACTGGCAATCACTCTATCCGTTCTGACTCAAATCCTGCTGGTTTCATCCCTTCCGGCCCAAGACGCAACCCAGATGAGGCACGCCACAGGAGCCAAAGTGGAGTTCCAGGATGGTTGGTCTCTGCAGACTTCGGCCAAGGTCGAAGCCAAGGGAGAAGTCATCTCGACCCCGCAGTTTTCTCCCCAAGGATGGCATGAGGCGACCGTGCCCACAACCGTCGTGGCTGCGCTGGTTAAGGACAAGACTTTCCCCGATCCGCTTTTCGGCATGAACCTTCGCGACCTCCCAGGCGTCAACTATCCCATCGGCGCAAATTTTTCCAACATTCCGATGGCACCCGACAGCCCCTTCGCGGTCTCGTGGTGGTACCGCAAACAGTTCACCGTGCCGACATCGTACAAAGGCAAGACGGTCTGGTTGAAATTCAACGGCATCAACTATCGCGCCAACATCTTCCTCAACGGAAAACAGATTGCCAACTCCGATGATGTCGCCGGCGCCTGGCGGACGTACGAGTTTAATGTGAGCGAAGGCGTCAAGCCCGGCGCGGAGAACGTCCTCGCGGTTCAGGTCTTTTCGCCCACCGACCACGACCTCGCCATCACCTTCGTCGACTGGAATCCCGCCCCGCCCGACAAGAACATGGGACTGTGGCGCGAAGTCTATCTCACCTACAGCGGCCCGGTGGCGTTGCGCTATCCCACAGTGGTGTCGAAGCTGAATATGCCCGCGAACGATAGCGCGCAGCTCACCGTCACCGCGCAGGTGAAGAATGGAACGAATCAGCCGGTCAAGGGCACACTCAAAGGTCAAATCGAGTCGGTCAAGTTCGAACAAGATGTCGAACTCGCTCCCAATGAAGCGAAAGACGTCACCTTCACGGCCGACACATTCCCGCAACTCGTCTTCTCCAACCCGCGCCTGTGGTGGCCGACACAGATGGGCAAGCCGAATCTTTATCCTCTGCATATGGAGTTCGAGGCCAACGGCACGGTCAGCGACCATTCGGCTACCGAGTTCGGCATTCGTGAAGTCACCTCCGATTTCAATTCGATCGGAGGCCGCGCCTTCCACATCAACGGCAAGAACATTCTCATTCGTGGCGGCGGTTGGACGCCTGACCTTATGCTGCGCGAAAATTCGCAGCGCTTGCAGGACGAATTCCGCTACGTCCGTGACATGGGCCTTAACACCGTCCGCCTCGAAGGCAAGCTCGAGACCCAGGAATTTTTCGACCTAGCCGATCACCAGGGCATCCTCGTCATGGCGGGATGGTGCTGCTGCGATTTCTGGGAGCGTTGGCCGCGCTGGAAACCGGTGGATTTTGAAATCGCAAAGCAGTCGCTGCGCGACCAGATCTACCGCCTGCGCAGCCATCCCAGCCTCGTGATGTGGCTGAACGGCAGCGACAATGCGCCTCCGCCGGATGTAGAGCAGATGTATCTCGACGTCGAAAAGGAGTTGTTCTGGCCGAACCCTGTTGTTTCGTCCGCTACGGGAAAGAAAACCAGCGTCACCGGCGACAGCGGCGTCAAGATGACCGGGCCCTATGAATACGTCGCGCCCAGCTACTGGCAGGTCGACACTCCGGAGGGCCAGCCCGGACGCAAGCAGTGCAATCCTGGAGGCTGCGGCGGCGCGTACGGCTTCAACACGGAAACCAGCATGGGACCGGCTGTTCCGCCAGTGGAGAGCATCCGCGCGATGGTGGGCAAGAACCACATGTGGCCCATCGACGACGTCTGGAATTACCACGCGGGCGGTGGCGAGTTCAAAACTATCAACGTTTTCAGCGACGCGCTCGCCAACCGCTACGGCAAGTCGGACAACGTGGACGACTTCGCCACGAAGTCGCAGATGCAGACCTACGAAGGCGTGCGCGCCATGTACGAGGCCTACAGCCGCAACAAGTATCAGGCCACCGGCGTCATTCAATGGATGCTCAACAACGCCTGGCCGTCCATGATCTGGCATCTCTACGACTACTACTTGCGTCCCGGCGGCGGATACTTCGGCGCCAAGCGCGCCATGGAAGCCCTGCATCCGGTCTACGGCTACGACGATCACTCGATCTGGTTGGTCAGCAGCCAATATGAAGATGCAAAGGGCCTTAGGCTCACGACCAAGATCTACAACCTGGACGCAACCGAGAAGTTCACGCAATCGAACACGGTCGATGCTCCCGCCGACAGCACCGCGAAGATCTTTGCGCTACCGGACGTCGCCGGGCTGAGCCCGACGTATTTCCTCCTTCTGCGCCTGGAAGATTCAGCCGGCAAACTCGTGGGCTCGAACCTTTACTGGCTCTCGACCAAACCCGAGACGCTCGACTGGGCAAAGGCCAATTGGTGGATGACTCCCACGGCTTCCTATGCCGACTTCACGGCGTTGTCACAACTGCCGAAAGTGAAACTGAAAGTCGCCGACCGCAGCGAACGCAAAGGCGAAGAAGAAATCACCCGCGTTGTTCTCGAGAACCCAAGCAAGGCTCTCGCCTTCTTTGTGCGCCTGAAAGTCAACAAGGGTGAGAAGGGACAGGAGATTCTCCCGGTGGTGTGGGAAGACAACTACATTTCCCTCCTGCCCGGCGAGAAACGCGAATTGACAGCGACCTACCGCGCCAGCGCGTTAGGCACGACGAAGCCCACACTGGAGATCAGCGGCTGGAACGTGGAGCCGTAAAGAATTGAATGATTGATGGGGGTATATCCGGGTGCCCCACTTCTCCCTGGTTTTGGGAGAAGTGGGGCTTTTGTTCGTTTCAGGCGAAGAGCCCCACTTCTCGCAAAGGACGCGAGAAATGGGGCACCCGGACGAATCGTTTCTACCCAAATAGCAAAACACTCACGTCTTAGGAGTCGCTGAAATCAATCATCACCGGCTTCGACCGGAACCAGTTGGTCTTGTATCCGACGTAGAGTATTCCGATCGCGAACCAGATGCCACCGACGGTCTTGGCCAGGTTATTCAGGTTCCACCAAATCAGGAGGCAGAACGCAAAACCGATCAGCGGCAGAATCGCATCGCGCAAGAGGCGCCGCTCGGCGCCGGCCTTCCTCGCAATTACCGAGAACTGCCAGAAGCACGCAAAGTTGACGCCCATGAATGCGAGAAACGCGCCAAAATTGAGCAGTTCGCCCGCATGTTCGTACGCGCTGCCGATGGAGTTCAGCAGCACGGCCCCAAGAAACGCGATACCGCCAATCAGCAGAATGTTGTAGGTCGGAGTGCTGCTGCCGGGCTTGAGGTAGCCGAAAAACTTCCTCGGCAGAACACCGTCGCGGCCCATGCCGAAGAGCAACCGCGCCGCACCCAGCGTGCCCGTCAATCCGCTGCCGAAGGCCGCCACTATCAAGATGAAGCCCATGGCATTAAACAGCACCAGTCCTCCGACCCGGCTGCAGATATCCATGAACGCAGTTTCAAGATTCGGAAACGTGTGCCAGTCGGGCCACACCCGCGCCCCCAGATAGGCTTCAAACCCACTGCACACGCCGGCGAAGATACAGGTCAGGACCACGGCGAGCAAGACGTTGCGCTTCGGATTCTCCACGTCTTCGGCCAGCGTGGTCACACCGTCAAAACCGATATAGGTCAGCGCAGCAAAGGAAGTGGCGGTCAGGATCTTATGCGAGTTAAACGTCTTCGGGTTGTAGAACGGCTCAGTCGACAGCAGGCCGGCCCATCCTTGCCCGTGCCACAGGTAACGGATTGCCAACCACACGAAAAAGACCACCACTACCGACATAATCGCCAGTAAGACTTTGTTGGCACGAGCGGAGGACTTCACCCCGGCGAGATTCAACACGGTCATGATGCCCGCGATGAGCAACGCCCAGACCACAAACGGCACCTGCTGCACGTAGCGCTCATGCAGCGCCGTCGAAATCCAAACCGTGTTGATCAGTGGCTGCAGCAGGTAGTCCAGGATCATGGCCCAGCCCGCCAGAAATCCCAGATGCGGGTTGAGTCCCTTTCCCACATAGGTGTAGGCCGAACCCGCGGTCGGATACAGGGCGCCCATGCGTCCGTAACTGACCGCGGTGATAAGCATCGCGAACAGCGCGATCAGAATGATGGTTACAAAGTGGCCATCGGAAAGCTTCTGCGCCACGCCATACAGGGGCACCGGCGCAATGGGCTGGATGAGAACGATGCCGTAGAAAATCAAGTCCCAAAGCGTGAGCGTGCGGCGGAGTCGGGGCGCGGCGGAAGAAGGCGCGGGAGTGTTTTCCATGGGTCCGGCTATTGGATTATGGCGGAGCCGAAACTGTCAATATTAAAACGATTCTGTAGATACTTTATCGCCAATCCCCGTAATCGAACCAGTACCCCCGTTGCTCATTACCGGACATATGGCGCGTGTTGTATTCGAGTAGGTAGTTCACATGCGCGTCGTCGAGAGGAAATGATTTCTTCGGCGTGTAGGGATAGTCGCCCATGCTGAGGAAGGGCAGCGGCGCGACATAGTTTCCTTCGGCAGCATAGAAGTCCATGTCTTTCTCGTAGCCATTGGCCGCAAAGAAATAGTCGCGCACCCAGCCCTTGGGGAGGGCGGGGAGGTGGGAAGGATCGAAGTCGAGCCGGACTTCATCGCCTGAGCCAAAGACTGCGAGTTTGTCATCCGTCGCTGTCAGCAATGGCAGCACGTCGCCGTAGCGGGTGTAGGTTCCAGACGGACGAGTGTAGGGGCCGGTCGCGCTGGCTCTTTCATAGACGTACTGCACGTTCCCAGGAGGCGTGCCCTCGATCTTGAACGGATATCCGTGAAATTCAAGATCGGCCTGCACGAGCGGAACCGAAGTCAGACGCACGTTCCGCCCTCGATCCTGGTTTCCGTCGGCGTCATCCCGAAGCCCCGCGCTTTCACCGGGGTGAGGAATCTCGCGAGATTGCTCGGTACGGTCGATCAGTATGCCGTCCCAATAAACCTGCAGGTTCGTCGTGATTCGAATCTTCCGCGTGCCCGGTGGAAGTTTGCCGGTCAGATCGGCAGTCATAGTACGCGGACCGCCCGCGGGAAAACCCATGTCATCAATCACGCGTTTCCACTGCCCGTTCGCGTCTTTTCGGTTTGGAAGGAGAGCCTCCACATACGGCGAGATCGCCTCAATCCCAGCTTGTGATGCGGCGTACATGCTGTTCGCGGAGAAATACTCGACCTCGCCATGCAATAGCAGCCATAGCGGCCCTCCGCGATACGCTTCGCCAAGATCGAGGGTGAGACTGTGCTGCTTGGCGAATCCCAGAAATTGCGTCAGCGCGAAATCGCCGAAGTAACGGTGTGCCAGCAGATCCGGCAGGACATCGTGTCCGTGGTCATCCCATGCTCCGGCCGGTGGACGGGCGTCGTGGCTCACTACAAGTTTGAACGGCGGATATGGCGGATTCGACGCGAAATATTCGTTGGGATAAACCTCGACGCCGGCAGCGTGATCGACAGCCAGCAGCCGCACCTGATCGAGGTACACGGCCTCCTCCAGCGGTTCCATGAAACGGAAGCTCAAAGTTTTCTCCGGGCTTTCCATCCCCTTGTCATCCTGAGCCGCAGCCTTTGGCGGCGAAGGATCCGTGCAACTGGCAGGAGAGTGCACAGGTCCTTCGCTTCGCTCAGGATGACAAGCTCCGTGGGGGCGAGGGTTTTCCTTCCCCCGAACCATGTTGCGATCAATCTTGATGTATTCAACGGGTCGCGGAATATCTCGCTGTCCTGGCCCTACCCAGTGTCCAACCACACCCGCTCCCAGCATATCCGCGACAAATTCGTAACGCTCGCCGTTCCAGACGAACAGTGTCGGGCAGGAACTGCCGCGCCGGTCGATCTCGAGAAAGTCCTGCTGCTTGTCCCCGGCAACTTTGATTTCATCTTGCAGCACGCCAGTCGGCCACAGCATGCGGACGATGTCGGCTTCCTTCGACTCGCCCAGGCCGACGACGATGTCGGTGGAATTCTGTCCCAGGTAGCCGTTCGATCCCGCAATCTCAAACTTCTGCCGGTTGCCGCCGGAGAAGACTTCGACCTTGGTGCCGATGGCAGATTTGTTGTCAGCCAGTCCCTTGAGCGAGAGCCGCAGCCAGTGATTCTGGTTGCCGCCTTCATTACGCAGCAGCACGGCGGGCTGCCGGCTCTGCGTGATCAAAAGGTCGGTCGCACCGTCATTGTCGAAATCCCCCGTGATGATGTCACGTGGCTCGAACAATTCGACTTTGTCGAGGCCAACATCGGCGGTCACGTCCTTGAAGCCATCGGGACCGAGGTTGCGGAACAGACGAATTTCCCCCTTGCCCTTTCCCGGCGTCTCTCCGACTGCAATGACATCAACCCAGCCGTCGTTGTCATAGTCAAACGCCGCAATGCCAAAGGCCTGAAACCACTGCGGAACAGGAAGACTCACGGGGTCGAAGCTCTTTCCGCGATTGTTACGCCAAAGCGTGATCGCGGGAGCCTCCTGGTTCGCCAGCGCGATATCCATCCAGCCATCATGGTCAAAGTCGAGGACCGCAACGCCGGTCGGCCTCGACGGACCGTTTTTGCCCCACAGTTCGCGCAATTGGAACTTCCCTTCGCGCGGATTTTCCAACAGAGCAGGCCCCTTCGCACCACCGGTAACCACCAGGTCCACCGCACGATCATTATTGAAGTCTGTACCGACGGCGGCGACGCTCGACGTATTGCCAAACAGCCCCGTCGAATCTGTCACGTCGGTAAAAGTTCCGTCCCCGTTGTTGCGCCAAAGGGTGTTGTATCCGGTACGTCCGGATGGGGAGACGTATTTCGCCGGCGCCGATCGCATCACGTAGAGATCGATGTCGCCATCGTGGTCATAGTCCACAAACGCAACCCCAACCGGCATGAGCCCACTTGAATCTGCGCTCGAAGAGGCATTCTGATTGGGGGCCTTGCCGACGCCTTCCCGAAGCGGCAGGCCTGCCTGCTCCGTGACGTCTTTGAACGTGCCGTTTTTCTCGTTGTGGAACAGAATCACGCGATCCTTCGTAGTCACTGCAAGGTCGGTAAACCCATCATTGTCATAATCGCCTGCAGTGCAGGCAAGGCCGTGAACCGCAGGATCGAGAGCAGCCTCCTTCGTCACTTCGTGAAACTTGCCTTTTCCTAGATTGTGATAAAGAGACATTCCGCCCTGTGACCCGCTGCCGGGAAGAAAGATATCGATCTGGCCATCGTTGTCGTAGTCAATAAAGCATGCGCCCGGACCGAGAGAAGTGAAATCAAAACCGGAAGACGCGGCGGGCTGCGATGTCAATCCAGCTTGTTTGGTCACGTCCACAAACTGCACTTTGATCTGCGCGGGCGGCTTTAGTGCTGCTTGCGGCGACTCCACGGCGCGTGAGTACTGGCCCTGCTCCCCGTAAGCCAGGCTCATCGGTGCGCCGATTTTGTTCTGCGTGATGTACTGGAATTTCTTCAGATGCTCGCGGGCGTGGTCGACGTCGCCGGATTGCTGGTACGCCCGGGACAATCCGAATTCCGCCGAGGCGTGATGCGGGTTGAGTTTCAGCGCGTGCTCGAAAGCACCGATGGATTGTGGAAACTGCTTGGCCTGCACGTACGCGGTGCCCAGAAAATACCAGGTGTCGGCGTCGTTCGCGTCGATCTCGATCACGTGTTTGAACGCATCGATCGCCCCTTGCGCGTCGCCCGTGTTCTTGGCGAGCATCCCAAGGCCGTACCACGCGTTGGGGCTCTTCGGATCCTGTTTGATCGCGTCTTCGAAGGCGGCCTTCGCTTCGTCCACTTTTTGCAGGTTCAGGTATGCGATTCCCTCGTTCAGTCGCGCGATCGCCAGCTTGGGATCGGCCTCCGCAGCCTGCTGAAAATATTTCAATCCCTTCTCGAATAGCTGCTGGTTCATGTAGGCGGCACCGAGATTATTCAGGCGCGCGGCTTCGATCGGATTCGGCTTCGACTCGGGAGAGAGCAGGCCGAAAGCAGCCAGCCATGTGGCGATAAGAGCAGAAGAAAATCGAAGATTCATTTCGTTCAAGATTTAACCACAAAGGACACCAAGGTACACGAAGGGCGCCTGTGTCTTGACTTGTCTTCCTCGTGAAACTTCGTGTCCCTCGTGGTGAAAGGTTCCTAGTGCGCTTTGCCGTACGCCCGGTTCGCGATCACGCCCTTCCCTTCCTGCACGGTGACCGTCTGGCCGGCATTGATGTTCAAAAGCTTGTCCACTTGCCCGCTGGGCCACTGAATCTCAATGCTGTCGACTTTGGTTAACGCGCCCAGGCCAAAGGTCAGCACCAGTTCGCTTTGCGCCAGGTAACTCGACCCGGAGCGGAGCATCTTCCACTGCTTGTCGCTTCCAGTCGTCACGCGGACGACCGCCCCAATGCCGTCGCGATTCGACTTCGTGCCTACCAGTTTGACGCGCAGACTCTGATTTGTCCCGCCCTCGTTGTGGAACAAGTATGCCGGCCCCGCGTTCGTGGTCAGCAAAACGTCAAGGTAGCCGTCATTGTCGATGTCCGCGTAAGCCGCGGCCCGCGCCACTTTGGGGGCGGCGAACGCGCTCCCCATCTGCGCGGTGACTTCCGTGAATTTTCCACCGCTGAGATTGCGGAACAGGTGCGGAGGTTCGGCATAACTGACCCGCTTCTGTACGCGCTCGATCTGGTCTTCAATGTGGCCGTCGGCGACGAAAATGTCCTGCCAGCCATCATTGTCATAATCGAAAAAGAAACAGCCAAAGCCCAACGTGACCAGCGTGGCTCGGCCCACCTCGGACTGCGGGGCTTCGTCGACGAACAGTCCATTGCCCTCGTTGTGATAGAGCGAGACCATCTGATTGGCGAAGTTGCTGATCAAAACGCTAGGATGACCACTGCGATCGTAGTCGGCGGCGTCGGCGCCCATGCCCGCTCGCGCAATCCCGTCCTCGCTGAACCCGATGCCCGCCGCCACGCCCCGCTCCTCGAACGTGCCATCTTTCTTGTTGAGGTAAAGCTTGTTGGGCTGCGTGTCGTTGGCGATCAGGATGTCGGGCCAGCCATCGCCGTTGTAGTCGAGAATCGCGATGCCCAGGCTCTTCGAAGTGGGATCGCCCAGCCCGGCCTTCTGCGTTGTGTCTTCAAACTTGCCGCCGCCCAGGTTGTGCCACAGGCGCACCGACGTGCCTTTGTACGACTCGGGAGTGCAATACGACTTGTGGGCGCCGTCGATCGTGCAATACAGGTCGCCTGGCTCGGTCCACTGCACGTAGTTCGCAACCACGAGATCGAGTTTGCCGTCGCGGTCGTAGTCCACCCAGGCGGCGCTGGTCGAGAACTCGCCCGGTCCCCACATTCCCGCGGACTTGGTGATATCGGTGAACGTGCCGTTGCCGTTGTTGTGAAACAGATGGCTCTGACCCAGCGCGGTGATGAACAGATCGTCGAAACCGTCGTTGTCGTAGTCTCCAACCGCCACGCCCAGCCCGAACATGGGGACAGCCAAGCCCGCCTGGCGCGTGACATCGGTGAATGTCCCGTTGCCGTTGTTGTGATAGAGCTTCAGCGTGGTCGCCCCAGCGTGAGGATGCCCGGGAAAATCATCTCCATTGATCAGAATGATGTCGGGGTATCCGTCGTTGTCGTAATCGATGAAGGCACAGCCCGGGCCCATGGTCTCCGGTAACCACTTCTTTCCGAAGGCGCCGTTGTTATGGGAGAAGCGGATTCCTGACTGCGTGGTGACGTCGCGGAAGTGAACCTGCTGAGCGTAGGCAGCGGTGACTGTCAGCATGGCCGCCGTCACTGCCCAGATCAAATGCGTAGCGGCGAAAGAAAGAGAGGATGGCCCGTGAAGTCGCCTCATTATCGAGAGGCCCCGGCAGCTGTTGCGGTGGAAACGGGCCGGGCTTTGCCCGGCCGGACAGTCGGGGCGACTGTCCCCACATGGGTTGGTGTGATTAGCGGCAGCGGCACCGAGACGTGCTCATGCACCGACTGCCTTTCATTGTTGTCTTCGGGATGAATCTGGCGGTAGGGGCCGGTGATCGCCTGCGAGGACTCATCGGCTTTGAATCGCATGTAGCGTGTCTCGTGCTCCTTGGCTAACTTCTCCTGGCCGAGGCCGTTGTAGCACAGCATCAGGTTGTAGTGCGCCTGCAAGTCTTCCGGATCGATCGCGAGCACCGACTGAAGAACCTTCACCGCCTCATCATACTTGCGTTGCAGGAACAGCACGCGCCCCAGGTCGTTGATCGCCACCCGATCACGCCGATATTGCGCAAGCACAATCTGCAATCGCGCCGCCGCGCCGTCGTAGTTTCCGTCCGCGCGCAGTACTTTGGCGTAGAAGAAATTGGCGCGGGCCAGGTTCGGAGATAAAGCCAGAGCCTTCTCCAACACCGTGCGGGCTCGTGCCATGTCTCCCTCCTGCACCGCGCACCGGCCAATGTTCACCCAACCGTCCGGATTATTCGGATCTGCTTCGGTCACCTTCTGGAAGGCCGCCGCGGCGCCTTTCAAATCTCCCTGCAAGAATAAGCCGATTCCGTAATCGTTCCAGCGCTGCCATTCTTCCTTGCGGACGATGGTCTTCGGCGCAGCCGCGGCAGCGTCGTGCGCGACGACTGGGAGGGTGACTTCGTTCTCGGCAATGGTAACAATCGGCAGATCGGGAATTTTTTCTTGCTTCGCCGAAACTCCGCTGAGAGATGCGGTGAATACGGTTGGCCGGTCGTCGTAATCGGGAGACACCCCGTTGGGCTTCGTCGGATCAGGCATTCCGGCGAACGCCTCTTGCGTTCCGTACCACGAGAACTTCCGATAACAGAGCCGCGCATGCAGCGTGATCTTGTTGCCCGCATGCTCTGGAATGGCCATGCGGTAATGTACCGTGTCGGCCGCGCCGGGCGGGATGAGCCTCACATACACGACCGCTCGCGTCGCCCACGCATTGCGCTTGTTAATCGGATTGCCATGGGCATCGATCTGCAAGGAACGGTAGAAGTGCGCTCCCTTTTCTACCGGACCACGCCCGTTGTCCTCGACCATACCACTCCAGAAAATGGTCTGCCCCTTGTCGTCGGTCCCTTTCAATTCGAGCCAGGTGTCGTAGGCATCAACCGTGCCGCCGGGGAAAAAGTGTCCCACTTTCTTCGTCCGCACGACTACATCCAAGCGCACCGTGTCCCCGCGGCGCAGGGGGGGCTGCACCAGGTTCAGCGGCGCCGTAACCGGAGCAACCACGCCGCCGGTCTCAGCGGTGACCTTGCTTTCGGCTTCCTCTCCCACCGCGAACGTCGTGGAGAGTTCCGACTGAGTCGTCGCAC
This sequence comes from Candidatus Sulfotelmatobacter sp., assembly GCA_049792875.1. Classification (GTDB taxonomy): domain Bacteria; phylum Acidobacteriota; class Terriglobia; order Terriglobales; family Acidobacteriaceae; genus Sulfotelmatobacter. The sequence continues at coordinate 38,622 of JBARBI010000189.1, forward strand.
CGGGCTTCAGAGGAGCCTGGGCCGGAGACAGCGCAAAGATATCCACGGTGAGCGCGCCGCTCTTCAGGAAGTCTTCGGTGAGCTTGAGTTGAGGAGCATCTTCATTCGCCGTGGGTACCGCCGTGTTCGCGCCGGGAAACCGATGCGAGTGCACAAAGCCGTTGATGTTGCCCGCGTCCTTCGAGGCCTCAGCAGGCATGTGGCAGTCGGCGCACTGCTGCGGCTTGGGAGGATAGTAGAACGACCGTGCTCCTTGCCCGGATACTCCGCTGGCCTGCCAGTTGTCGTATTCGTTGAAACCGCGGAACCAGCGATAGTGATTCACTGGCACGTCGAGGTGCACCTTGTGACACGACGAACAGAACTCCGCCGTCTGGTCGCGCATGAAGGGCTTGAGGAACACGCGCCGGTGCGGCTCCGGATTCAGCCGGATCAGAAAATCATGCAGGGCCCGCGCCACCGGATTCTGAGTGGCCGCGAGCTCGTGCAGCTTGGGATATTCGAGGTAAAAATCGCCCTGCCCCATCGTGCTCTTCACGTTTGCGATGGAGTGGCACATCATGCAGCCCAGCCCCGCCTGCGCCTCAGGCCGGTGCACGATCTGCTTGATCGGCGTGTCCATCAAGCCCGCGTACAACACCGCGGGATCGTGGCAGCCGCCGCACCACTTCGAGGGTTTGGTGCCAACCGTATCCTGCATGTACTCGATCGACTTGCGGTACCACTGATTGTTGAACGACGAGAAATGGTGGGCGGAACTGAACCACTGGTTGTAGATATCTTCATGGCAGCGCTTGCAGGAATCGGATTCCATGAAGAACTTACTGGGAATTTTCTGCTTGCCATAAACCTGCGCCGAACTCGGGAAGAAGGCACCATCGGGTCCGTCGCCTTCCCCGTTCATATTGTAGGGGGGCATCGTCGGATTTTCGATCCGGTTGCGCGTCTGCCAGCTCTCGCGCATGTAGCGCGCTCCGTATCCAATGCCCGCGAGCACCACCAGACAGAACGCAGCGCGCACCGAAGCCGCGCCCAGGCCCGATTTGCGACCGCCCAGCCAACCCGCAATCAACAGGGCGATGCCGGCAAGTGAAATCACGATGTGGAAATAAAGCTTGTTCCATTCCGTTCGCGGAGTTCCAGTCTTGATGAGGATCAGCCCCAGAACGGCTCCTCCCGCGATCAGCAGCCATCCGGTTCGGGACGAGAAACTACCCGTGCGAAGCAGATTGAACAACGAAGGGATGAGCAGGATCGCGGCGAGCGCACCTCCCGCAGCGTGTAGCAGGACTACGCCTGCGTAGAAAATATTCGGCCGAGGAAACGGGTACAGATACGCAGCGGAGACCAGTAGAAACGCCACCAGCCACGACAGGGCCCGGCCGACGAATCCCCCAGATGTTGGCATTTCCCACATGGGCAACGACGTGCGACAGGGATGACGAAGTCAGCCCCACAGTGGCTGAAATCCCGCGCAGATAAAGTTATACAGGGCGGCCGACAGGGCGGAATAATACAAAAATACTAGAGCGAACCGAGCGCTCCCTGTCAGCTGATCGGCGGTACTCGCCACGCCTGGCACTCTGCTTCCAGAACCGACGCGACCGCCAGCACCTGCTCTTCCTCCCACGGCCTGCCAACAATCTGCACGCCGATAGGAAGGCCCTCCAAGGATCGGCTCACAGGAACTACGGCCGCGGGATTGCCCAGCAGATTAAACCATTCGGCGTAGCTCCAGGCGTCGAGGTAGTTTACCGTTTTGCCCTCGATGGTCCAACTGCGTTGCCCGTGGCGGAAAGCAGGAATCGCCGCCGCCGGGCACAACAGAATGGGATACTTCCGCATTTGCGCGAGAACCTTGGCGCGCAAAATGTCGCGGCCAATCCACGCCTCGAGCAGCGTCTCGCCGGTCAGCGGTGGCTCCGCGGCAGACCAGTCGAGGAATTGCTTCAGAACTGGGCTTAAGTCGCGCTCGCGTCCGAGGAACATCGGGCCGATCAGCATGCCCGCAACCTTGACGAAGAACTTCTTCCACAACTGGCGCGCTTCTTCGAGGCCCTCCGGACAAAACGCATCGACCTCAAATCCCGCTCCCCGCAGGGCTTCTGCAGCGCCTCTTACGGCGGCACGAGTCTCGGCCGTCACAGGTGTGCGCCCATCGTCTTCGAAATAACCGATGCGCAGCTTCCTGACTTCGTTGTCGCTCGGCCAGCGCAGGGTCACGGGGGCGGCACAAGTGTCGCCGCCGTCCGGACCCTGCATGACCTCGAACAATGCCTTCACATCGGCTACGATCCGGGCCATGGGACCGACGACGCCGATCAGGGCAAAGGGCCCGCCCGCCGCAGGAAAGTGCCCGGTCGCCGGAACGCGTCCCGGAGTGGGCTTGAGTCCGCAGATGCCGCTGAAATGCGCCGGCACTCGAATCGATCCGCCGCCATCGCTGCCGACGCCGCCCGCCGACATCCCAGCCGCAATCGCCGCTGCTTCGCCGCCGCTGGAACCGCCCGGGGTGCATGCGAGATCCCAAGGACTGTTGGTGCGGCCGTACACAAGGTTGTCCGTCTCCCATGCCATAAGGAGTTCTGGCGTGTTTGTCACGCCCAGCACGATCGAGCCCGCCTGGCGCAGGCGCGCGACCAGAGGTGCGTCTTCGGTCGCCACGTATCCAGCGCGCAGGCGTGTGCCCGCCTCGCATCGCAGTCCCGCCACGTCCAACGAACTCTTGATGCTGATCGGAACGCCGTGCAGCGGACCGAGGGGCTTTCCACTCGTGACCGCCGCTTCGGCGTCGCGGGCGTCGCGGCGCACTCGCTCTGCATCCACGTGGACGAACGCGTTCAACTTCGGATTCAATCTCTCGATTTTCGCGAGATGGGCGTCGGCGAGTTCCACCGGCGAGATCCGCTTCTCACGGACTTGCTGCGCCATTCTGACCGCGGATAGGAAAGTAAGATCACCCATACAACCAGACTCCTCGAGGCAGAGGGCCGAGTCTAGCATGCTCCGCGAGGCGGCCTCCCAAATGGCGAAATCAAACTCGAGCAACCACGAAGGGCACAAAGTAACACGGATGAAAAACAGAACAGTTCTCCTTCGTTCTACTTCGTGCCTTTCGTGGTTAAAGGGTCGCCCAGGGCGCGATCCAAGCTGAATTTCTCTTCGGTGGTCAGAAGCCGACACGACCCCTTTGCCAGCTTGCCCAGTTGCAGCGGCCCGATGGCCACGCGCACCAACCTGAGCACCTCAACTCCGAGTACCTCCAGCATGCGTCGGATTTGGCGGTTCTTACCTTGGTCGAGGACGATCTCAAGCCAGCAGTTTTTCTCCCCGGAACGGAGCACCCGGGCCTGGACTGCGCGGAGGACTTCCCCTCGTTCACTCGCCGGCCCGCTAACGAGCGCCCGCGTAAGCTTTTCGTCGGCCACCCTGCCGATTTGCACGTGGTAGGTTTTCTCGAGGTGCGTCTCAGGGGCGGCGATCCGTGCGCCCCACTCGGAATCGTTGGTCAGCAGGAGTAGCCCTTCACTGGCCTTATCGAGCCTCCCGATGGGAGCAATCCATGGCACAGGTGTCCCAGATTTCTGCAACACGGCATAAATCGTTTCCCGGCCTTTTTCGTCGGAAGCGGTGGTCACGAACCCACGAGGCTTGTTCATCATGAGGTAGATGTGCCTCCGCGGTTCGACGGAATGATCATCCACCACAATGCGATCCCGCTCCAAGCGAACCGGTGTTTCGGAGTCGCGCCGCACAACCCCGTTCAATCGCACACGGCCGCCGCGAATCAACTCCGCAGCTTGCGAGCGCGAGCAGTATCCCAGCTTCGACAATGCGCGCGCCAGGCCGATCTTGCGGGCTGGAGCCTTCGATGCCACGCGTTCATGCTAGCAGTCCAGCCCCTGCACAATCCAAGCGCGCTTGGTACTATGTTGGGGCACTGATCGAAGCGTCGCCCGTGACTCACGCGCCGGTCATTGTATCCGTGCGAAGGAGCTTTCATGGCCCAACAGCATCCACCCCGCTTTCTGAAGATTGTGGACGACGCCAAGACCCGAGTGCGTGAGACCAACGTCGAGGCCGTGAAAGCCAAGATAGATCATGGCGAGAAGTTTCTGCTCGTGGATGTACGCGAGGAGAGCGAATACGCCAAGGATCATCTTCCCGGCGCCATTCATCTGGGCAAGGGCATCATTGAGCGCGACATCGAAGCACGTGTGCCGGAGCTCGGCACGGAGATGATCCTTTACTGTGGCGGCGGTTTCCGCTCTGCCCTGGCAGCGGACAACCTTCAAAAGATGGGCTATACGAACGTCATCTCGATGGACGGCGGCATCCGCGGCTGGCGCGAGAAGGGCTATCCGCTGACCAAGGGGTGAGAGCAGTTCTCAGTTCTCAGTTCCGATTTCTTGGGAAGCAAACGTCTCCACCCACTTATGAATGGTCGCATCTTCTTCTGGTCGCTGACGTCGGCACTGGCCGGATTTCTTTTCGGTTTCGACACGGTCGTCATTTCCGGCGCGGAAAAGACAATTCAGACGCTTTGGGGTCTGAGTCCTGGACTCCACGGCATCGCCATGGCCTCGGCCTTGTACGGCACCGTGGTTGGTTCCCTGCTCGGTGGCTGGCCCGCGGACCGGTTCGGACGCAAGGCCACCCTGCTTTGGATCGGGATTCTGTATTTTGTCGGCGCAGTAGGCTCGGCTTTGGCGCCCAACGTTTCAGTTTTCATTGTCGCGCGCGTCATCGGTGGGTTGGGCATCGGCATCTCCACCGTGGTTGCCCCCATGTACATCTCGGAGATTGCCCCGCCGAAGTATCGCGGACGACTGGCGGGGATGTTCCAATTCAACATTGTTTTTGGCATCCTGGTTGCTTTTGTCTCGAACGCCTTGCTGGCAGGCATCGGCGAAAATGCATGGCGTTGGATGCTGGGCGTGGCCGCGTTTCCGTCGTTACTCTACGCGGTGTTCTGCTTCGGCCTTCCCGAGAGCCCGCGCTGGCTGCTGAGCAGGAAGGGCGACCGCGAGTCGGCTCTGCAAGTCCTACGACGCATCGAGCCGGATGCGTCGAAAACCGAGATTGACACTGAGGCGGACCAGATCATCGCCGCAAGCGAGGCGGAAGGGTCCTCCGGGCATTTCTGGACAAGACGTCTTCGCAAGCCGATCCTGCTCGCCATCTTGATAGCTTTTTTCAACCAGCTCTCCGGCATCAATGCGATTTTGTACTTCGCGCCACGCATCTTTGAACTGACAGGCCTCGCCGCGAAAGCCGCCCTGCTGCAGTCGATAGGGATCGGTTTGACGAATCTTGTCTTCACGTTTGTCGGGCTCTGGCTGATTGACCGACTGGGCCGGCGGACTCTCCTCTTTATTGGCTCGTTCGGTTACATCGCTTCCCTTGGCCTCGTGGCCTGGGCCTTCTTTACCGGGCATTACTCGATTGTCCCGGTATGCATTTTCGCTTTCATCGCCTCCCACGCAATCGGCCAGGGCGCGGTCATTTGGGTTTTTATCTCTGAAATATTTCCCAATCGCCATCGGGCGGAAGGCCAGACACTCGGCAGCTTCACGCACTGGATTTTCGCGGCCATGCTCACCACCTTCTTCCCGAGGATGGTGGCTTCCTTCCCACCCGGCTACGTTTTCTCGTTCTTTGCCGCGATGATGGTTCTTCAACTCGTGTGGGTGAAGACCATGGTTCCGGAGACGAAGGGCGTGCCGCTGGAACAGATCCAGAGGCAACTGGGAATTGAATAGGGGGCACTCGCGAAGTATTTTCGAACGACCCTTTCCAAATGAGGGCTAAGTATTACAACAGTTGTCGATAGATCTGGGTACCAGATAAGAATCGGGACCGCGACAATTCCGAGGGCCGGCGCCCGGCCATGCCGCGCCTCTCTCAGTTGCTATGCTTTGTGATTTTTTTGTCAAGCACGGCAACCAGGGACTGACCTTCAGCCGATGGCTTAACGCCGGTTCCGCGCACGATATCGGTCGCGGTCAGGGTCTTGCCGTACAGGCGGTAGTTCGCGTCATCGTCTGGTTCCACCGTTGCGCCTCCCAGGGATACGCCCGCGAACACTCCCTTGGCCTCACCGTACGTCAGAATGTCGACGTCGGACGCACTGGCTGCAGTCGCGCCTGGGCCGGCCGCTGCTGTCGCATCCGTTCCCATCTTGGTCTTTCCGTTCAAAACCTGATTCACAACTTTCGGAGTCATGAGCAGGAGGACAAAATCTGTGGACGAGCCACCTATCTGCAGACCGACGCTAGCACCGCCGACTGAATACATGGCAGGCGAGGACCACTTGCCCTCGAAGTTTTGGCCGCTGCGGCAAAGCAAGGGACCACGGCCGCCGCTGCCGCCGACACCGAAGCCGAACTTCTTCACGTTAGGCAGAATCAGCACGCAATCAGCCTTTGACAACAATGTCGGCGAGATGTTGTTGCTGTTGAGCATTTTCTGTAAAACGAGGTTGGCTTGCCGAAGCGTGTCTTCGTCTTTCTGTTTGTCGGCAGCGAACAGAGGGACAATGAGCAGCAGCAGCACTATGGAAGTGAGGAAGGAACGCAAAGCTTTACTGGAAATCCGTTCATTCGTTTTTTCAGACGCAGTTCGTAGCATGGGTTTCTTTCTCCTTAGGGACGGGGCTGACCCGTGTTGAGTTCGCACTTCTCGCCCGGCCTCGAACTGCAAGCCGGGCACCAGATAGACGGTACCGGTCTGAGAGTAGTCCCCCTTAGTCTTCACCACTTTTGATGATGCAGCAATACCTAAGGAGGAAAATGTTCAATTTTGTACAGTGAACTCGGACGGCTGTTTCGCTCATTGATCCGTTTCCCCCCCCAAACGGAAGACGCATCGCCAAAAACCATGCCACCCGACTCTGACAAGATCTCAGTGCTACCGCAAAGGAGGCAATGCGACCTTCTGCTGGATTCCTGCGCCCTCGGTGATTGTGTAAATGAAATCCGCCGCGATATTCCGCAAAGTTTCGGTTTCGCCATTTGGCCAGCGAACGCTCACTTCGCTCATCTTGTCATTCGATCCCAGACCAAAATGCAGGCGCAAATCGTTCTGTGAGAGGTAGCTTGCTCCGCCGCGCACTTCGTCGAACTGCACCAACGCACCCGCTTTCACCGTAATTCGCGCACCGATCGCCGCCTTGTTGCTCTTGGTCCCCACCAGCTTGAACAAAACGCGATGGTTCGGACTGTCGTTACGGTTCAGCAGTAGCGAAGGCGGCGCACCCACATTGAGCATCACCATGTCGATATTGCCATCGTTATTGATATCGCCAAAAGCCACGCCCCGCCTCGATTCCAGCGGCAGCTTCGCCAGGGTCGAGGACACATCTTCAAACGTTCCGTCGCGATGGTTGCGAAACAGCACCAGGGGTTCGCGGTACTGCGTGCCTCCGGGAATGCTGTCGACCTGCGGGTAGACGTGGCCACTGGCAATGAAAATATCGAGCCAGCCGTCATTATCCATGTCGAAAAAAGACGTCCCCCAACTTACCAGCGGGTACGTGGGCTTCACGATCTTGGCGCGCGTGCTGGCATCAGAAAAGCTGTCTTTTCCCAGGTTGTGATAGAGCGTCGACCCCTGCTCCACGAAATTCGTGACCAGCATCGACAGGCGCCCTTCGTGCAGATAGTCACCCCAAGCCACGCCCATGGAGCCCTGCTGCATTCCGTCACCGCTCAGGGCGACACCGGAGAGCAGGCCTACATCTTCGAATGTGCCGTCGTGTTTGTTGCGGTAGAGAAAATTCGGACCCGCGTCGTTGGCCACGTAGAGATCGGGCCATCCGTCGTTGTCGTAGTCGCCCCAGGTTGCGCCCAGCCCATAGTAATGATGCGGGTCGTCCACTCCTGCTTTCTTGGAAACTTCCTCGAAGGTGCCGTCACCCTTATTGTGAAACAGCAAGTCCGATTCGCCGGGCATGCCCCACGGACCGCACTGCACCATCACGGTCTTGAAGCGGCAGAAGCGGGGATCATTGCCAAACTCCGGCAACTTGTCGATGTCGACATGCACATAACGCGACACGAAAAGATCAACGCGGCCGTCGCGATCGTAATCGGCCCACGCCGCGCCGGTGCTGAAGCCGCCGCCCACCACGCCAGCTTTCTCGGTGACGTCTTCGAACTTGCAGTTCCCAAGATTGTGGTAGAGCGCGTTGCCGCCATATCCCGTGACATAAATGTCCTGCAGTCCGTCGTTGTCGTAATCCGCAACGGCGATGCCCATCCCCCAGCCTTTGCGCGTGAGGCCCGCCGCTTTAGTGATGTCGGTAAACTTAACGTCAGCGTCCTGGTGATAGAGCGTGATCATCGGATCGCCGCCCTGGCGAAAGCGCTCCACGGTGGACCCGTTGACGGTGATGATGTTGAGTTTGCCGTCATTGTCGCAATCGATCAGGCCGACGCCTCCGCTCATCGACTCGACTATATATTTTTTGTCGGGAGAAGAAATGTGGGGGACGGTGAGGCCCGCCTTCTGCGCGAGGTCTTCAAACTGCGGGACCGGGGACTGTGGCGCCGCGGCTGGCGCGGGTTGCGGCTTGGGAGGCGCGATCTGAGCGGGCGCGATAGCCGCCGCGAAAATAACGATCCACACGCCAAGCTGGGTTCGCATAGGGGGGAGAATTTTCCGATTATAACTGAGCCCTGTCAGCCTTGGTCCTACCCGTCCGCACAATCAGTGACATGTATATTCGAGGCATAACACTGACTGGTTGTTAAACTCTCGTTGCTGACTCCGGAGGCTCAGGCGGCATGACGCGGGGGAAGGTCATGGTTGAGGTCTGCGTCGATTCCGTCGCCTCCGCGGTCGCGGCGGAGCGCGGTGGGGCGGGACGTGTGGAGCTCTGCGGCAGCCTGATTGAGGGCGGAATTACACCCAGTGCAGGGCTCATCGAGATGGCGCGGGCGGCAGTGTCGATCGCGCTCCACGTCATGATCCGTCCCCGCGCCGGGGATTTCTGCTACGACACAGATGAGTTCGAAACCATGCGGCGCGACATTGCCCTGGCCAAGCGCATGAGAGCGAACGGAGTCGTTTTCGGCATCCTGGACCCGAATGGGAATGTTGATGTTGCCCGCACCCGCCAGTTAGCGGATCTGGCGCGTCCGCTCGCTGTTACCTTCCATCGAGCGTTCGACATGACGGCCGACCTGTTTCGCGCACTGGACGATGTCTGCGCTGCAGGCGCGGATCGCGTACTCAGTTCCGGGGGTGAACTCACTGCCCAGCAGGGACGGGAGACGATCGCGCAGCTCATCCAGCGGGCCCATGGCAGAATTGTCATCATGCCTGGCAGCGGCATCAAGCCGGACAACGTCCGCGCTCTTGTCGCCCACACTGGCGCCGCAGAGGTTCACGTCGGCTTGCGCACGGCCCTGCCCAGTCCCATGCTGCACCGCAACCCGCGAATCGTCACGGGATTGCTCGAAGGCCGGGAGTACCAACGGTTCGTGGTGCTCGAAGAGCAGGTCAGAAAACTGTGCCACGCGTTAGCGGCCACGAGCTGAACCTGTCCCCTCCCCGTGCAAGAGCCGTACCGCCCAGGTCACTTCCAGACAAGTTCATATCACCGTCAGACAAGTCCAAAATCCTGCCCTGGAGCACCCTCTCTCATTTGATCATGCCGCAACAAGTCTGCGCGGCATATCTCTGCGTCGTACATGCGCAACCGGCTTTTCGTGTAGTAGCAGTTCTGTTGCTTGTACACGCCGTTCAGCGTGAAACCATTTCTGCACGACGTTGTCATTGAGAAAATTAGCCAGGGCCAGCAGACTCATCCCTTGATGGTGGGCCATCCAGCAGCGTACCAATTGTGGTCGAGCCTTCCAGAACTTGTGCTTCGCAACCGTGAAGTCGGCAGCCTCGTAGAAGCCATGGCTCCCGAACCATCCCATGTCAGCCATTCTGTGCAGATTGCGCAACGCTCCCACCGGATCAGTATTCAGCGCGAGAAATGTCGAATAAGGAGATATCACTAGTCCATTCGTCTCTCGGGTGCGCAGTGCGAGATGAGGAAGCCCAAACGCGTGATACTGGTAATTTCCAGCCTCGTCCAGTTTGAAATATGCGGATTCGGAAATGCCCCAAGGCACCCCTTTTCGCGCAGCATATGTCTGTTGCGCCCGTACGGCGGCTGTCCGCGAACGCTCCAAAAGAGTATTGGGGTACGTACGCATCCAAAGCGAAGGCATTAGATATTCGAACAGCGTCCCGGTCCAGGAGAGCAGCACTGGCCGTCCGCCATCCAGAGTGTGCGCTCGGCCAAGCAGAAACCAGCTTTCTTGCGGAATATCTTCCTTTGCGATGGCGACAAACACAGCGGTGCGAGACTCGGTGCCAAGCAGGTCGTAGCAGGCTGGGTGAAGGTGGCGTGTTTCCACATCGAAGCCCACAGACACTAGTTTGCGACGGTGGTTGAGCAGCAGCTCGAAGTCCATTTCATCGGCGAGTCTCTCCGCAGTGTCAGCAATCATTCGAATATCCGCGACCAAGCGCTCCGCGTTCGATCTCGCTTTGAGAAGCTGGTCGCGAAAGCGTACATACAGAACGTCTTGTCCGTGGGCCGAGGAGTGGAGGCCCCACTCGACTTGATGGAGCATTTGTTCGATGAATTGCGGCAGTTGCTGCAGGGCGATGCCGTCCATCACCTTAAGGTTGACGGTGTTGTCATCCCGCAATGCCGCAAACTCTGGCGAAGACCACGGCGCATATTCACCCACCACCTGCTGAATGCTGCGAAGCCGCAACGCAACTTCTTCGGCGAACCATTCCAACTGGGTGGCCCGTTTCGACTTGGCGATAGTCTCCTGAGTTTGTGTGAAAACCGCTTCGGGCAGGCCGAGTATCGGTTGCAACCAGTTATCCGTATCGCGTTGTCGTTCGCAGGTCAAAAGCAGTTTCCGCGGAAACGCTCGCGCGGCGGACAGCAGACGGAGATAGTCCAGAAATCCTTCTGATAAACGCGATTGCAATACCGGCTGGCGTAACAGTTCCACGCACCCTTGCTGCAGAGTCCAGAGTGACGCCAGCAGGTTCCCGCTATCCACCGAAGAAACGAAAAGGGGAGCGAGGGGCTGAAGCGTACGAGTGTCGTACCAGTTCAACACATGCCCGCGATGCTTCTTCAGGCTATCGATTGCCGCTAATGTCCGAAGAGTTTGTTCGGCAAACTCCGGTACCGTGAGATATCCAAACTCACATCCCACCTGCCTTGCGTTGAGTAGAAACCCGATGTTTGTGGGTGATACCCGTGCCGCTATGGCGGCAGGTTCCTCCTGAACGTTATCCGGTATCAACCAGTTGTGCTCGGCGGTACTGTACTCGGCAAAATATCGCCAGGTTTTCAGGGCGGTATGCCTGAGAAAAGCCAGATCCTTACGGGACGTTTGATTTCGTGCCGTGGCCGGAGCACGATTTAGCCAGCTCGAAACCGCTTTACTGCAGGCCCACAGCACGAGAACCGGCAGGGCAGTCGGTAGCGCCTGCGGCCGCACAGCCCACACCAAGAGTCCTAATAGGACCGCAAGCAAAGGCATCCAGTTGAGATACTCGTCCACGGGGGTGCGCCGGGGAGTATTGAGCTCCGATTCGGCCGCTGTTTCCCATTCCAAAAGGCGATCTTGCGTGACAAAGCGCCGGACCAGCGCCCGCACCACGGCATCCAAGGCAAGCATGGTCTGATGCGGGAGGAAGATCAATGTAAAAAGAAGATTAACGTTAGCCGTGTAAAGCGCGGAGAGCGCGTCCCGGGCGACGTTCAAATCGACAGCGAAAAGAGCCCGGAGCAGATTGACGCCAAACTCGACCCACGTGGGTATGAACAAAATACACACGGTAGCTAGAGTCCACCGCCACGGCCTGCCGGGCAGGAACCATCCGGCCACGAGTAATAAAAACGTTGCCGGCTCCACCAAACTGCGGCGGAGGTTGTCGACAATCTTCCACCACGAAATGAGTGAGATCGGATTGGAGACGCGTCCCGCCGATTCGTCCGGAACATGAGGGAATAACCACCCCGCGATCTGCCAATCCCCACGTAGCCAGCGGTGTTTACGGCGATTGTAAGCACTGTAGTGGGAAGGATAATCTTCGATGATCTCAATGTCGCTCACCAAGCCCGCGCGCGCATAAGCTCCTTCCAGCAGATCATGACTCAACAGAGAATTCCTGGGAAAACGCTGGTCCAGCACCTGATGAACGGCGTCTACTTCATAGATCCCTTTTCCGGTGAAGCTACCCTCACGATACAAGTCCTGATAGGCATCAGAAATCGCACGGGTATAGATATCGAAACCAGTTTCCCCTGCGTAGATGGCTGCGAGCCGCGAGCGGGCTGTGCTTTGCACGCTGACTCCAACCCGCGGCTGCAAAATGCCGTAGCCGTCTACCACTGCATTCGTTTGTGGGTCGATGATGGCCCGGTTCAGAGGATGCTCCAAAGCTCCAACCATGCGGTGCGCCGCGCCCCGTGGAAGCTCCGTATCCGAATCGAGCGTAATCACAAACCGAACCCTCGGGAGAATCGACAGGTCTCCAACTTTCACTGGGAAACTGTCGTATTGTCCTCGCAAAAGCTTATTGAGATCGAGTAATTTGCCGCGCTTACGCTCCCATCCCATCCACGATTTCTCGCGCGGGTTGTAAACCCGATGCCGATGAAACAGAAAGAAGGAACCTGTGTTCTGACCCGCATATTTGTCATTCAGTTCGTGAATCAAATCCGAGCACAGTGTGATGAGCGGGCTGTCTTCCCGGGCAGGTTCACGAGAATCGGGCAAGTCGGTGAGAAGGGCGAAACAAATATTGGGATCATGGTTTCCGAGAAAGCGCACTTCCAGGTTCTCAACCAGTTCCCTTACCTGTTGTTCACCCAGAAGCAGGGTCGGGATAGCGACCATGGTTACGCAATTGTCAGGAATCCCATCCGTGAAGTCGAGTTTAGGAAGAATCTCCGGAGGCAGCAGCGAAGTAACGAGATAATTCATCAGCTGAACCGCGCTCTGTGAACTCGGCAAAAGCAAAATCAGCATTGAAAAGAAAATGAGGCCCAACGAATTGTTGGCATCGGTGAGGAAGATGACCGCCACGGACATGATGGCAAGCGCCAGGAGATGTATGCCCGTCAAGAAATATTCATCGGGATGTTTGCGCACGAATCCCTGGATTTTCTGCCCCAATGGAGGATGGAAGTGAACCTTTTGATGAAGCAGAGGCGCTCCCTTGTCCACGAGGTAATAGCCAACGTGAGATTCTCGCAGAGCAGTGCGCGCCGCTTGATAAGTGCGGCGGCTCGCGTCCTCGGCCAAACTCACCACTGTGTTGGCAACCTCCAACTCCGACAAATCGGAATACTCCGCGATGTTGGATACCCGGTTTCGGTAAAGATCACGGCTTTCAAAATCCATCCGACCGTAAGTATTGGAAGGATCCCTCCGTAGCACACTGTCGATCACCATCAGCGGTTCGAGGGCTTCCTTCCAGGGCGTTTGGCCAATATCCCGCAGACTTCGCACACAGACACTCAGACCGTTCGAGTCATCATTGGGATTGCTAAGAAGGCGGTTGCCACGCGCGGCAATTTGTTCCAGAAGAACCAGCTTAAGCGCCGAGACGAGCGTCCACAGTTCGCGCAACTGCAACGCGGTGGTTTGCTGAAATGCTTCCACAAACAGGGTGAATTCCTGGTCACTGAACTCATAGGCAACGACCTCCAGAAAGCCCTCAGCGAGTGCCAGCACTCGGGGAACAGTTGCTCCATGTGTGTCACGTACGTGCGCGATCTTCGTTTCGGATTTGAGTGTTTCGCCCACATTCTGGACTTCGGTATACAGAAGGCGGCCGTTGTCGTAGAGCCAGCGATAATCTTCGGAGGCTGACGATTTCGGCGCTGGCTGTTCCAGGGCTGCAAATATCGGCTTGAAATCATGCGCGAGAATGCGGCTGCGCTCGGCGAATGTGTGCGATGAAGGGGAGTTAGGAAGCCACTTGAGTGTACGCGCGAGTTCGACTGCCGTCTGGTGAAGTATTTGCGGCTCCCGTGCCCCATGAATGGGCTCTGGCAGGCGTTCGGTTTCTGCGCTTACGGTCTCTAAATGTGTGCTCTGCGGCATATGTACGAGTTCCTGTCGCTCAATTCCTATCGGTAGCTGGCAGCTTGCATTTCAAACATGCTGGCGTAACGTCCGCCGAGATTCACAAGATCGTCATGATTGCCATCCTCGGCAATCGTTCCGTTGTGCAAGACAACGATGCGATCTGCCATGCGTACGGTTGAAAATCGATGAGAGATAAAAAGCGCTGACTTTCCGGCGGTGAGCTCGGCGAACCGCTGAAAAACTTCAAACTCACTGCGGGCATCGAGCGCAGCTGTAGGCTCGTCCAGGATCAGCACTTGCGCGTCCCGAAGATAGGCGCGTGCCAGCGCGACTTTCTGCCATTCGCCGCCTGACAGGTCTACGCCATTTTCAAAGCGCCGGCCTAACATTTGCTCGTAATCTCGAGGAAGCCTTTCGATGACTTCGTTGGCCATGCTCTTATCAGCTGCGGTTTTGAGCAATGGCAAGTTGTTGATCTCATCAATTCGTCCGATGGCAATGTTTTCGCGCGCAGTCATTTCATACCGCATGAAGTCCTGAAAGATGACGCCGATTTCTCGGTAGAGATCTTCGAGGTTGTACTCTCGAAGATCCACTCCATCCAACAACACTTGCCCCTCGACCGGATCGTAGAGTCGGGTCATCAACTTCACCAAGGTGGTTTTGCCTTCGCCATTTGCCCCGATCAAGGCGATACGCTCCCCGGCTCGCAGCCGTAGGTCCAAGCGGTTGAGCACCAGGCGGGAAGTCCCCGGATAGCGGAAGGAAACATTGCGAAACTCGAATCCCCGCACGATGGGTCGAGGCGCTGGCAATCCGTGGGGTTTCGAACGGATCGTGGGCTGCATTTCAAAAAAGGCCAGCAAATCGGTGAGGAACAGCGCCTGGTCCGCAATACTTGAAAGGATCGAGAATATTTGTTGGATATTGCCACTCGCCTGTACGATCGCGCCAGTGAGAAAAGTGAGCGTGCCGATCGTCAGAGATCCGGTTACCGTCCGCCAGATCACATAGACGTACGCCGAGTAGTAACCAGCTGTGCCGATGACGGATAACAGCGATCCTGCAAAAAGCCTGCGGCGGGCTAGATCAACATTCTCGCGATAAATGTGATCCGAAAGACGCGTGAACCGCCCGATGAGGAAGTCTTTCAGCCCAAAGAGTTTGAGCTCCTTGGCGGCTTCCCGGCTACCGCCCAGTACACGCAGATAGTCGAGTTCCCTACGGATCGGGGTTTGGCGGAAGTTCCTGGCGTATCCGAGAAATGCGAAGTGGCTTTCTCCGAGAAATGCCGGAAGAATACCTGCAATCAGCAACAGCAATAGCCACGGAGAGAACAAGAGGATAGAAACTGACAAGGATGTGGCAGTAATCACCTGTTGCACCAATCGCCCTATGGACTGAATCATGCCGAGGCGGTCGGTGGCCTGCACCCGCGCCCGTTCCAGCCGGTCATAGAAGACGGGGTCCTCGTAAGTGGTGAGATCCAGTTCCGCGGCGTGCTTCATCACCTGAATGCTGATGTGGCGGGTATATTTGTCCGCCAGCAGAGCATCGAGATAATCGATGGTTCGGCCGAGCATGCTGCCGAAGACGGCAATGGCGAATTCGGCCGCTACCAACCACCAAAGGATCGGTTTCACCGGCTGATGGCTGGAAACGGCATGAACGATGCCGTCAATGATGAGTTTTGTAATCCACAGAGCCGCGAGTGGGATGAGCGAACTGATCAGCCGAAAGACCAGTCCCAGAGATACGACCACCGGGCCGGACTGCCAGACGATGCGGAGAACGGGGGGCACGTTGCGAAGCGCCGCGAGACGCTCGCTCCACCCGCCCCAGAATTTCCCCGTTTCGGCCATTCTTGATTCCTTCGAACAGCGAGTAAACAAAGATGCCCAAACCGCTTCAAGGGTTTAAGTTTACACGCCGGAATTCTAGAGAATAGAGCAATATTGGTCATTTCCGCTTCAAGTCTGGTATGTTTTGAAGCCTGCGCGCCGCATGCCGCGCTGCGCTACCTCGTTCTTCATAAACGTTTTCCAGACAAATCCCGTACGTAGGTTCTCTGCCATCAGCAAGGTTATACCCGTATCGATCCCGATTACGTCGCTGTCGTACCACTTGGTGAGCGGGTTAAATGCGTTCACAAATCCATACTTGCTCCAAGCGGTGGGATAGCGCTCTTTGATCGTTCGTAGCACGCGCATTACTGGTTGCGGCAGGAACGGTAAGGAACCAGCCGACGCGCTAGGTACAATGGTCCCATCGATCGGTCCTACAGCCGGCGGGCCGCCCCAAATCACGTAGCCGTTAGGAGAGTCCGAGGCGGTAATTCCCCACAAGTCCTCGCTGTAGCTGGAAAATTGCCTGGCCAATTCAAGGCAGAACCGACGATGAACATCGGTTGCGGTGACCGAATTCCGGAAATAATCCGCATATTTGTCGCGCTTGCCGCGGAAATCAAACCAGGCTTGGGAATATTGATGAACAAATAGCGGCGCGAAGGAGCCGATGTAGCGCAAGCCGGCATACTCGAATGTCAGACGCTTCCAGGCAGTCCATGCTTCCTCGCTGAGTGGATAGGTTGTGGAGCCGAGCCCCAGGAGATACATCATCATCAATTCACTGTAGTTGTCCCAGCGATAGGGCAGGAAGCCCATCTCCGGCGTCCAACCATGGGGCAGAAGAGCGGTGTCTTCCGACAACCACGTCCACTCCACCCGATCAAAGATGGCATCGGCCAACCCCTGAACTTCCACCGTCGGAAAGTATTCCCGGCAAGCCAAAACTCCGCATAGCAAGATCGAGGTGTCGACCGAGGAAACTTCGGCGTCCCAAACTCGCTCGCCGGTATTGATGTTGGCCCAATGGTAGAAGAATCCGCGATGATTCGGTAGTTTCGACCAAAGGCATTCGAACGTGGCCAGTACCCGCTCGTGCGCCGCGGAGCGCGAGACAAACCCACGTTTTTCACCGATGCATAACGCTGTCAATCCAAAACCGGTCGCGGCAATACTGCCGACAATTCCGCCATCAGTGATATGAACGTTGCATCGGTCTTTTACCAATCCCGTCTTAGGATTGACTTGTTCCCAAAAATACTGGAAATTCGCTTTTTCCAGGTCATTGAGGAACCGGTCATCCTCAGGGGAAACCGAGCCTGAACCGGCCTTCGGGGCCGAAACCCCGCGCGACGTGCGGGGCTCAGAAAATGTCATGCTGGCGAATGGCAGGCAACCGCCCACGCCCAGCAGTAGCCTTACAAAATCGCGTCGCGAAGACTCTTTGGAATGCATCCCTTTATTCTTTCATTGAAAGCTCTGAATATCGCATAAAACCTTAAAGTTCAGCTACCGGTGCAGCAGGTGTGCATTCGAGTGCGCATAAGATGCGGTATAGGCACCATCTCTCGTAAACTGTTGCAAGACTACTCGATGAGGACGGGAAGAAAACTCTCGCTTTGGACCGTGCTGGCCCTGGCTGCTGGTCTGATTTTCGCGGGGGTGTTCTTTCGGCGTCAGCATTCGAAGCCACTGACCATCACCGGTGCAGTCACCGTACAGGACGCTGATCCCAGAAAACAATTGCCCATTGCAGGTGTGGAAATCAGTGTCGCGGACAATCCAGGTCAGCCGCCGTCTAGATCCGATTCATCCGGATTTTTCAGCCTGAAATTGCGCAAGGGGCTACGACGGGGTCAGGCAATGAAGTTGATCTTACGACACCCCAATTACCATCCTCTCGACCTTCCCGAATTCGCGGGTGACAAACTCTATATCGTTCACTTGGTCCCGTTAGCCAACAATACCGACATCATCTCCAATCGGCCCGCTGTTCCAGTGGGTAATGTCCACGTTCGATATTCGATTAAGGCCATGAGAACCGTGAACGTAGGCAGCATGGTAAAAACATTCCAGGTCGAGAATGTCGGAAACATTCCCTGCAATGGAGGAACTCCTTGTTCGCCTGATGGCAAATGGAAGGCCACAATTGCTTCCGCATCTCTGGACGCGGGGCTCGGCAATGAATTTCAAAATGCCCGGGTCTCATGCATTGCAGGGCCTTGTCCCTTTACGAAAATCGAGTCCGAGGAGTTTGCCAAAACGAGCCAGAACATCACGGCGTCGGCCAGAAATTGGTCGGATCCAGCGACTTTCTTAGTGGAAGCAGAGGTCGTCCACACCATGCAGACGCCGATCGACCACCACTCCTATCCCGTCATCTATGGTTCAGCCCTCAATTTCACTCTGCCTAGTGACGCTGAAGGGGTAAGCCTGGAAGCAGAAATTGCGGGAGAGACAATTGTCTTCCCGCTCGGACCAGAGCTCTTCTTGACATGGGCGAACTGCAATGCCAGAGAGAACCCGGACCGTACGAGCGTGTACCGCTGCGAACTTAAGCCCGGATACCGATTTCAATAGGCAAGGCTGAGCGAGGAGACGAGAAGAGCAGGTGAGTGCTTATATCGAACGGCCGGTCCAAAACGTCCGTTCCATGACGGTAACGACTTTCCGTCTCAGTCTGCCGCTGCATGATGTGCGATGCAACGGAAGCCGATGTGGCTCATACTGGTGTCGATCATCTGCGGCTGCCGCGCTGCCGGACGGTAACGCAAGCAGTAGTTCGGCGCGCACAGGTGCGAGCCGCCTTTGACAACCTTGCGCGGAATGCGAAACTGCGCCTGCGCGGGATCGTAACTCTTGGCGGGCGAGACAATGCGCGGATTAACTACCGGGCCACAACAGGCCTTGACCTCTTGGTCAGCGAGCCGCTGGACAAACCAATCACAAGTCCATTCCCATACGTTACCTGCCATGTCGTACAAACCGAAACCATTGGGCGGGAAGGATCCGACCGGGGCTGTTCCCGCATAGCCATCGTGGAGCAGGTTTTGCCAGGGAAACTCTCCCTGCCAACTATTGGCCATCAGCTGGCCGTCGGGAGAATGCTCGTCGCCCCATGTAAAGTTCTTTCCGTCAAGCCCACCGCGAGCAGCAAACTCCCACTCTGCTTCGGTCGGCAGTTCTTTGCCAGCCCAGTGCGCGTAAGCCTCGGCGTCTTCGTAGGCAACGTGAACCACGGGATGTTTTAAGAGATCTTGGAGCGAGGATCCTGGCCCCAGGGGATGGCGCCAACTCGTCCCCGGCGCCCACGCCCACCAGTTGACGTAGTCGCGTAAGTCGACTGGGCCATCGGTTTTGTGAAAGAGCATCGAGCCGGGCACAAGATTCTCGGGAGGCGCGCCCGGGAAATCCGCGGGGTTCAGCGGGCGCTCGGCAAGCGTCTTATAGCTAGTCTCATCCACAAACCGCGCGAATTGTTCGTTGGTGACCTCGTGGCAATCCATCCAGAAGCCATCCACATATACTTCGCGAACGGGCCGCTCTTCGGGATAGAAATCGTCAGAGCCCATGCGGAACGTCCCGCCAGGGATCCAAGCCATACCAGGTTGCGGTGGACCGATCCGTGCATCGGTCGCGTGGCTAGGTTTCATAATTGCGCGCCTCTCAGTGATGAAAGAGCTTCTTCTAATGTCGTCTTCATTTCAGCTTCAAAATCTCGGCCTGGCTTCTTTCAGGATGGGAACGAGGCGGGGCCGCATTTTCAGCCTCGTCGGCACGCTGGGCGGATTCGATCGCGCGTTGTGAGAATTCCCGTGCTTTCAACACAGAAAGATGCCATCCGTCATCTAGATCGGCCCGTTCAACGAGGGTAGGCCACCCGCTCCAGACGGTTAACTGTCAAAAGGTACAGTTCGCAGGCGCGAGGTCTCGAAGGAATATACTCTGTAGTTCTTCGGAGGAGTCCTTAGCATGCCTCAGACACTGCACGTCGAGCGTCACTTCACCGGCGGTGAGTTTGTGCGGGACACGGTCATCGGAATGTCCGATGGATTGACTGTCCCCTTCGCGCTGGCCGCGGGGCTTTCCGGGGCCGTCGCGTCGGCACACGTGGTGGTTGTGGCGGGGTTGGCCGAGATTGCTGCAGGGTCCATCGCTATGGGACTGGGGGGCTTTCTTGCTGCCAAGAGTGACGCTGAACACTATCAACAAGAGCTGACCCGGGAAAGAAAAGAGGTGGAAACGATTCCCGAGGCGGAATCTTCCGAAGTCGCGCAAGTTTTCCAATCGTATGGTTTGACCGAGGAAGAAAGCCAGCCGGTCGTAACGGCCCTACGGCAAAGGCCCAAGGACTGGGTCAACTTCATGATGCGCTTCGAACTCGGATTGGAAGAACCCCGTCCCGGCCGAGCCCTTCGAAGCGCCTCTACCATTGCGGTGGCCTACGCAACAGGCGGTCTTGTTCCGCTCTTTCCGTACATGCTGCTCACGCAAATGCATTCAGCTTTCTTGCTGTCCGTAGCCGTCACGCTTCTGGCTCTGTTCGTCTTCGGCTACATCAAGGGACGCTACACCGGTGCTGCACCGTTGCGAGGTGCGGTTCAAACCCTCATCATCGGAGCGCTCGCCGCAGGTGCTGCCTACTTTATCGCAAGGTGGATTGCGTAGGCTCCATTGTCTTGGAGCACTTACAGCGCTGCCTTCCCCGATTGACAGATCATATGAGCCGGGCGCATGCTTTTCGGTCGCGGAGCGAGCGCAGTTTCCGGTGCCCCGTCCTGGACGGGATCCTTAGATCGCGCGGTGGAGACGCGGCCTGGGTCGATCGCAAAAGGTCGCCCGCGCTGGCCGCTCAGCCACGAGTGCGAAGGAGATCGTATTGGAAACGCTGCTTACGAAAATTCAGAAGTTGACGGTCTTAGCGCTCGCTGGAATGCTCGTCGTCGTCATCATGCTCTCCGCGGTGCATCTGGGAGTGCAAATCGCTCAAGAGATATGGAAGCCACCACGATTTCTCATTCCGGTGGAGGGCCTACTTGAAATCTTTGGATACTTCCTGCTGGTGCTGATCGGAGTAGAACTGCTGGAAACACTGAAAGCGTACGTAAGGAAGGACACCATTCACGTGCGTGTTGTTATCGAGGTTGCGCTAATCGCGCTGGCTCGGAAGGTCATTATTGAAGAACCCAATGCCGTGCCAAGCTTGACCTTGTTCGGGATCGCAGCCCTGATTCTTGCGTTAGGGGTTGCATTTTACTTCGAGCGGCAGGCGAAAAAGGAATAGTCGAGATCCGCGGCCGCGTTATGGGTCAGCTGAGCATATTCAGCACCGCACGGACCAGCGCGTCGGCCGGAGTGGCATAAAGAACGACCGGAACCATGGGCAGCGCTGCGGCCACCGCCAGAACGACCATAGTTCGCTTACCGATGGGCACGACCCACATTTGTTGTATGACGGCGTAACTGCTTCCCAGATCGATCAACGAGGACGGGTCTTGGTTTCCCAGGATCACCACGTCAGCGGGTTGTTTTTTCTGAATCCATTTCTGATCAAAGAGCTGGTTGTGTGTTGTCACCAGAGCGCCGTACTCTCGCAGTGCTTTTCTCCTAACGTCGATCAAGACGGGCGTTACCGCGAGAAGCGGCATCATGAGGATGATGATCGCGAGGACCCCATAAGTAATCATGGGAAATTTCATGGACGAGAGGCTTGCTCCCTGGTAGGCGATTGCATTTCCAACCTGAGCGGCAACCACCGCTCCTCCGGCAAACACAATTGGGCTGAACGCCCTCTGGCCCTGGGAGAGAAAATCGAGGCCAGCGGCCAAATCAGCATGTGTGGCGACCAGATACAGATTGATTCTCGAGACGCGCCACAGAAAAGTGGTCCAGATACACATCCTCCACAACCACCTGAACAACAGAAAACGGAAGAATGGAGTGCTAACGAAATTGAACCATTCGCCGGCCAGACTCGTCGATCCCATAGCTGTGGTGTGCCAGCTAGAGACGTCAGTCATCAGCAGTTCAGTCTTCATGAAGATGGACGGGAAAATCGCGGCAATCAGCAATAACGCCTCGGGGAGAACCCGATCCCGCAGGCGAGTGGTTCTTTCAATCACCGCCTCGAAAGAAGGAACTTCTCTCTCAGAAACCAATCCGGACCTGGGAAATTCGAGGACAAGCGTGCGCCATTTCCGATCAATCGCCGAGGCGGCCAGGATCAGAATTGGAACGGCGATCAGAAAACGTACGTTCACCGCCCAGTCCTTGAGGAAAGGAATCTTGGTCGGTGTTCCATACGCTTGCCCTGAGATGATTGAAAGAACAAGCAAGGGAAACCAGGTAACTAGCAGAACGAACAGAATTCTGGGGAATGCTCGCCGGCGTTCCTTCCCAGCGAAACCAAGACGAACCAGAAGAGAATGCAGCGGGCCGCCGCAAGTGATGGAGAAGCTTTCGGCTAACGACGATTTTGTCTCATTCATGACTGAGCACCTTCTGGGCACCGTTTTTCACGGATTCGTAGCCTCTCGTTCCCTAGCTCCCTTCGTCTGGCTCAATGTCAGCTTCGGTTTCCCTGTGCTTGATCGAGGCTAGCGATGTAGCGTGGCTGGCGGTATTGAGTTCGTTTTCGTGCTACCCTGCTTCGCTCGCCTCCAACTCATGGACGAGCTGCGACGAGCGGAGCACGACACGGCTCAACTCGCAGCCCATCGCCATGACCGGGCCGAGATAAATAGAACTCACCGTGAGCGGCATCAGGACCTTCCCCCAAAAGATCTGCGTGCTCTGAACTAAGTCCGACCAGTACGAAGAAGACGACGCTCCGGTCAACCATCTGCGGCTCTTGCCGATCGCCCCGCCTCCCGGAGGTGCAGTGGCGTCCCCGACAAAGATGACGAAGAACACTAGACTCAAGCGCGCTACCAGCATCCAGGGATTGGGCAGGCGATCGGCGATCGAAATGGATTCTCCCTGCCGTCAGGGTCCTTTCGATTCTAGGAGAACGGTGCGGCCCCGGTTACTGTCAGAATAGACAGTGCGGATGGAAAGGTTTTGGGCAGCGCTGGCACCCCTGCGCGAACAGGCGCCTTTCACGGTCGCGGTCAGCCCAGAAACGCGGTCAACCCAAACGACGATAAGCACGAGCGAGCGGCTGGACGGCGTGAGCACTCGGTCCAGCAAACCGGGACGTGATGACGTCCGGGGAGGAAAACTTCGGCCATGCTCGCGATATTTCTAAGAGGCCGGGAGCTTTTTCACGTTCAGTTCGGCCTGCCCAACCAAGAATACTGCCATGAGACCGACAGGTTCTGGTAATCCCCGCCGAAGCGAACGTATGATCCGGTACTAAAGCTCGCTTTGATGAACTGGTGTCGATTCAACGGAATGGCAGCAGTGACTCCAACGCGGGAACTCGTCTGCGTTGTAGCGGGGTTCTCTATGCCGCCGAGACTGGTGGTGCCTCCGTACCAGAAGTTGCCGTCGAGCGAGAACCAGAGGGGACCCGGCCTGCCACGAAAGATCTTCGCGTCATAACTGAGGTGACCTTCGAAGGAACCGATCGGGCCTTGCGTTTGGGGTTTGGGAGCCGGTTTCGAATAGAATTTCTGGTTCGTGGTGAAGAGCCACAGACCGGCGTAGCCATCAATTATCCATTTTCCAAAGCGCTGCGAGTAGCCGAACTCCGGCTTGAAAGCCCAGCGGTTAATCCCCCAGTTGATCAGCTTAGTGGGATCATACTGGCCAGTGGGGGCGATCACTTTCAAACTTGCGCCCAACACAGTCTTTTGCTTCCACTTCGCGATCTGCGACGGGGCCATCGCCGGGCCGCCCTTCAGGTTTACGGCAAAGCGAAGCCCCAAGTCCAACAGGCCGGAGCGGTAAAGCTGCTTGTTCATGCCGAGTTCGGAGCCCTGAAAAGTTCCTATCCCATAGGGCAGCCCGACGGCGATGTTGGCCGATCGGCCAAAGAAGTTCAGAGAATGATAATAGCCGATGTTCGGCACGCTGTAAGTGGCAGTCGCGTTTGATACGGGGACTACCCCATTCAAATCCAAGCCGCCGCTGAAGTAAGAATACGTTAGGTTGATCGCGTTGGAATGCACTGGCGTGATCACGTACGCCCGCGGCGAGAGGTCCTGCGCCCAGCAGGAATCTATGAGCATCCCCGCTAGAATCGCGAGGAACAACAGGCTTATACGAAGTTCTCGGACGGTTTGAATGTTGTAACCTCCTCCGGCCGCGAGCGAATGAAATGCCGAAACATCGTCCTCCGTTAGCGGACGCGACAAAGATGGACACCACGGGTTGTCGTGCTCAGCTGAAGACGGATGCGTTCTTCGCCATCCTTGGTCGGCTTACTGTACCTGTCCGAAACTATGATCATTATTAAGGCGCACTGCTCGCGACTAAAGCGCACCGCTCGCACAGGCAGAACCACTCGGTGTCGCAACCTTTTTGTGAAACTCTGCGTCAGGCGTCCTAGCCTGCGAGTTCGGTGAAAAAGCAAAAAGTTTGCCCCCGCGAAAGTATCGGAATACTGTTGTACAAGATGGATTGGCACACTTGGTCACCACTTGGTCACCACTTCGTCACCTCTCGGTCGTCAACCTCGATTCAGGGAATAGTACCCTGAGCCGAAACCCCAACATCTTTCTTCTCTCGGCGCTGCAGGCGACCACACTCGAAGATGCTGGACTTCCACGGGCGCAGTTCCACATAGAGCCATGGGTCCAGCGCATCTCGTTCCCGTCCCGGTCACAAATCGCTGCGGAGAACGCATAGTCAGTCGCCATGCTTCCTCCCTTAAGGCTTGCCAGGTCGACCTTGAGACACCCCTACTGTGGCATTTTCAATCCCGTGAGGGGCTCCGGTCGACTGTCAATTGCAACAGTATCCCCCGGATTTGCAGCAGATGGCGAGGGCCGCTACGACCGCTGGAAACCGGCATTTTCTGACACGATGGACTTCTAGTAGCGTGTCCGAGCCTTGGCCTCCGTTCCGTTTGGATCCGCCTCGGCGAGGGGCTCAAAACCCCTTGTAACCCAGCTCATACGGACTAAACAATCCAGGTCTGTTGACGCCGGCCCGGGCCCCGTTGACGATTTACGCGGGGGTGCGAGGCGAGGCACCTCAAGGTGCGCGCATATCTACACATCGGCGAAGACGGTTACCACTTCACGCGCGAAAAAGTCGGCTGCAAGGTGGGCGCCATGTGATGTTGGCCAGAAAGCAGCACAATCCGACTCTGGGGCAATCCCGCGTGAACCGTTTCGGCAATGCTGTGCTGGAGTGGGGGGCTGTCGCTACCCCAAAAAAGTGCTACCTGTGACTGAACTCAGATGAATTGCCCTGATGGTGTTGCCGGAAAATCTCACATTCCCCGTGCGCCCCATAATCTCCAAGATTGACATAACGTTCATAATAATGTCGATCCTGCGGCTGACGGATGTCCGCATGTCGACGGGTTTGGGATTTCAACCGGCTTCCGTTTCGGTATCTGCCCTCAAATAGCTGCGTTGACAACAATGTGGCTTGGGACTTTCATGTTGGCACGAGAAGTGCTCTGATTCCACACGTTGAAGACGGATGTCGCTTCAAGGTCGCGGACCCTTATCTCTTCAGGTTTTCACCGCACAAGCGATCGCTCTTCAAAATGAACAGTAACGATATTGACATCCTGAGGCGCCGCATGGACGCCAGCGCATTGCTGATCAAGGCTCTTGCAGAAGTTAGAGGCCTAGCGGGACACGACATGGATCTGAAACTCACTGGGAAAGTTGCACTGGTAACGGGATCGACGGCAGGTATCGGCTTTGCAATCGCCAAGTCACTTGCGATAGAAGGCGCGCATGTCTACGTGAACGGACGCACGCAGACATGCCTCGACGCAGCGATGGCAGTGATCCAATCGCAGGCTGGAAGGACCAGAGTTGATGGCATTGCAGCGGACTTTTCTGCTCCAGCCAGCGCAGAGGCAGTGATCGTTCCCTTTGAGAAAGCAATGGATGCGTAAAGCCGGATGGCTGCTGGACAGGCGAAGGCGAAGCAGGTGCTCAGTTTCGACTGACGGGATGGACAACAAGGAATCTCCAATGAAGATAAACATAATGCCGGCTAGACCAACAGCGGTTTGGCCGGCCGTTGGACGCTACTTCTGCATCGATAATTTCCGAGTCAGGGTATTATTTTCTATAATCCAAGGGCCAAAATCCGACATCTCATACCCATATTCGTTCCCCGGACGGTAACAGCGGCTGCACGAGAGAAGAGGTGACCCAGCATGGCCGAAAGGGCAGACTTCAAGATAAGCGACGCGCCGAACGCTGTTTCCCGGCGCAACTTCATTAAAGGTGTCATCACCAGCGGCATGGCAGTTTCCTCAGCGAATTATCTGTTTCGTGCCTCTTCTGTCCTGCAGGGCCAGCAGTTGACTGCCGGCGTAGGCGAGCGGCTGATTACTCTCAATGTCAACGGTCAGAGGCGGCGCGTCGATGTCATGAAGCAAGAGACGTTGGCCTCAACCCTGCGTTACAAGCTGGGCCTCACCGGCACCAAGCTGGGCTGCGACCGTGCTGAATGCGGCTCTTGCACCGTCCTCATCGACGATATTCCGCACTATTCCTGTTCGGTGCTCACCCACACGGTGCGTGGCCGGAAGGTTATGACCATCGAAGGCCTGGCAGGCGCCGACGGGACTTTGCATCCGGTACAGCAGGGCGTCATCGACGAACAAGGATTTCAGTGCGCGTTCTGCATGCCCGGCTTCATTATGACTGCGGTGGGATACTTGAAAACGAATCCCAACCCCACCCGGCAAGAGTTGGCACAGGGCATCTCGGGATGCCTGTGCCGCTGCCAGGACTACGACAAGATTTTGACCGCGATGATGCGCGGCGCCGAGAATTTGCGGAGGTCTAAACTTGGATAACAAGAAGGTTGATGAGACCACCAAGACTACTGAGCGCAAGTACGGAGCTGGTTACAAGCTGATCGGCAAGAACTATACGACGCCAGATCTGTATGCAAAGGTTACCGGCCAGGCGAAATATGCCGAGGACTTTCGCGCTGAAGGCATGTTGTTTTGCAAGCTGCTGCTCAGTCCCATGCCGCATGCACGGGTAAAGCACATCGATGCGAAAGCAGCGCTCGCCATGCCGGGGGTCAAAGCCCTTCTTACGGCGGACGATCTTCCCGCCCCGGCCGATACCCTTACCGACAATGGAACGGTGATCAAGGCCAGCAGGTGGGGTGAACGCGGACTCACCAATGAGCCGGTTTATCAGGGAGAACCGATCCTGGCGGTGGCCGCAGTCGACGAACTCACCGCGGCGGAAGCCATCGAGACGATTCAGATCGATTTTGAACCGCTTCCATTTGTAGTCGATCCGCTCGATACTCTGCGGCCGGGTGGGCCTAACCCGCGAACCGATGGCAATGTGTGGACCCGGCCGGCGCCCGGTTCACAAGGTCCTGGTACGCCGATGGTTACTCAGCTGAAGTGGACCAAGGCCGACTTCGCGGAGCTAGAGCAAGGCCGTCTGCCGATGGGCAAGGCTCCGGACGAATGGACATATGGCGATCTCGATTCTGGCTTTAAGAACGCGGCGCTCGTTCTTGACGAAACCTTCGTCACACCAGACACCAGTCATCAAACTCTTGAGACCCGCAGCGCCATGGCATATTGGCAGAACGGCAAGGTCTACATTTACACCGGCACGCAGAGCACGGCGCAAACCCTGCCCGCGATCGCACGCTGGTTGAACATTAGTCCCGACAACGTTGTTTTCATCAGCGAATATACCGGAGGCGGGTTCGGCAGCAAGATCACCGGTGGCGTGTCGATGATCCTCCCCGCCCTTCTAGCCAAGAAAACAAATTCCCCAGTGATGATGCGCATCAGTCGCGAGGAGGAAACTTTTATTGGACGCGCGCGTCCCGGTTTTCAGGGACGGATGAAAGTCGGCTTCTCCAAAGAAGGACGGATCACGGCTCTCGACATGTTCGTCATTTGCGACAACGGCCCATACGACGCAGTCGGCGATGCTCCCTCGTCGGGCCGCATCGTCTCTCTGTTGTACCAGCCGCAAGCGATGCGCTGGCGCGGTGTGACAGTCCTGACGAATACGCCGCCCCGCAGTGCGCAGAGTTCTCCGGGCGGGCTGCAGGGGATTGTCATCATTGAGCCGATCATCGCCAAAGCCGCGCGCAAGCTCGGAATTGACCAGGTGGCGATTCGCCGTATCAACTGCCCTGAGGGCAAGGCGCCGTTCGGGCCGGCGGTACAAGGGAAGCGGCAGCATGCCACCAGTGCATTCCTCAAAGAAGCGCTCGATCGCGGTGCGGAGCAATTCAAGTGGAGTGAGCGGGTCGCCCGCACACCGAAAAGGATGGGAACGAAGGTTCGCGGCGTCGGCGTGTCGCTGAGCTCTTACGTTGGCGGCACCATCGGATTCGATGGGCTTCTGGTTATCAGGCCGGATGGCCGGATCATCTTTCAGTCTGGAATCGGGAACCTGGGAACGGAGTCGGTGATCGATGTTCACCGAGCTGGTGCCGAGGTTCTGGGAGTGCCCTGGGAGAAGTGCGAAGTAGTGTGGGGGAACACGACGAAGAACCTTCCTTTCACCTGCGTCTCCGGCGGGAGCCAGACAACCCACGCGATGACGCGGGCGGCGTACGCGACTGCGATGGACGCCAAGAGAAAGCTTCAGGAAATCGCGGCCAACAAGCTCGGGGGCAAGCCGGAACAATACGAAGTCGCCAACGAGCGTGTGTTTCGCAAAGGTGGCGGTCCGGGCATGACTTTGGCGCAGGCGGCGAAATATGCGATTCAGCTGGGTGGCATCTACGATGGCCACCAGGCACCCGCTGATGTTCACAAGCTGACCAAGGCGTCGGTCGCGGCGTTGGTGGGTCAGGGCCTGGTGGCGGCGGCTAAGGATAACTATCCCCGCGACGGCTCGACATTCTCCTATGTGGCCAGTTTCGCCGAGGTTGAAGTCGATGTCGAAACCGGCAAGTACTACATCGTGGATTTCCTCGCATCCGGCGATGTCGGGACTGTGATTCACCCCCGCGCCCTGGGCGGCCAAATGCTCGGCCGTTCCACGCTCGGCATCGGCCATGCGATCGGTCAGAAGTGGGTGTTCGATCCCCACTACGGCGAGATGGTCTCCAAACGATTCCACCACAACAAGCCACCGACGATTCTGGATGTGCCCGTCGACATGCAATGGACGGCGTTGGACATCCCGGATCCAGAGACGCCTGTGGGCGCTCGCGGCGTCGGAGAGCCGCCCGTTGCAGGCGGGTGTGCTTCCATTTTGAATGCCCTTTCGGATGCGCTGGGGGACGAGGTTTTCCAGCGAGCACCAGTGAACGCCGACACGATTCTGACGTCGCTCGAAGCGGGCCGGCCCATGCAACATCCTCTGATGGCCCACATTTGATCGAGGTTTGGAGGGAGGGTTATGGCTGTCATACGAGACGTAATGCCCGCTTTCGAACTGTATCAGCCGAGTTCTGTTGCGGACGCGCAGAAGGTGCTCGAGCAGCACGGACCCGATGCCTGGGTGCTGGCCGGAGGGATGGACAGCTTCGATTGGCTCAAGGATCGAATCAAGAAGCCCAAGGCTGTAGTCGATCTGAGCGGAATCGAGGAACTCAAGGGAGTTCGTGGCGTAGGCGATGGTATCGAAATCGGCGCCATGACCACGCTCACTGAATTGGTGAATAATCCCATCATCAAGCAGAAGTACGACCTGCTGGCGCAGGCCGCGGAACTAGTAGCATCGCCGCAAATCCGTAATCAGGGAACACTTGGCGGAAATGTTTCGCAGGACGCGCGTTGCTGGTATTACCGGGCTGGGTGGCCTTGCTACCGTGCCGGGGGAAACATTTGTTACGCCGACACGCCGGAGGGGCGCAATCGCGAGCACGCAATTCTGCACGCCGACCGTTGCGTGGCGGTGAACCCCTCGGACACTGCCCCGGCCCTGATTGCGCTTGATGCCAAATTCGTGATTCGCACGCCGAAGGGCGAGCGTATGGTGGATGCCGAAGACTACTTCATCGGCCCTGATATCGACATCACGCGCCTGCACATCTTGCAGCCCGGAGACCTGCTGACGGCTATTCGGATTCCGTCCGCGTGGGCCGGTGCGAAATTCTATTTTGAAAAAGTCCGGGACCGAAACGTGTGGGACTTCCCCCTACTGAACGTGGCTTCAGCGATGGTCGTATCGGGTGGAACCATCGAGCGAGTACGCATAGCGGTTAACGGCGCGGCCGCTCGTCCACTGCGGTTAAAGGCGCTCGAAGATGCAGTCCGCGGTAAGCCGCCGAACGCAGCAACTGGAGAAATGGCCGGGAAGCTGGCCGTGCAGGGAGCGGTCCCATTGCAGTTCAACGCCTACAAGATCCCGCTGATGAGAAACCTGGTGAAGCGCGCCATGGCAGGCGTGGAGGAGGCATCGTGAACCTCTTACAATGGGCAATCGATCCGTGGGGGAAAATTGTCCCCATCCACATCGCGTGGTTCTTGATCTGGGTGGCGGCGATTGCGGGATTGCTCTTCGTTATCGTCCATGCGATTTACGTACAGTATTTCGCGAAACCGAGGCAGTTCGAGCCTGATCCTGTTCCCATCGACCCCGCAAAGGTTCCCGCGCAGGTTCCCCGCCATTCACTGGTTGCGCGGACGTTTCACTGGATCATGGCAGCCTCTATGTTCACGCTGCTATTTACAGCGTTCCTTCCGAAAGTAGGTGTCCAGTTTGACTGGGTTACATACCATTGGCTCGCTGGAGCGGTGCTGACGGCTTCTGTCGTATTTCACATCTTCCATGCTTCGTTCTTTTTGGACTTCTGGTCGATCTGGCCCGACAAAATCGACCTGCGGGATGCGGGGAGAAGAATCCTCCGGTTCATGGGGAAGCCGGTATTAGCACCGGAGAGGTTTGCCAAGTATCCGCTGGAAAACAAGCTCTACCACGGGGCTATCATCGTGGCCGGTCTGTCAGTCATTGTGACTGGTGTGTTCATGATGTCTCGAGTGCGTACGATCTTCTTTCCCCGCAATCCGTATCTGTTCAGCGACATGACCTGGGGAATGATGTACGTGCTGCACGGGCTGGCAGGCGTCGGATTGATCGCGCTAATCATGGTGCACGTCTACTTCGGAATCCGGCCGGAAAAACGCCCGATCACAAAGTCGATGGTCTACGGTTGGATGAGCCGTGATTTTTATCTTGAAGAGCATGATCCGACCCGATGGGTCATCAAGATTCCGGCTTCATCGCAGGCGTCGACTGGAGCGAAGGCTGAGGACTGAGAAATGCTCACGGAGATCTGGGAACGCTGCAACACCATTGAAGAGGGCTATGAGTTCATGCTGGCCTACGCGGCCCAGGGACTTCCGAGTGACCATGGCAGCCAGCGGGGGGATGAAATCCGGGGATACCTCCATCGCGTGCGCGACGCAATAGCGGGACTGGTAGAGACTTGTGCGCTGGCGGTGAAGCAGGAAGGCCTCCAGCCGGAAGAACAGTACCAAGCATTCTTTGCGGTGCTCGACCGCGACTCTCGCGACTCGCTGGCAGCCATTGAGCTAGTTCTGGCCCAACCTGCTATCAGCTCTCAATTGGTCGACAACCTGAATGCATCGATTCATCTCCGTGCGCTGCTCACCGATCTGTTTCTCGTGAGCGAGATACTAAAACCGCAAGCGGCGCCGGCCAAGCCAGTGAACACCGGTTGAGACCGCGTTCATATGGATCAGGAAGGCGGCGTGATGGTAGTGGTCGTAGTCGCGGTGATGGTCGTGGTGTTCATCGTCGCTGTGTGAGCGTAAGGGGCTCCCGAATCGGTTCTATACGCAATTATGGTTCGTTTTAATTGCGTTTATACGGCAGTAATTGCGTATATAAAGCATTTTTGTTGCGTATAACCATTGATAATTGCGTATAGCTGTGTCTTAATTGCGCATAGAAATCTATACGCAACGACAGGACACTATGCCTCCTCGAAGTCCGGAAGAATCCCTGGCTGCTATCGAGCAAGCGGTCGCGAAGCACCCCGACGGGGCGAGCTTGAGCGACGTGGCTGAGGTGCTCCCGGAGCGGCTTGCGGATCGCACCCTACAGTACAGGCTCAAATATCTCGTCGACAAGGGGCGCCTGATCACGGACGGCGAGGGGCGGCGGTGGACGCGATATCGCGTACCGGCGGCGGAGGCGCGCGATTTCTTCGATGGCAGCCTTCGTAAATTCCCGCGACAACGCGGTACTGTTCACTGGCTGCAAAGTGGCAGGGGGCTCCAAGTGCAGCTCGCCGCCGGAGGAGCTAAACAACAGCAGAGCGGGAGCAACCCTGTCTCTTCCTCTCAGGCGGGGGCAGTCGCTCAAAATTGGCTACAGCACAAGTACGACGGTACGGCGCGGATCAGACTTCAATGTACTGGTTGTGACCTGGCAAGTTCGCTGGTTTGATCGCAAGCGCCCCAGGCCGGGCACACCGGCGATCTGAAGGGGTTTGATTCTCTGCCACAAACTAGTTGATGAAACCAGGTGTATCAACATCAACCATCTAGCTCGGCGGCGACTAGTCTAACTCGTCGACCCGCATAAACTCGATGCGATGATTTGCGTCGGGATCCCGTTGCGATGCTGCGGCCACAAGAAACGCTAAATTTCCCTTTACGTGATGATCACGCAGCCAAGTGCGAGCGAAGTCGCGCCAGTTCTCGGGATCGGCTTCGAGATGAATTGGTTGAACGCCATATGAAAAGAGAAGCCCCTGCATCACTGCGGCGTCTGCACCGACGGCAACGATCGATACAGCCGGCTTGAAGCGCGAGATCATGCGCGCAGTGTCGCCGCTCCGCGTGGGTACAAAGACGGCAGCACAGGGTGCGGTTTCGAGTGCATGTTCTACTACGACAGCCATGGCTTGCGCTGCCGTTAACGGCTTCTGCGTGATCCCCTGCATAGCCTTCCGCCACTCGCGTGGACGATGATACTCGGTCGCGACAGCGATCTTGGCCAGCATCGCGACCGCCTCTTCCGGGTATTGGCCCATGGCGGATTCGCCGGAGAGCATGACGCAATCGGTTCCGTCGAGGATGGCGTTGGCAACATCGGTGGATTCGGCGCGAGTCGGTAGGCGGCTGGAGACCATGGATTCAAGCATCTGGGTCGCAGTGATGACCGGTTTGCCCGCAATATTTGCTTGAAGGATCAATTGTTTTTGAATTACGGCGATCTCTTCGACTGGCACTTCAACCCCGAGGTCGCCGCGAGCCACCATGATGCCGTCCGCTGCGTGAAGGATCTCTTCGAAGTGCTCGACGGCATGAGAGCGCTCGATCTTCGCGATGATAAAAGGCTGCTTGCCGACAGCGAGGGCAGCGGCACGGACGAGTTGGACGTCCTGCGCGCTTTCGACGAAAGATTGACTGACGGCATCCACACCATGCCGAAGGGCGAACTCGAGACAGCGGCGATCGTGCTCCGTGAAGGCGCGGATGCCAAGATTGACGCCGGGGAGGTTGAGTCCCTTGCGCGAGCGGAGTTCGCCACCGACAGCGACCCTGCAGTGCACCTCATTGCCCGCGACGAGTTCCACCTGAAGCTGCACCAGTCCATCATTCAGATAAAGCCGGTCGCCTGGTTTCACCACGCGCGGTAGCGACCCGAAACTCATGGAGGCGCGATGGTTGTCACCAATGATGTCTTCGCTGGTCAGCGTGAACGTCTCGCCGGTCCGCAACTGGATCGGCTCGGGATGGATCTTCCCGAGACGCATCTTCGGGCCGGGCAAGTCGGCCATTATCGCGACACTTCGTCCGACCTTCTGCGCGGATGCGCGGATGCGAGAAATCACCTCGCCATGGCGGGTGAATTCCCCATGCGAAAAATTCAACCGCGCGATATCGAGTCCGGCGCGTATCAAACGCTCGAGCATCTCCGGTGAGTCGGAGGCTGGACCGATGGTAGCGACAATCTTCGTCTTGTGCTCGCGAAGCGATGTCATTGCTCAGTCGGCCGGTTTCAGTTTTGCTTTCACCTTTGCCGCCCGCTCCTTAGTTCTTGAATTTGGAATACTGCAGTTCAGAATCAGAGACCGAGGCATTCTGACCCGGTTAACAGCCGTGGAGGGTCTGGTAAGAGTTGGCCGCGGACGAGCACGCCGGCATTTAGGGAAACGGGCCGACCAGCCGGATCGCCAGCACTGAGTTCGTGGGCGCAGCGCGCGGGGTCGTCGCCGTGAGTTCATATTTAATGGTGAGTCGGTATTTCCAGATCGTCCTCGCCCTGCTAAAGGACACACCGGGTCGAAAGCCGTTGGCAGCATTGTGCTGCGAAATGTTATTGACGTATGTTTTGCCGCCATTGTCGTAGCTCACGCCGATTCCTGCATACATCCGTTTGCCGATGTTGTGACTGTAAAACGCCGAGAATGTGCCCAGCGGGTTTTGCGAGAGCGTATTGCTTCCCTGGAACTCGTTATTGTTGGTAAAGAAACGTCCCCCAGCGTAAAAGTCGAACCATGACACCCCTTTATCTGGGGTGATGTCCAGATTCACTAGGGGGTAGAAGGCCCAGCGATTCGCTCCTGTGTTCACGGGGGAATTGCGATCGTACGAACCGAGTGGAGGGTTAACTGTGAGGTGAAAGCTCGCGTAGGTTTGCGGAATCGCCTTCGCAAACTGATCCTTACGGAGCGCTGGAGCTCCGAAAAAGTTTGCATGGAAGATGATCGCCGGGTCGCTGAATCCAGACTTGTTTATTTGGCCGAGAGGCCCAGTGCCCTTGACGCTGATGTAACCCCCAGTCAGCGACACACCACCGTATCTGTCACCTAGCGGGAACGACCACGTGATACTGGACGAGCCGACGCGGCTGACCACTTCGTTGTTGGGCAAGGGAACATCCGACTGACTCGCCGTCTCCGTGTTGCTGTTTAAGAAATCGAACTGTAACAATGCTGCATTTACCGGCGTGTTGAGATAGTCGCGCGCCTGTTGAGCCCTCGTGGTCACAGGGAAGAACGCGACGAGCACTGCAACGATGCTCAGGTAGCGCCCCCGCTTCCTCCAGGGGATTCTGCTCCTGCGAGTTTCTTGGAGCCTAACTGTTTTGAGATTACTGCCCAATCTCACCTCGTCTATTTTGCGGCGCGACACCTGTGGCTCCGCGGAACCGGCAACTGAGTGCAACGCAGTCTATGAGAATCGTTCTCCCTGGCCAACTGTTCGAACTGGCAGTCCGCCACAGAAGGAGTGTTCAATACACTTTGAACGTGACGGCACCTGCATTGCCGCAGACGCGCAAAATCGCAAGTCCCGAAGACTCACAGGGTGGGTGTGTGAGGCCGGATGTCCGGCAAATGTATTCACCGAAACTCCGCCAGTATACCAATGCATTTGGCGCTACCAGACTGTCACTACTGACAGTTCGGCAAATCGCTGGTTCTTGCTACCATTCCGGCGCGTGAAGGGACATAGCTGAAAGAGGAGGAGGGATATGCGAATTGTGGTTGATTTGAATCGCTGCCAGGGATATGCGCAATGCGTACCGCTCGCGCCGACTGTTCTCAAACTGAACGGTGAGGAGGCGATCATGTACGACCCCAACCCCGACGACTCATTGCGCCAACAGGTTCTGCGAGCTGCGGCGTCCTGCCCGGTGCAAGCCATCATTGTGGACCGGCTTGAGGACAAAGGGGGGAAGTTGTGAAAACCGCGGCACTCGTAGCAGACCTGGTAACGGAATTTAAGACGAACGGGCGGATCGTCATCGTTGGTGCCTCGTTGGCTGGGCTCCGCGCCGCCGAAGCCTTGCGCGACGAGGGCTTCAACGGGAAGCTAACCATCATTGGGGATGAAAAGCGCGAGCCCTACGATCGTCCCCCACTCTCCAAGCAGGTGCTGAAGGGGTGGGTGCCAGCCGACCACACCTTGCTTCCGCGTCTGCGTGAGGTCGATGCGGACTGGCGACTCGGCGTCGCCGCCACTGGTCTAGACCGGGTCAGCAAGCAGGTGCGCCTGGCTAACGGTGACCAGGTTCCGTACGACCGCCTGCTGATCGCGACCGGCACCCGCGCGCGCCCATGGTTCAACCCGAAGGAGGCTGGGCTGGAAGGCGTGTTTACGCTGCGAACATCCGATGACGCGGGTCGGCTGCAGGCGGCGTTGGCGGCCAAGCCGGGGCGGGTTTTGATCGTCGGCGCCGGTTTCATCGGCTCGGAGATGGCCTCGGTCTGTCGCGAACTGGGTCTCGCCGTGACCGTCGCCGAGCGTGCTGATGCCCCGCTTGTCGGCGCTCTCGGAGGTGTGATCGGCGACATTGCCGCCGAGATGCAGCGGGACCACGGAGTCGACCTCCGTACCGGCGTCTCAGTCGAAGCGCTGGAGGGAGACGCGAAGGGACACGTGCGGCGCGCCCGACTCTCCGACGGGACCACTCTCGACGTGGACGTGGTGGTGGCGTCGCTCGGTTCGATCCGCAACACCGAATGGCTCGAGGGTGCTGGGCTTGCCACCGGCTTTTGGGGCGTTGCGTGCGACGCGGGCTGCCGCGTCTTCGACATCAACGGGGTGGTGACCGACAGCGTCTTCGTCGCTGGCGACATCGCACGAGCCCCCCACGTGCTGTACGAGTACCAGTTTCTTTCGCTGGAGCACTGGGACAATGCCGTCTTCGGAGGCAAGGTCGCAGCGCATAACATGGTGAGCCTTGAGGCCGACCGCCGGCCGCACCTCCCGCTACCCGCCTTCTGGTCCGGACAGTTCGGCGTCAACATCAAGGGCGTTGGCGTCGGCCCCTTCGGCGACGAGATCGTCATTACCCAGGGCTCCGTGAAGGATCGCCGCTTCGCTGCCGCGTATGGTCGCCGGGGTCGCATCGTGGCCGCCGTCACCTTCAATCACGGCAAGTGGCTGGAGTATTACGGAGCACTGATCGAACGATCGGCTCCATTCCCGCCCCCACCGCCGGGCTACGATCAGGCGGGCGACATGAAACCAATCCCGGCTCGGTTCCCGGATCCGCGCGTCCTGACAGGGTTTCCCGACGTCGTCTTGTCCGGCCACGACCCGACCGAACGCGGCGCAGAGTACCGGCCGAAACAGCGCGGAGGGGCCGGCGCCGCGAAGCGCGTGGCCTAAAGAAGAACAGACATAAAGAGGAGAGAGGACCATCATGACCCCTAAGACCGCCCACGTGGAGTCTACGGAATCAGAAAAGCACATGACACCCGAGACCGCCTACGCGGAGGCTATGAAATACGAAAACCGCGCCAACCCGTACCCGTTCTTCGACGTGCTCCGGAAGACGCCGGTGGCGCGTGTAGCAAACGGCCTTTACGCCGTCACGGGCTACCGGGAACTCCTAGCGTTGGCCCACGATCCCCGAGTGAGCTCCGACAGGAGTCACAGTCCGTTGGGGGCCAAGATGGGGGCCGGGAAAAAGGCCGCGCCGCCCCCTTCCGAGGCCGATCATTTGAACGCGTACGGTGAAGGGACAAATATGATCGCGTCCGACCCGCCCGACCACGATCGAATCCGACGCCAGGCGATGCGGCAATTCGGCCCTCCCCACACGCCAGATCTCATTCCGAGTATGGGGCCGGATATCCAACTGCTCTGCGACAAATTGCTCGACAAGGCCAAGGGCAAGACCCGGCTCGACGTCGTCGACGATTACGCCTATCCGGTGCCGGTGGTAGTGATTTGCAAGATCCTGGGCGTTCCGCTGAAGGACGAACCCATGTTTCACGGCTGGATCCATGATTTTATGGCGGGCCTCATGGACATGGGCCCGGAGATAGCCACTGAAGAAGGGAGGGTCCGCGCTGAGAAGGGGAAAGTAAGCACGGCGGCGCTCAAACAGTACTTGGCGGAGTTGACTGAGCAGTTCGTCCGAGAGCCCGGCGAAGGCATCCTCTCGAAAATGCTGCACGACGACGGCCCGGATGGACCCATGTCGCCCGCGGACGTCGCGAACAATGCGATACTCCTGCTCGTCGCGGGTCATGATTCGACGGTCAACACGATCGCCCACTGCGTATTGACCGTGCTGCGGAACCCCGGGTCTATCGACCTTCTGCGCCGCCGGCCAGGGCTGATCCCCGCCGCCATCGAGGAGGTCCTTCGCGTCGAATCGGCGGTCCAGTTCTTTCCCACCCGGTCCGCCTTGGCAGACATCGAAATAGGGGGGACGGTCATCCCGAAAGGCTCGGCCGTCTTCCTCCTGTACGGTGCCGCGAATCGCGACCCGAGCCGGTTCCCCAACCCAAGCAAATTCGACCCCGAACGTCCCGACAACGAGCACTTCGGCTGGGGCAGCGGCATCCACACCTGCTTCGGCGGTCCGCTTGCGCGGCTGGAGGTAAACCTCGCGTTCGAGACCTTCCTTCGCCGCGTGGAGAATCCGCGGCTGGTTGTGGACCCGCCGCCGTACCGGCAGAGTAATGTCTTCCGCGGACCGAGACACGTGTTGATCGACTTTGATCGGATCAAGGACTGAAGGGACAGACCAATGCAAGCATTCCAGTTCGTCGAAGCACAGAAGCCAGCCGAGCTCCGCGAGGTACCAGTTCCCACACCGGGCCCGGGCCAGGTACTGGTCAAGATTGGGGGCGCTGGCGCCTGCCACTCTGACCTGCACATACTTGAGGCCCCTCCGATGCCGGGGCCGACGCCGACCCCCTTCACCCTCGGCCATGAGAATGCCGGCTGGGTCGAAAAGCTCGGCCCAGGTACGACGGGATTCGCGCCGGGCGACCCGGTGATCGTCTACGGCCCGTGGGGATGTGGGCTCTGCATCAACTGCCGGGAGAGTAAGGAGAACTATTGTCAGAACCGAGGGAACATTAAGGCAGGCGGCATAGGGGCCGACGGTGGCATGGCTCCGTACCTGCTCGTCCCGTCGACGCGATTCCTCATTCCGTTGGGGGCCCTCGATCCCCGCGAAGCCGCCCCGCTCACCGACGCGGCGCTCACCAGCTACCACGCCGTTAAGCGGTCACTCCACCTGCTTGGCGCGGGCTCGACCGCTGTGGTGATCGGAGCCGGCGGGCTCGGCCAGATGGCCATTCAGATCCTGCGAGCCCTGAGCAGCGCGACGACCGTCATCGCGGTGGACACCTCGGTCGACAAGCTCGAAATCGCCAAACGCATCGGTGCCGACGAGACGCTGCTGTCGGGTGATGCGGCGGTCAAGCGCATTAAGGACATCACGCATGGGCAAGGCGCCGAGCTCGTGCTCGACATGGTAGGCGTGAACCCGACCCTCACGATGGCCGCACAAGTGTCCCGGGTGCTGGGCCACCTGACGATTGTCGGTCTCGGTAGTGCAGCCCTTCCGGTGAAGTTCGGCAGCCCGGCGAAGGAGTGCTCGGTCGCATCACCTTACTGGGGATATATCACCGAGCTGATGGAGGTGGTCGACCTGGCTCAGGCTGGAAAAATCAAGATGCTGGTCGAGCACTTTCCGCTAGAGCAGGCTGACAAGGCATACCACCTTCTCCACGACGGCAAGATTCAAGGCCGCGCGGTCATTACTCCAAACGGCTAAGTCGATAGGTCGCATCCCGCTCGATAGAAGATTGAAGCTTTAGAACCGGGCTGGTCTTCTCAACCGGGGAAAGAAATCATGGTAGTCGAATCGATCACCCGTTCGGTCGTTTGAAGGAGGTTGATTCTCGTTGCGGTGAGGGCCTTTCGACGCCAGTCGTGTCGTGAGTGACGAGTCGGTTTCTTTCATGCGCGTGCCTGCCTCCCCGCGAACGAGCTGCCAGGGAGCGTGATACCTGTGATGAGTAAAGGGTCCCAGAGGCGAAATCCTCCCACGAACGCGTAACTGTTGTCCCCTAGTCGGCATCCGGGCGGCAGATCCCTGAGCTTTCTCGCGTTGCCTCCCCCAAGCACAACGTCGTCGGGATGGATTGACTCGATTAAACGACCCACCACGAAGGCCACGTGTTTTTGCCATTTCTTCTTGCCAAGCCGTTCGAGTCCACGGGCACCGAGGTAGTCCTCGTAAGTTCCTTGCTTGTAAGCGAGGTGGCCGAGTTCCATGGGAACCACCGTCCCTTCTGCTACCAAGGCGGAGCCTAAGCCCGTTCCCATACCCAAAAAGAGCAGAAGTCCACCTTGATAGCTCCCGAGCGCTTGCATGGCCGCATCGTTAATGATTTTCACCGGAGACTCGAAGGCGGCTTGAAAATCGAAATCTCGCCACCCAGGCCCAAGGTTGTGTGGTTCCGCGGCTATGCGACCGTTCGACACCACACCGCAGTAGCCGATCGATACGACGTCATACTTCCAATCCTTCGCAAGCTCCTTGATTTCTGAGATCATGCGTTCCGGCCTCAACTTCGGACCGGATGGAAAACTTCGGGGATGGTTCTGGCCGGTGGCGAGGATCTTGATGTTTGTTCCACCGATATCGACAACGAGCACGTTCAGGGCATTCTTCATATCACTCGATCGAGTATGCCTATGCACCTGGCATTTCCAGTACTGGCGGTTCTGGCAGTTTCCCCAAGTAGCTTCAGGTCGCTACCATTTCGGTGCTTAGCTTCAGTCTCCCATGCTCGCTTAACCCTTACCGAGCAACTCTTTGGCAGTGTGTCCCCGGGTGCCCGGATTTGGCCTGTTGAACCGCGTCCATGGAGAGGGTACGGATGGTGGTGACAGACAATTGCTCTGCGGCGGCCTCCGTGATTGGTTCGACCATAGTCGATGTCATATTATTTCCTCGCTCGAGTTACTTGCTGATGAGCTTGCGGACTGGTTCCGCTTCCAGTGATAAAGAGCCCGCGCACTTACGGCGATAATCGCGGCCGCTTGTGGCGAAACCGATTCGGCATCGGGAAAGACTTCGATCTTCATCAGTGTCCGCTTTTCCGTTCCTCACGCCGCCTGGACCGCGGCACCGCGCACTGGAGTGGGCTCCGGGTTATGCCAACCCCCTGGCGGTAACACTCTCTGGTCGACATCGAGTGGTCCCCAGGTACCCGGGTCGTACTCGTAGACTGGCGTGCTCGATTTCAATAACGGGTCTACGATGCGCCACGCCTCTTCGACGTAATCCTGACGTGCGAAGAGTGTGGCGTCGCCGGCCATGGCGTCAGTTAGCAAGCGTTCGTAGGCATCCATCTCTTCCGCGGGGGCACTCCGGACCGCCAGCATTTCCGCTGGTTCTCCTACCATCTCGTCTCCGAAAGACTTCACCATCATGCCAAATCCAAGAGCCAATTCCGGGCTGAGCCGCCACCTCATATAATTCGACGACAGGCCGGGTATCAGACTCCTTGTTGGCGGCTGGCGAAGCCGTACCAGGATCTCCGTGCAGGTCAGAGGAAGACACTTCCCAGCCCGGAGGAAGAAAGGAACGCCCTGCCAACGCTGGGAGTTGATCTCCAGCCGCATCGCCGCAAAGGTCTCCGTCGTCGAGTCCTGTGCTACACCCATCTCTGCTTTGTATCCACGAAACTGACCGCGGACGATGCTCTTCGCATCCAGCTTCGGGATGGCCTTGAGGACCTTGACTTTCTCGTCGCGAATGGATTCGCTGTCGACCCTGACGGGCGGCTCCATCGCGAGGTTGGACACAACCTGAAAAACGTGATTCTGCATTACGTCGCGGATGGCGCCGGTTGCATCGTAGAAAACGCCACGCCCCTGGATGCCGAAATCTTCGGCCATCGTGATCTGGACGCTCTCCACGTGATTGCGATCCCAGAAAGTTTCCGGGAGCGAATTCGCAAAGCGGAAATATAGCATGTTGCGGATGGGCCGCTTTCCGAGGTAATGGTCGATCCGGAAGACGGACGTTTCCGGAAAAGTTCCGAGCAGTATCCGGTTGAGTTCCCGCGCCGAGGCCAAGTCTGTTCCGAATGGCTTCTCCACGATCACCCGGGCGCTATCGGCGCAGCCCGACTGACCCAACTGCTCGACAACCTCTCCGAAGAGAAGCGGCGGGATCGCGAGGTAGTGCGCCGGTTGCACGGCCGGCCCAAGTTCCTTGCGAATCGCCTGAAACGTCGCAGGATTTTTGTAGTCGCCATCGACGTAACGGAGCAAATTGCAAAGCCGATCGAAAACAGAACGGTCGGAGCCTCCGCCGTGTTTCTCGAGGCTGTCGTGAACCCGGGTGCGAAGTTGATCGATGCTGGAGCCTTTGGCGACGCAGATAACCGGCACCTTGAGATTGCCGCGCTTCAACATCGCCTGAAGCGAAGGAAAGATCTTCTTATACGCGAGATCTCCGGTTGCGCCGAAGAAAACTAACGCATCCGACTCTTGGCTCGTCATGTCCTCTCCCTTAAGCAGCATGCGGCTTACCGCTCGGCTTCTCATGATGCCCGCCGAACTGAAATCGCATCGCGGACAGCAACTTGTTGGCGAAATCGGCTTCGCCACGCGAACTGAATCGTTGGTATAGTGCGGTCGTCAGCACGGGCGTGGGAACCGCTTCATCGATGGCGGCTTTAATGGTCCAGCGTCCTTCGCCCGAGTCCGACACCTGACCTGCAAACTTCGAAAGGTCTGGATCTTCGAGAAGGGCGGTGGCGGTCAAATCCAGCAACCACGAGGCGATCACGCTGCCCCGCCGCCATACCTCGGCGATGTCACGGAGATCGAAGTCGTACTGGTAGTGTTGAGGATCACGCAGCGGCGTCGTCTCCGCGTCAATTGCATGTTCCTTCTTGCCAACATTGGCGGCACGCAGAATCCCCATCCCTTCGGCATAGGCGGCCATGGTGCCGTACTCAATGCCGTTGTGGACCATCTTGACGAAGTGGCCAGCGCCACTGGGTCCGCAGTGCAGATAGCCAAGTTCGGCTGTGCCCCCGACCTTGTCGCGTCCCTGCGTTCGCGGTATGTCGCCCACCCCCGGAGCCAGCCGGCGGAAAATCGGATCGAGGTGTTTAATCACTTCCAGCTCACCACCGATCATCATGCAATAGCCGCGCTCCAGGCCCCACACGCCGCCGCTGGTACCTACGTCCGCATAGTGGATCCGCTTTGCCGTCAGTTCCTCGGCCCGACGGATGTCGTCGACGTAATAGGAATTGCCGCCGTCGATGATGATGTCGTCGGCCTCTAGGTTTGGCAGTAGGTCGGTGATCGTTTGATCCACCACCGCCGCGGGAACCATCAACCAGATCGCGCGTGGTCTTTCTAGTTTCTTCACCAGATCCGCGAGCGACGTCGCGCCAGTGACTTTTTCCTGAACGAGTTCTGCGACCGCCTTCGAGGACCGATCAAATACCACGCACTGATGACCTCCCCCGATCAGCCGCCGCACCATGTTGGCGCCCATTCTTCCAAGACCGATCATTCCGAGTTGCATAATTAAGACTCCTTTGTTTTCCGATCTCACGCCGCACGAACTTTCTACTCAAAGCGTCGACAAACTCGCGGTGGCCCCGAGCCATCTCGCTCCCCGCAGCTTCGCGTCGTTTTCTTCCCTGGCCACGGAACCAGCTTGCTTCGAGGTGGCTTTTGTACTGTCTGTTTCAGGGTCGGGTGCGGTCCCAAATATTTTGGTCTGGAAAGAACCGCGGCCAATCATTGGCTGACCTTTTGTTTCCGATATCGGCGAATGAGGTTGTTGGTTGAACTATCGTGGGCCAGCTTGGGTTCGCCGGTGCTTTCTAACTCCGGGATGATGCGCTGGGCCAGAACCTTACCCAGCTCAACCCCCCACTGATCGAACGAATCAATATGCCAGATGACGCCCTGCGTGAACACGGAATGCTCGTAAAGGGCGACCAGCTTGCCCAGTGTTTCCGGCGTGAGCTGTTCGGCGAAAATAGTATTGGATGGGCGGTTGCCCTCGAACACCCGGTGCGGAACCAGCCAGTCCGGAGTCCCCTCGACTTTGACCTGTTCAGGGGTCTTGCCAAAAGCCAATGCCTCAGTCTGGGCAAACACGTTCGCCAAAAGCATATCGTGATGCCGACCCATCGGGTTCAGGGGCCGCGTAAACGCGATAAAGTCGCAAGGAATCAGCCTGGTGCCTTGATGGATGAGTTGATAAAAAGAGTGCTGTCCGTTGGTGCCGGGCTCACCCCAGTAAATAGGACTGGTCGGGCACGATACGGCGACTCCGTCAAGATTGACGTGTTTGCCGTTGCTCTCCATGGTCAACTGCTGAAGGTAAGCCGGAAATCGCTTCAGATATTGCTCGTACGGCAAAACGGCGACGGTCTGTGCACCGAAGAAATCGTTGTACCAGACCGACAAAAGACCCATGAGCACGGGAAGATTGCTTTCGAAAGGCGCCGTCCGGAAGTGCTCGTCCATCTGATGGAATCCATTTAGCAATGCGTCGAAGTTATCCGGCCCGATCGCCAGCATCGTGGACAGTCCGATCGCAGAGTCCATTGAGTAGCGCCCCCCGACCCAATCCCAGAACTCGAACATGTTGGCGGTGTCGATCCCAAATTTCGCCACCTCGGCAGCATTGGTAGAGACTGCGACAAAATGCCTGGCGACCGACTTATCGTCGCCTCCCAAACCTGCCAGCGACCA
Source organism: Candidatus Sulfotelmatobacter sp. (assembly GCA_049792875.1). Taxonomy (GTDB): domain Bacteria; phylum Acidobacteriota; class Terriglobia; order Terriglobales; family Acidobacteriaceae; genus Sulfotelmatobacter. The sequence goes on from JBARBI010000189.1 coordinate 83,150, forward strand.
TGTTCGGGCCGTGTGGGCATTGGTCATTGTCTCGAGGGTCGTGAAGGTTTTCGAAGAGACGATAAAGAGAGTTTCTGCCGGATCGAGATCGCGGATATTTTCGGCAAGGTCCGTTCCATCGATGTTGGATACGAAGCGGAACGTCATATTGCGGTCGCTGTAATGCTTGAGCGCTTCGTAAGCCATGACCGGGCCCAGATCGGAACCGCCGATGCCGATGTTGATAACGCTGCGAATGCGCTTTCCGGTGTGACCCTTCCAGGCGCCGCTCCGGACCCGGTTACAGAAATTACTCATCTTGTCGAGCACGGCGTGGACCTGCGGGACCACGTTTTCACCGTCGACCACAAGGGATGCTCCGCGCGGTGCCCGCAGGGCGACATGCAGGACGGCCCGTTTCTCTGTGACGTTCATCTTTTCACCGCGAAACATGGCATCGATCCGGTCCCTGAGGCCGGCTTCTTCAGCGAGCCGAACCAGGAGACTCAAGGTCTGACCAGAAACATGATTCTTTGAATAATCGAGGAAAATGCCCGCTGCCTCCGCCGTCATGCGCTCGCCTCGATCTGGGTCCTCGGCGAAAAGTTGCCGGAGATGGACGCCCCGCATCTTCTTGTAGTGGTGGTCGAGCGCCTTCCAGGCAGGGCGCGCGGTAGCAGCGCAATTAGCGGGAGCTTCCAGCAATGTTCCCATGTGATTGTTCCTTTTTTTCTCTATCGGCCGTTTCGAAGACGGGTTGGTATATGTGTGGTTGTTGTCCGATTACCGTTGCCTTCCCACATTCGAAACGCGCCGAGGAACGCGTTAGCGTTGTCGCCTGCCCGGCAACCAGGAGGCAGCTCCTTCAACTTCTTGGCACTGCCTCCCCCAAGCGCGAGCACTTTCCTGGCTAACCCTCTGTAAGACTAACTGGCCTCCTTCAGCAAGACGTTCTTAGACGCGATTACCGCGACCAGTTCGTTCCAAGACTTGACGAACGACTTCGCCCCTTCGTCCTGAAGCCGGGCGGCGAGGGCCTCAATATCGACCCCAGCCTTGGAGAACTGCGCGAGTCGTGCTTCGCAATCGCCGCCGTCTGCCGGCAGAATTGAGCTGATCTGGTTATGTTGCGCGAGGGCTTTCAATGTCGCTTCGGGCATCGTGTTGATGGTGAATGGGGCAGCGAGAGCCTCGACATAAAGAACGTCGGAGGCATTCGGATCCTTGGTCCCGGTACTGGCCCACAGAAGGCGTTGCGGACGCGCACCGGCGTTGTACACGCGCTGCCAGCGCGGTGAACTGAGAAGTTCGCGGGCCGACTTATAGGTACGCTTCGCGATCGCGATCCCCAATTGGTTGCGCAGATGTTCCGGTACCTTGCTGGCGACTGCTGTGTCCCAGCGACTGATAAATACCGAAGCTACGGAGCCCACGTTAGGATTGAGACCGGCGTCAATCCGCCGCTCGATCCCGCGGAGGAACGCGTCTGCGGCCGCCAGGTAATGCTCTCGGGAAAACAGAAGTGTCACATTGACAGGTACTCCGGAAAAAATCGCTTCCTCGATGGCGGGCAACCCTTCAGGGGTGCCGGGAATTTTGATGAACAAGTTCGGCCGCGCCGCACGGCCAAACAGGTCCTTGGCCGCAGCGAGCGTGTGTGCCGTGTCGTAGGCCAGAAGCGGGGAAACCTCTAGCGATACCCAACCGTCCACGGTGTTGGTCCGGTCGAAGATCGGACGAAACAGATCGGCAGCCCGGGTGAGGTCCTGAAGCGCAAGTTCGAAGAAGGTCGCTTCTGGTGATTTATTCTGGGCTAGATTCTCCTGGATCGTAGCATCGTACGCCGAACTATTCTTGATCGCTTGCTCGAAGATCGTTGGATTCGACGTAAGCCCGGTCACCGAGAACTCCTGGATATAGCGGTTTAGCGTGCCGCTCTCCACGAGATCGCGTCGAATGTTGTCGAGCCAAAGACTTTGGCCCAGTTCATGCAGCAATTCTGTCGCTTTCATTTTTGCCTCCGCTACTTGCTGGTTGGTGTTTCCGGTCTCTACCAGGCACGTTGGTTGGCTTGCCACTGGAAAGGCAATCGGAGCGCCCACATGATGTGTCATTCCAGAGCCGAATGACCGGTCGCGATAAGTCGTTCTCATAGCCCAGCGCGCTCACGCTCGCCGTGCTCAGCATTAAGGACCTGGCATTCTGCGTTGGCTCGATTCCAATCCAACGGGCCGCCAGCACCCGAATAAAATGGCCGCTGGAAAAAAGGAGGACGTTGCCAGCCACGGCCCGTACCCTGTCGATGATGCGATTCGCCCGCGCGCTGACCTGCTCCGGCGATTCACCTCCGGGGCAGCCGTCCCGGAATAGTTGCCAGCTAGGGCGCTCCGCCCGGATCTCGTTTCCCCGGCGCCCCTCGTAGTCGCCGTAGTCCCATTCCACGAGATCGGGATCGATTTCAGCCACGTCCTTGAATCCGGCCAATTCGCAGGTGCGGACCGCACGCTGGAGCGGGCTGGTAAACACCTTGGCGAACGTCAGCCCCTTCAGTCGCTCCCGAAGGCTGCGGGCGTTACCTTCACCGGTCTCAGTCAAGGGCAGATCTGTCAATCCAGTGTGTTGGCCTGTAAGGCTCCACGCGGTTTCACCATGCCGGGCAACGTAGATGACAGGCAGTCCGTGGTTCAAGGCGCCACCGCCTTCGCTAGAGTCCTCGGGCACGGCTCCCACTGTCGTTCACTGAGGTATGGCCCCGACTTCTTCCAGTTCGACTTGCCCTCGAGGGGTTCTCGCAAGCGGGACTCTTCTTGTGACATAGTGGATTCCCAGACCCCGGAACAAGCAGGTCTCGTTGCCTAAGCCGGTTCCACGACAACCCTAAATACTGGCTCGATGTCTGTTCAACTAGGGAAATCCCTAAGTGTAGAATCTCAGTGCAGTTTAATCATCAGAGGAACCTGCGATTTGTTTGAGCGGCGCCCTGCGTCGGAACCGGAGGGCCAGGCCGTTCGCCGCATCGAACGGGACCCCGACTGTGATGGTTGTTTACACCGCTTCAACTAAGTACCACCGCGGGGAGTGAGAATACCCGTGAAGTAGGAACGTTGAAATGCCCAGATGATTTCTGTACGGGCTGTCAGTTCTGCCAGTTTCCGGGGCAGTTCGTTGCTTTTACCCTACAATGTTGCGCCAACCCCGGCCTACGCGCCTATCGGGCGACGCCAACAGACAGGACCGAGTGACCTGTTCTGGTGCCTGCTTTCCGGTGTTCGATGCCGTTTCTCGGCAAGAACCTGAGGCTAAACTCGTGCTTGTTCTTATCAAGAGGAGAAAGAAATCATGGTCGAGTCAATCGGTTCAGTTCTGGAAAAGAAGGGACACGCGATCCACTCGGTTGCTCCTGATGCAACTGTGTATGACGCCATCGCGCTTATGGCCGCGAAGAATGTGGCCGCAGTCCTGGTCATTTCTGGCGGCAACATGGTCGGCATCATCTCTGCCCGTGACTATGGACGCAAGGTGATTCTGGCAGAGAAATCCTCGAGAGACGTGCGAGTGCAGGAGATCATGACAACTTCTTTGATCACGGTAACTCCGGAGATGACGGTCCTCGATGCCATGGCGCTCATGACACGGCACCATATTCGGCACCTCCCGGTTTTGAAGGAGGGCAAGCTCGATGGATTAGTGGCTATGGCCGATCTGGTGAGCGAAGTAATCTCAGGACAAGCGTTCACCATTGATCAGTTGCACACTTACATATCGGGATCGCAGCATTGAATCTCTTACCGCCTGGACTGCGATCCAGTTCTTGGTGAAAGTTCGGGTGTTCTTATTCCTGCTCGATCCTGAATGGTCGGGCCCGCTGCCTCCATCGTAGGAAAGATGCGAGCCGAAGCGGTCAGGCTCTGGAAAGCTCGCGCAGACAAGCGGGCATCATCTGACTGGCATCGGCAGCGGCGGTCGGAGCAACAGAGCCGCCACAGCCGATGTTGCAGCCGAAGCGGTCCTCAAGAACAGCTTCGTCGTTGGCGGCGTCAACGGCTTTAGTACGGCCGGCGAAGTCCTGGCTCCGCGCAGACCGTTCCTGGTTAGCAAGGCTGTTGACGCGCCGCGAGCGACCCGGACAGTTCACGCGCTCGCTTGAACGAAACCCGACGACATCAAAGTAATCCAGTTCACTGAGGCGTGATCCCGTCAAGTCTCGTAACAAAACCATGAACGCAGCTCTCACGCGTCGCGGTCGGCTAGCGCCAATTTGATTCGGATTTCTTCCACGATCGCCTCGGGTGATTGATCAACATCAGCCACCACCGCACCTTCGTCTACCGGCTCTTCGAACGTCACCAGTTGGCTCTCTAGCATGCGTACCTTCATGAAGTGGCCGACCCGCTCACGAAGGCGTTGGTGGAACAGTTCCGGCGTTCCCTTCAGATAGACGACTCGGACTTCCGGTGCGACACGCAGGCTGTCTCGATAGGCCCGTTTCAACGCGGAGCACGCCACAACACCGCTTTTCTTTCCCGCGATCCATCCGGCGATCAGGGCTCGCAGAGCCTCAAGCCAAGGCGCGCGATCGGCATCGGTTAAGGGAATCCCGCTGCGCATTTTCTCTATGTTGGGTGCGGAATGATAGTCGTCGGCGTCGGCGAACTCCCATCCGAGTTGCGATGCTAGCAACTGGCCGACTGTCGTCTTGCCCGAACCAGACACGCCTATCAGCAAGAGAACCACTCGCCCTCCGTCGGTCTCGCCTTGCAAAATAACGTTTGTACCCCGATCTGTTGTCTAACTTAGGGGCGTATGAGACGGCCAGCTACTGACAGAAATGCCAGTGCGAACGTGAAGTCCGCAGGTCCGAAACGACTGTGGGGGTTCGATTCCCCCTCCCGGCACAGCTGAGGGATCACAGTCCTTGAACCCTGATCTTCGACATGATGGCCCGGGGGACAGACATCGCCGAGTGAGGGTTTCTCCGCGAAGCCGACCCGTCCTTTGCGAACGAGTTTGGAGAAGTCGCGAGCGTCGTCCGCATCTCTTGCCGCGGCGTTGATATGCGCTTGCTCCTTCAGAGCAGGTAGCGGCAGCCCCCCAGTGACCAAGCCGCCGCGTTCGTACATCATCTCGTCCATTTTCCCGTTGAGCAGGATGCGCCAGTCGAGGCGGGTGCGCACATCGCGGGCTTGGGCAGCAGAGACCGCTATGTTAGTGGTGCAGTTGTTGGTCAGCGCGTTGTACCACTCGGGACGCTGGTGCAGGCCGTCGGCACGTTGCAGATACTCCAGGAAGAGGCGGCGCGCCATCGGCGCAGTCACCGTGGTGCGAAAAAGGTACACCTCTTCGCCCTTACGGTAGTTGGTGCGCAAGCGAATGACATCGCGCTCGTCACTGGCAATGTAGGTAAGCGCGTACTGGCGGAAGAATCCGCGGATGGCGGAATAGCCTTGGCCAACAACATCACGGGTCTCGATGGACATGGCGACATGGCCTTGGTCGCCGAAATCGAAACTGACAATGGGGTGCGCGATCCAAGGCGATCCCCACCAGGTAATAAAGATGTCGACGCCGCTGAGGTTCGCCAGGTTGTAGGAACGAGTCTCCCAATGGCAGGTGTAATCCGTCTCAGTGTGGTAGTCGCAGTCGCGGAAGTCGTGGATTGTGGCGTCGTCTCCGTTGATGTCGACGTAGGCGGTTTTGGCATTGTCCGGCTGCCAGTCGAGATGGTTCGAGGGCTTGAGCGAGAACCACCAGAGGGCGACGAACACGAATCCGGCGAACGCTGTCACGAGCCACATGCGACCGCCGCGGAGGAACCGCAGGGCTACCAGTAGCACGATGAGGTACAACAGGGCAGCAGGCGTCCGCAAAGACGGGAACGGCAAGTCGAAGTAGAGCGCCGCGGCTGCCCACACGGTGAACAGTAGAGCGACCACAATTGCCAGCGCGAACGGAATCCTACGAAGCCACAGCATGCGGTATCTTTCTGGTTAAGGTGTTGGTTGCTGCCCCGCCGGGCGGAATCTTGACGGGGTGTCCGCAGCCCCTGTTCCCGAACATTAGACACAAGGTTGCCGGGGGTGCGGTATTTCGGTCTATCGATCATGCGCTTGTAGCCTGCATGCTCATCGCGGATTCCATGCACGTCCGAATCGACCTGGGGAGGCGCCGCGTGCGGATGACCACATTTTATGCAGCAGGGTTGCGCGACGGGTCAGAATCGAAATTGTTAATGTAGGACTCTCCGGCGAGCACCGCTTTTATCGCAGGCACCAAATGCTTATTCATGCAGGACTTTTGCACGTACCCTAAAGCTCCCGCTTCCATGCATGCTTCGACGAACTCTCCTTCCGAATGTACCGTCACGAACACAACCTTTGCCGTGGAACCCGACTCCCGGAGTTTGCGCGCAGCCTCAATTCCGTTCAGAATCGGCATGCTGATATCGGTCACAATCACGTCGGGCTGGAGCCGGTAAGCTTCTGACAGCAAAGTTGCACCGTTGGCTGCTGCCCCTACGACATCAAAATGGGGAGTCAAGAGAGCAATCTCGGCTTTGAGCAGAGCTGGGTGGTCATCGGCTAACAATACGCGTGGAGGATTCAAACCATTCCCTCCCATCAGGCTGTCGGCAGGTTTAGGACAGTTGGTTGAAGGGTACCTGCCGGAATGAATGCCGGCTACTAGTGAAATCCCTAGGTGCAGGTGACACCGAAAGGAAAGGGCCCTTAGCCGCTTCGGTGGATGGGATTCACGCGGGGCGGTTCGAGAGCTAGGGCATAAGCCCTCAGCAGCTCACTCGATTGATGCGAGAACCCACTGGACAACTGCTTGGTCGTCGTTCGATAAGTTGGGAAGCGTTGTTTTCAACGCTTGGAGCAGTTTGTCATCGAAGAGTTCAGCGCGTGGTTTCTCGCCACCCTTCTCGAACACCTCCCGGTACGCTCGTGCGAAAGCGACTGCCCCTGCTTGAGAGGCTAATGCGCACTCTCGAAAGGCTTCTATGACGAACCCGCCGCTTCTGGTGTCATGTCCACCCAAGGAGGCAAGTTCGACCCAATAACGATTCGCCACTTCAACATTCGTGGGGTCGGAATTGAGAGTCGCCTTGAGCTTCGCCAGTTTCTGTTGAATTGGATATTTGTCTTCCGTCATGCCCCTGGGCTCATCGCTGAGTGCTTCAGTTTCGCACAGAGTACCCGATTCAGGAAATGCCTTGCTTCCAGCAGGACGGGCTCACAACTGAGCAACCACAGTTGTAATCACTGTTTCCGTCAACAACGACAGGCTCACGTTTTCGGGCGCCTTCCGCACGGTAGACTTCCCCCCCCAAAAGCTCCCCTGAAGAACAACAAGAACGCACCCGCTGGGCTTGCGCAGTTGCTATGGACTGAGATCTGGAACTGGCAGAAATGACAGTTCGCAGGCTACCCAGGTATCGCTAGCATGCCGATTAAGTTGCCCTCGATTTGGGACTCCGCGGACACGTGATGGTCCTAAGAAGGGGGCCCCTTATCGTCGCCGCAGGAGCGCTGGTCTCATGCCAGACGCGACAGACCGGAATCTATATGCGCTGCGGGACACGCGCAGGCTGCGCGTGCGTGTCCACTATCCGAACAGCGTCGATCAAATGGTGCTGCGCACGGATCTGGATTGGGACAAGGACATCCTGCCCAGCACCGTTGATTTCGACGGGTCGTTCGCCGAATTCGACTTCGAAATCCCCCATCCGTTCCTCTATGTGAAGCCCTGCCTGCGAACGCCCTCGGAGCTGCTATGGGCTACCGGCCCCAATAGTCTGACGGTTGCGACGTTGGAGGAGATCCGCAACATCTACCCCGCCTTTTACTCTGCCGAGCAAGGCAAAATCCTGGACTTGATCACCCTGGAATCCAAGATCCTGAACCGCCAACATAGCCTCCGTGTTTACTTGCCTCCAGGTTACGACGAGAACACATGCCGCACGTTCCCGGTCATGTATATGCAGGACGGGCACAACTTGTTCTTTCCGCAAGAGGCTTTCATGGGACAGGACTGGGGCGTCGAAGACAAACTGGCCTTATTAAACGGAATGAATGCAATTGTGCAGATGATGATTGTCGGTATTTGTTCGGCGGATCGGATGCAGGAATATACCAGTCCGGGATATGAGCACTATGGCCGCTCGGTGGTCGAGGAGATCAAACCCTACATTGATTCTCACTTCCGCACACGCCCATGGCCCCGCGCCACCGGGGTCATGGGATCTTCTCTCGGGGGCGTCGTGTCGTTTTACATGGGTTGGCAATGGCCCGAGGTATTCGGAAATGTAGGTTGCCTGTCGAGCAGCTTCACACACAAGGACAATCTGGTAGATCGGGTGCTGCATGAGGAGCGCAGGGGTGTCCGCTTCTACCTCGACAGTGGCTGGCCGGGCGACAACTACGAGGTCGGGTTGGCGATGGCCGTGGCGCTAGCGGAGCGTGGATATCGTTACGGGCAAGATTTCATCTACTTTGCATTTCCCAATGCCGAACATTCCGAGCAGGACTGGGGCCAGCGTCTGCACCTGCCGTTTCAATTTTTCGCAGGCGGACCCGCAGTAGTTTCCTTGCTCAAAGACGGCTCTGCGCGGCCAAACGTACCGTTGGTCTCCTGACACAACCCCTGAGCCACGCGCCGATGCGGTCCGCCATTGTGAACATCTCAGGACAGCCGGGTTTTTGTTGAAAAATCGCCTCATTGACCTCGAAGTGATTCGCAGCGGTCGTGTGTGCGTTCGTCGACTCTGCTTCTCCTAGAATGCGGGCCGCGAAACGACGAACCTTGGCAGATTCGTCCCGAGAGGCACCCCCCCAAGCACCATCGGAGCTGACTGTGAAGACTGACAGTTGTCTATCCGCATTCAATCGCCGAGACTGCTCGTGATTCGCGATTGCCGCGTGAGTTGCCTGTTGCATGAAGGAAACGATGGAAGAGGAGAGGATCCGCGCTGAATTGAAAGCTCCGCGCGCCGGTGCGATCGCCGGTATCGTGTTCTCGATCCTGCTCATCACCAGTCAGGCGCTCATCCGGGTTTCCGTCCCTGCTATGCCAGGAGATGTGGGGGCGTGGCTGTCCGCTGACGAGAAGAGTGTCCGTCTGGCCCTGATACTGCAACCATTCGCAGGGATCGCGTTCCTGTGGTTCATGGGGGTGCTGCGCGACCGAATGGGGGAACAAGAAGACCGCTTCTTTGCCACCGTGTTCCTCGGCAGCGGGCTCCTGTTTCTCGCCATGACCTTCGCCTCTTTGGCCATTGCCGGGGCATCCTTGACGGCCTACGCAGTGGTCGCAGGTAAACTGATGGATTCTGGCATCTACACGTTCGCCCGGGCCCTAGCCTACCAATTCGGAAGCGTCTTCGCAATAAAGATGGCGGGAGTATTCATGATGTCAACCTGCACGCTCGCGATCCGCATCGAGATTTTCCCGCGCTGGATGGCATTTCTCGGCTACGCGCTAGCAGTTTCGCTGCTTCTGAGCAGCCCGCATCTCTACTGGGCCCCGCTGATCTTCCCGTTATGGGTGCTCGTGATCAGCCTGTATATCCTCCTTGCAAATCTTCGGTCCAGTGCACGTGTGCGAAGCTGAAATTGCGACGTCAGCAGTTTTCAGACATAGAACAGGTCAATGGTTGAAATTATGTATGGCCCGCCGCTCGAGTGCAAGAAGAATTGGGTTAGACGAAAAGCAGTCTGCGAAAATGTATCCGGCCTCCGGCCTCGAGTGGAAAGTTCTCTCCCGGCGCATGATGATGATCCGCGCGTGCCCGTCCTTGTTACCGCGTTACCGCGACGGTCATGAATGACCCGTATTTCAACGCAGGTTATCGGCACGCCATGCGACCGTGTTTCCGCTCTTCCTGTTCCTCTGCAAACTTTTCAGAAGCGAACTTCAAGTCACTCATCTAGCGGTCAAGTGCAAAGGCAGAAATCGGGTGATAGTTTTCTCGGCTCGATAACACTGCCCAACTGATCCGGGCTGGCTTGCACGTTGCGGGCGGCTCTAGCTTCCAAGCCCTTCATCCACTGTCCCAGATACGATCCTTCGCGTTTAGCGCGTGACACCACAGCCCGGGCCCCGTGGATGAACATCTTCTGCAGATGGAGACTGCCCGTAACTAGGGAAATCCCCAGTAGACTGCGCGCGGTAAGAACAGTAGTGTTCGAATCGAGCAGCTGTCAATACTGCCAGTTCACAGGCTGCTTGGTTGGCTGTTGACTTGATATTGGGCACGTCGAGGTTCGGGATCTTGTGCCAGGCTACGCACACGCTCAAGTCCAATTTCTCGCAATGTGCGGAAGGAGGGCGGTGCTTGCATAGCGATAAAGTGCGTCGCACGCGAGTCATTTTGTTGCGAAAGGACCGGGCGCGCCTGTGCACTCGCAGCTGCTTGCTTTCCTTGGTCTTGCTGTTTTGCGCTCCTGCGTGGGCTCAGCTTGGCAACCCGGTCCCTGCCCCAACTGCAGCTCAACCGGAGCTTCCGAAAGACGCTCTTGGCCGCACCACCCCACAAGGGACGGTCATGGGGTTCCTGATTGCCGCTCGCAAGGACGATTACGAGCTCGCGGCCCGGTATCTAAACACTCGGCTTCGGGGCGAACGAGCCACGACCCTCGCTCGTCAGCTCTACGCCGTTCTCGATCGTCGCTTGCCCCCGAAACTCAATCAGCTCAGCGACAAGCCCGAGGGCTCGCGCACTGACCTGCTGAATCCCGAGCAGGAACTCGTGGGAACCATCAACAGCGACACTCGCAAAGTGGACATATTCGTCGAACGCGTGGATCGCGGGAAATCCGGATCTGTGTGGCTGTTCTCCAGCAAGACCCTGGAGGCCATTCCGGGCCTATATGAGGAAATCAACGTCGCGCCCCTGGATAGTATTCTCCCGGAAGTACTGGTGAATGTTCGATTCTTGGATATCCCCCTGTTTGAATGGCTCGCCGTTTTTGTGGGGATGCCGCTCTTCTACTTCCTCACAATTCTGCTGAACCGCCTTCTCCGGCTCCTAGTGACCTGGTTGCGCCGACGTCTGCAAAGGAAGCCGGATCTGCGTGTACCCGATATCTTGCCCATGCCGGTTCGCCTTCTCCTGCTGGCTGGGGGCATTCACTGGACAAGTTCCAAGGTCGGCCTTCCGCTGTTGGCAAGGCAGTTCTGGGCCGGCACGGCCGCGGTCATTACCATCGCTGCCAGCGTCTGGCTGTTTATTCTTTTCGCCAGCTGGGGCGAGGAATATATCAGTCGCTCTCTCGCAAGTCGCAACCTTACCGGAGCCACTTCGATGCTGCGGCTCGCCGGCTGGGGCGTCGACCTGCTGATCATTTTCGCGGGCTTGCTGGTGACCCTGCGCTACTTCGGAGTCAACCCAACCGGCGCACTGGCCGGTCTCGGCGTTGGTGGTATCGCGGTCGCCCTCGCGGCGCAGAAGACACTGGAAAACGTGCTCGGCGGCGTCTCCCTCATCTTTGACCAAGCGGTGCACGTGGGTGACGTTCTGAAGGTCGGTGACACGCTGGGGACAGTCAGGGAAATCGGCCTCCGGTCGACCCGCATCCTGACTCTCGACCGAACCCTGGTCAGTGTTCCGAACGGGCAAATCGCCACCATGACCCTCGAGACTCTCTCCGCCAGAGATAAGTTTTGGCTTCACCCCATCCTCGGCCTGCGCTACGACACCACCTCGCAACAGATGCAAGCCTTCCTCGATGGCATCCGCAACCTGCTGAAGGAATGTAGGCATGTCGAACCCGGCTCGGTTCGCGTGCGCTTCCTGCGTTTCGGTCCCTCTTCTCTGGACGTGGAGGTTTTCGCATACGTGATGGCCCAGGATTGGAGCCAGTTCCTCGAAATCCAGGAAGAACTTCAACTCCACATGATGGAGTGTGTCGAGTCGACTGGAGTTCAGATTGCGCTTCCGGGGCAGAACATACAGCTCTCGGCGCCTTTTTTTTCCCGCGAGACCGGTATGCAGGCACTGCTCAAAACGCCAGTTCCGGAGACGCAGCCTATTAATGAGGCAGCAGTCAAATCCGCATGAAGATATGAGAAGGAGTCCGCCATGACACAAGAAGCGTTACGTTTGCAGGAAGCCAAAAAGGGTACTTCTAGCTGGAAAAAGTGGGGACCCTACCTCAGCGAACGACAGTGGGGAACGGTTCGTGAGGACTATAGCGAAGGGGGCGACGCCTGGGATTATTTCACCCACGATCAGGCCCGCTCCCGTGCCTATCACTGGGGCGAAGACGGCATCGCTGGCGTTAGCGACGAAAATCAGATTCTCTGTTTTGCCCTGGCGCTGTGGAATGGCGCGGATCCGATCCTGAAAGAGCGCATGTTCGGACTCACGAATAGCGAAGGCAACCATGGCGAGGACGTGAAGGAATACTATTTCTACCTCGACAGCACCCCCACGCACTCCTATATGAAGTACCTGTACAAGTACCCGCAAGCGGCGTTTCCCTACCGCGATCTCATTGAAACGAACAAGCGGCGCAATCGCAACGACATGGAATATGAGCTCCTGGATACAGGGATCTTCAATGACGACCGCTACTTTGACGTGTTTGTCGAGTACGCCAAGGAATCGGCAGAAGACGTCCTGATCCGGATTACGGTTGCGAACCGTGGGCCGCAAAAGGCCAGCGTCACCGTGTTGCCGACCTTGTGGTTCCGCAACACCTGGTCGTGGGGCAAAAATTCTGTCAAACCGCTCCTGGAGCAGAAACCCGGGGCCGGCGACACGTCGGTGATTGCCGCTTCCCATCCCGACCTGGGCGTCCGCTATCTCTATTGCGAAGGTTCCGTGCCTCTGCTCTTCACGGAGAACGAGACGAATCAGGAGCGCGTGTTCGGCCAGCCCAACCCCACACCGTATGTGAAGGATGGAATCAACGAATACGTCGTGCAGGGCCACGCTGACAAAGTGAATCCGAAGAAGACGGGGACCAAAGCGTGCCCGCATTACCAATTGGAGGTGCCGGCCGGAGAGAGTCGAGTGATCCGGCTGCGCCTGACGCCGACGGCTCCAGGCGCCAGCAACAAAGAGGGGGCGTTCGGAGACCGCTTCGACCAGATCATAGCGTCGCGCTTGAAAGAAGCCGACGAGTTCTATGCGTCCATCACGCCGCAGTCGGTGAGCGAAGACGCCGCCATGGTGATGCGGCAAGCACTAGCCGGCATGTTGTGGAGCAAGCAGTACTACGGTTACGACGTCGAGCACTGGAGCAAGGAACGTCCCGGACAAAAATACCAGGGCCGGAATCGTGAGTGGACTCACCTCGAGAATGCTCACGTGATCTCGATGCCGGATAAGTGGGAGTACCCATGGTACGCAGCTTGGGACCTGGCATTTCACAATATCGCTCTGACCATGGTGGATCTGGACTTCGCGAAGCAGCAGATGCTCCTGCTACTGGACGATGACTACCTGCATCCGAATGGCCAGCTTCCGGCCTACGAGTGGAACTTTAGCGACGTCAACCCGCCGGTGCATGCGTGGGCCGCGCGGTACGTCTACGAAACCGAAAAGAGTGCCGTGGGCAAAGGCGACCTGAAGTTTCTCAAGCAGATCTTTCAAAAGCTGGTGGTGAATTTCAACTGGTGGGTGAACCGCAAAGACCCCAGCGGGAAGAACATCTTCGGGGGAGGCTTCCTCGGGCTGGACAACATCGGCGTGTTCGACCGGAGTGCCCCGCTCCCCACGGGCGGTCATCTGGAACAGGCGGATGGCACCGCGTGGATGGCCTTCTTCTGCCAGTGCATGTTGCAGATCGCCATCGAAATCGCGATGCACGATCCCGCTTATGAGCCGATGGTGGTGACGTTCTCCAAACAGTTCCTTTCGATCGCCTCAGCCATGGACCATATGGGGGATGAGAACGAGAGCATGTGGGATGAGGAAGACGGGTTCTATTACGACCTCCTCAAGCTACCGGACGGGACATCGACCCGTTTGAAGGTGCGGTCGCTGGTTGGCCTGTTACCCATCTGCGCCGCAACGGTATTCCACGGGGAAGTCAGGAAAAGCATGCCGGAGGCTTACGCGAAGGTGGGCACCTTCCTGGAAAAACACCCCCAAATGGCCAAATCGATGTCTCTCGAATCTGTGATGAAAGATGGCGTGGGTGGCACGCGCCTGCTGGACTTGATGACGCAACGGAAGTACCGCCGCGTGTTATCGAAGATGCTGGATGAGTCGGAGTTCCTCAGTCCGTACGGCATTCGGTCCGTCTCCCGCTACCATCTGGAGCACCCCTATGTCTTCACCGCGGGCGGCCAGGAGTTCCGGGTGCAATATGCGCCAGCGGAATCGGACAGCGGCATGTTCGGCGGAAACTCCAACTGGCGCGGACCGGTCTGGATGCCGATCAACGTGCTGCTGATACGGGCCCTGGTAAATCTGTACGAATACTACGGGGACGATTTTCGGGTGGAATGCCCGACGGGTTCTGGGAAGTTGATGAACCTGTTTGAGGTCGCCCAGGAGCTCAACCACCGCCTGCAGCGCATTTTCGTGCGCGATGCGAATGGTCGTCGCCCGGTCTTTGGCGGAACGGATAAGTTCCAGAACGATCCTTACTGGAAGGATTGCATCCTGTTCTACGAGTATATCCATGGCGACAACGGCGCCGGGATCGGGGCGAGCCACCAGACCGGCTGGACGGGCACGATCGCCAAGGTGATCCAAGCCTTCGGACACTTGACGAAGGCCGATGTTCTGGCGGAGTTTAGGCCCTCGAAGCCAGTGCCTGTCGCGAAACCCGTAGCCTAGCGATCGGTCACAGATCCTCGCCGGCGCTATGACTCTATCTGGAGTGATCCAACGCCTGAGTTGTTGGGAAGCGGGCGGGATCGAGGCCGTCGGGCCACTTCGCGGTACGTATTTCTACGAACGGATTCACTGCCGCAATTGCGGCAGGCATTTGCAAGCGAGAAACCGAAAGAGACGATAACTATGTCCATCTGGCCGCAATATCCCACCTTGTACGAAATCAATACCTGGGTTTGGCTCTCTGAGCTCAGCCTGAAAACTGGAACCACCGTTGACTTGAGCTCCGTGCCCTCAGCCGAATGGGACGCCATCGCCAAGTTCGGTTTCGATGCCGTCTGGTTCATGGGGGTCTGGGAGCGAAGTCCTGCAGGCATTGCAATTGCTAATAAGAATAGTGGACTGCTCGATGATTTCCGTCGAGCTCTGCCGGACTTTAAGCCAGAAGACAATGTCGGCTCTCCCTACTGCATCAGACGCTACGTGGTTGACGAACACCTCGGAGGTCCCAAAGGTCTTGCTGCTGCCCGTCGGGAACTCGCGAAGCGGGGTATGAAATTGCTCTTGGATTTCGTACCGAACCACGTTGCGCCGGATCACCCGTGGGTCACCGAGCACCCCGAGTATTTCATTCGCGGGACTGTCGAGGATGCCGGCAAGGATCCGGCGTCCTACGTTGAGGTGCAAGGAAGTATCTGCGCGTGCGGACGGGATCCTTACTTTCCTGCATGGCCAGATGTGCTGCAGCTCAATGCGTTTCAGCCTGGGCTTCGGCAGGCAGTGATTGAAACTGTCTCGAGCATTGCGGCTCAGTGTGATGGCGTCCGTTGCGACATGGCCATGCTTCTGCTGAACCAGATCTTCGAACGCACGTGGGGCAGTCGGGCAGGGCAACGGCCGTGGACGGAATACTGGGGTGACCTGATCCCTGCCGTCAAGAGCGCGTCTCCGAACTTCTGCTTTATTGCCGAGGCGTACTGGGACCTGGAGTGGGAACTGCAGCAGCATGGCTTCGACTTCTGCTACGACAAGCGGCTCTATGATCGGCTGGAGCATGACAATGCGGAGAAGGTTCGGCTTCATCTCTGTGCTGACCTTGCCTACCAAAAGAAGCTGCTCCGTTTCCTCGAGAACCACGATGAACCTCGGGCCGCGGCGACGTTTTCGCCGGCAAAGGAGCAGGCAGCTGCAGTCACCACATCTTCACTCCCGGGAGCAAGACTCTTCCACGAAGGACAATTCGAGGGCAGAACGGTACGGTTACCGGTCTTTCTGGGGAGACGCCCCGTAGAGCCCGTAAACAAAGCATCGCAGGCCTTCTACGTCAAGCTCCTGGCTGCCATCAATGCCCCGATATTTCGCGAGGGTGAATGGAAGCTGTGCGAACGCAGTGGATGGCCCGACAATCAAAGTTGTCAAAACCTGGTGGCTTGGAGCTGGGTCAAAGACGATGACCGGCGTCTGATTGCAGTCAATCTAAGCGATAACGCTGTTCAAGCCCGTGTGCGAGTCCCGTGGGAAGAAGTGCGAGGGGAAACCTGGCATTTGACTGATGCCCTTTCGGATGCGAGCTACGCCCGCGACGGGAATGAGATGGCGGCTTCCGGGTTGTACGTCGAATTGGAACCCTGGAGTTTCTGTTTCTTCCAGTATCACCTCGCCGCTCAAGGGATCACCAGGAGCCCAGCAGCCTAGCTGGCTGCACTGGGCAATGCCTGCAAAAATGAGCGATGCGAATGATTCGCAACTGCGACGGAACTGGAGGGCCAAGCTATTGATCCCATCGAGCGGCGTTCTCAAACTAATCGCCGTCGAAATGCCCTGATGATCTCTCTGCGGGCTGTCAGTTCTGCCAGTTACCGGGGCGCCATGGCGTTCGTAGACTAAATTGTCCGCTAAACCCTGGCCTCGGCGCATGTCGGCGATGCGAATAGACAAAACCGAGTGACACTACTGCCGTTTCTCGGCAACGTCTTCTTAAATGACAAATGATCATTTTCCTCGCTAACGGTGATCTGAATTTAAGAGAGCGTTTTCCCCGGTTCCGCTCTGGGTAAGTCTGACGCACGTCATTCGTTCAGCCCGAGAGTGACGGCGCAAATGTTCTTTTGGGAGGCAACATGGCGGTAGCGAAGATGGAACCGCTGTTGAAATTCGATTTGGGGACCAAGATGGTCCCGTGGGAGCAGCGGCACGCCGAGGGCAAAGCGCTCCGTCGGGCGATGGCGCGCGAGTCGCACGCTGAGTGGAAGCCAGGGAAGAACCGGCCGGATCCGCTGAAACTACTCGCAATCAGCAACAAGGGACGGCAGACGCAGCTCATTCCTCTACGCATGGGACGCATGGCAGCCTCGCCCTTCGCATTTCTGCGGGGCTCGGCGTGCGTGATGGCTGCCGATCTCTCCACTGGTCCCATTTCCGGCATTCCCGTGGTCATGGACGGCGACGCGCACATCAATAACTTCGGAATGTATGGCACGCCGCAGCGGGAGGTGGTTTTCGACCTCAACGATTTTGATGAGGCCACCATCGGTCCCTGGGAATGGGATTTGAAGCGGTTGGTCGCCAGCGTCAACGTCGCGGGACGGCAGAATGGCCTGAATCGCCGCGAGCGGGCTGCAGCAGTAAAGCGCGGCGTGGAGGGTTATCGATTTAATGTCAATCGCCTCGAGAGCATGGGAGTGCTCGACGTCTGGTACCTGCACGCCTATCCCGGGCGCGACAACCCCATCGTAAAGGTCGACCCGAAGTCCAAGGCGGTTGTTGCCAAGACCGTGGCCAAAGCTCTGCGCACCGACAACCGTACCCTGTTGCCCAAGGTTGCTGATCAGCACGGGGGCGGAAAGTGGACCTTCCGAAACGATCCGCCCGTTCTCACCACCGTCCCTCGAGCGACCAACGAGAAAGTAATCGAGGCGTTGAATCGTTATTCGCTCACCCTGTCAGTGGAACGGCGAATGATGCTCGGCCGCTATCACGTTGTCGACGTGGCACACCGAGTTGTCGGAGTCGGTTCTGTGGGTACCAGGGCATATCTGGTACTGCTGTTCGGGGTCGGGGACGACGATCCCTTGTTCCTGCAAGTGAAGGAGTCGGTGTCTCCTGCACATGCTCCATACCTTCCGCCTCTCCCCGAGGAGTTCCGTCACCAGGGCAAACGAGTTGTGATAGGACAGCGCGCGCTGCAAGCTTCTTCCGACCCGATGCTGGGCTACACCGAGTGGGACGGGCGAGACTACATGGTCCGGCAGATGAAGAACCTGAAAGCCTCGATTCCAGTCGAATTCCTTACGGGCGCATCGTTCAACTTCTACGCGTTTGCGTGCGGCACATTGCTCGCCCGAGCGCATGGGCGGACGGGAGACCCGGCGCGCATTGCCGGCTACTGCGGCAACTCCACGGCCCTGGATGAAGCTTTGGCCGAGTGGGCCGAGCGTTACGGAGATCAGACGGAGCAGGACCACGCCAGGTTGCTGGCGTCCATCAAGCGTGGGGACACCAAAGCCATTCAGTCGGACGAGGGAAGTTAAGCGAGCCGACATTTGACCTCGCACGAAATCTGACTCTGCACGAAGTCGGAGAACGTGAAATAGCGGTAACCAATGGAAACGAGAGAGGACATCATGATGAATACCGACGCTTCGCACGCACACGAACACGCCGTCGAGACCCGCATCGCTGGTACGACGCTTCGCGCTGGCAATCAACGAACGCTAATCCTCGCTGCCGTGATGCTGGCGGCGATCGTCCCTGCGATCGCCCAGGCCGGGGGCGGAGCAGGCGCAGAGCTACAAGAGAAGCTGGCAGCAGTAAAACAATCGGTGGGGGAAAACCAGCAGAAACTGCACCGGTATCAATGGAAGGAAACAATGCAACTCACGCTGAAGGGCGATCCTAAGCCTCCCAGCGTATCAGCCTGCCAGTACGGTCCGGACGGGAAGGTGCAGAAGACGCCGCTTACTGCGCCTCCCCCTCCTCCGAGTGGAGGAAGGATGAAGCAGAAGGTGATCGCAAACAAGAAGGAAGAGATGAAGGACTACATGGGAGACGTAAAGGTGCTGCTCGCGAAGTACGTGCCACCTGATCCCCAGAGCATGCAGCAGGCCTTCGGGGCCGGAAAAGTCTCGTTAGATCCCAACGCCAGTTCCGGCGTGGCGCAGATTGTTTTCAAGGACTATGCCTTGGCCGGCGACCAGATGACAGTCTCTTTCGACACGGCCGCAAAAAAGATCAGCACGGTGAAGGTGAATACATACCTGGATAATCCGAAGGACGTGGTCACATTGGCGGTTCAGTTTGCCAGCCTGCCCGACGGCACGAACTATGTGCAGCAGACTGTCCTTAATGCCACCGCCAAGAATCTCGTGGTGACGACCACCAATTCCGACTACAAGGCGCTGGGGCAGTAACGAACTCAAGGGCGGGTGACTCAATGCCGGTAAGTCGCGGGTAACTGGACAATCGCATCGTCCATTCCAACGACGATCCACCAAGTCAAGGCCCGAGAGAGCCGAGGACAGGTCCGCAAACTCAACGCGAGACCGTTGAGGCTGCGGCACGCGCCTGCGTGGAATCGAAGAGTTCCAGACGATCGTGGAAGATACGCAGCAAGATCAGCACTGCCAACGTCATCACCAGATTGAAGATCAGTTGCGCCCATGCCACTGCCATGCCTGGTTCGCCCGCGAAGTCCACCACCTTTGCCGCGAACCAACCAAGAAAGGGAAGGAACAGCACGACTCCGAAAGTATTGAAGCAGAGGTTGGCCAATGCTACCTGCCGGGCCACCTTCTGCATCTTGATGCTGGCCAGCAACGCAGTCGATGCTGTCCCGATGTTCGCACCGATCACGATGGGAATCGCAGCCGTTGCCGGGAGAATTGACTGCTGCACGAGAAGTATGCAGAGTCCGGTCGTGATGCTACTCGACTGAACGATCCCGGTAACAACCATCCCTGCCAACACGCCCATCAGCGGTGTTCTCGATCGACTCAGTACCTCCACGAATAGCGGACTTTGAGCCAGCGGCTTCAGTGTGAGGCTTACTAAATCAAGACTGAAGAAGATGAACCCAAAATAGAAGGCAGCTTTTCCCAGTATCTTGAACCGTGTCGGAATCGCGCCTAGCACAGTGCCGAGAACAATGAAGAACGGTCCGATCCCTGTCAATTTCAGCGAAACCAGCCATGCCGTCGACGTCGTTCCAATGTTTGCTCCAAGCAGGATGCCCAGACTGGAGGTCAGGGTCATAGTGCCGGCATCCACCAGCGCCACGGTCAGTGAGGTGACGGCGCTGCTGGACTGAATGATCGCGGTCGCTACAGCACCCAGCACCACTCCCCGCCATCGACTTTCGGTGAGGCGGCCTATCCATTTCCGGAGCGTCTCACCGCCAACCTCTTGGATCTCGCGACTGAATGCCTCTAGGCCGTACAGAAACAATACGATCGCGGAAATGGCGGCGAATAGAATCCTGATGTTCGACATAAGAGAATCTCTGAGGGAGACTCCTCCTGCAGGAGTTTCATCCCTGTGACGGGCGCAGTCGACTGTCAAATGAAACAGTGTCGGTAGGCGAAATATCGCCTCTCTGTCAACGTCGACGGCGTCAAGCTATTTTCGAGGTCGATGTAATAGGAGGCGTCGGGAAGGTACGGCTCGACACCATCGATCAAAACCCAAGCCGGGCTTAGTCTTGCCGGTACTTTACCAGTCAGCGCCAGTCAGCGAACGGCCGTAGTCGACATGGACAAAACCTAGTAAGATTTGCATGCATGAAGTCGATCATGGGCACGATTGCCTCGGCGTTGTTCGTCATTCTCGGTTCTTTGTTGCCACTATTCGCCCAACGGCCTGTCCGGCAGCAACAACCGGAGTTCGTCAAGAGCGCTTTCGTCGTGACCTCGCCCCCGACGATCACCATTCCCATGGTGACATAGGTCTCGCACGCCACGCGTGACATGGGATCGCGCCCCAGGCATTCGTCCAGCACCGTGTCCGAAATCAGGTCGCAGAATTTGTCCGGATGACCTTCGCTCACCGATTACAACATGAAAAACATGTTCTTTGGATACATTGACATCGTTACCTACCACCTAATTTCTCTTCGCGAAGCAAAGTCAGTTCACTCCGCGGGTTTCTGGCCGCCTCGGCCGAAGGCTTCGTCAATGATGGCCTGGAGATGCCGGACGACCTCATCGGAGGGGGTTTTGTAATCGTCCAGCTCATACATCTCGCCCAACAGCTCGTACTTGCCCAAGCCAAAGCGGTGATACGGCAACAGCTCATAGTCGATTACGTTCTTGTGGGGGCGAATGAACGCGAGGACGGCGCGGATATGCTCCTCATCCGCGTTCACCCCGGGAATCAGCGGCGTGCGGGCGATGAAGTCCGTGTTGGGGAAGGTTTCGTAGGCCTTCTTGAAGTTCGCCAGGATCCGCTCGTTGCCCACCCCGGTCCACTTCTTGTGCCGCTCCGGGATCGTCATCTTGTGGTCATGCAGCATGGTATCCACGTGGGGCAGCACCTTTTCCACGAACCGCCAGGGCACGTTGCACGCCGTTTCGATCGCCGTATTGAAGCCACGCTCGTGGGCTCCTGCCAGTAATGCCGCGGTGAAGTCGGGCTGGAGCAAACATTCGCCGCCGCTCACGGTGATGCCGCCCCCGGTATTGCGGTAGAAGGACGCATCTTTCTCCGCCTCGTCCAGCACTTCGTTAACCGTCATCGGTTTGCCGAACATTTCCAGCGCGCCGGTCGGGCAGAGCGAAGCCAATGCCTGGTCGCATTCCATGGCCAGGTGCCAGTTGACTTTTACGCGTTCATCGTCGCCCTCCGCAAAATAAAAGGCGCCTTCCGGGAAGGGTGGCTTAAGACACAGGCTACACTCCTTACCTTTGCACTTTTTGGGGTCGTAGGACAGTTCCGGCTTCGGTGCGATGCTCTCCGGATTGGAGCACCATTTGCAGCGCAAAGAGCAGCCCTTCAGGAAAACATTTGTGCGGATGCCCGGACCGTCGTGGCTGCAATATCGCTGGATATTCAGCACCGTGCCGGTTATATCGGATGGGTTGATGCCTTGGTTTTTCATAGTTCCCTCCCCAGAAAGATGCCAAGCGATTGGGCGATCTTCACGAATAGGCTGTCCGTGGGCACGGTTCTGACTTTGTTGATCGCGTCCGCCAGCGGCACGAAATTTATGTCTGGTGGAGCGAAAGCCACCATCACGCCAGCTTTGCCGGCACCCAGAGCCCGTACCGCCCCAGCTCCGTAACCCATCGCTAGTTGGCGGTCACCGGCAGTGGGGGTGCCACCCCGGGTCCAGGGACCCAGGACGAGCGGATTGGTTTCCTCGGCGATCAGCAGTTGCAGCCTGGTCGCCACGGTCTCGGCGGCCTGCCCCGATCTCTGGATGACGTGGTCACTGGCCTCTCCCGTAGCCAGCGGCGACAGCGAAGCTTTGAGTGGGTGGACGGATTTCTTCTCCGCCTGGGCAGGCGTGTCATCGACGAACTTCGTCCCCTCGGCCACTACCACTAACCCGCGAGACCGCCGGGCTGATATCTTTTCCTTCAACCTCGCTGCCACCATTTGCAGGTCGCAGGGAATCTCGGGAATCAGTACCACATCGGCGCACACGGCAATGCCGGCCTGAAGCGCCAGCCATCCGGCCTGCCGTCCCAGGACCTCCACTACGCCAATTTTGTGGGCAGACTGGGCCGCCTGCCGAACCCGGTCAAGCATTTCGATGGTGAAACTCAACGCGCTGTTGAACCCAAAGGACAACGCAGTGGCGGCAATGTCGTTCTCGATCGACCGCGGGATGCACACCGTGTTGAGCCCTTTGCGATGGAGTTTATGGAAAATACTCAGACCCCGGCCGCCCACGACGGAAATCAGGGCATCAATCCTCTCTTCCGCCAGCCTTTTCAAAACCAGATCGGACAGGTCCACTTCTTCCACCATGCCGTCGTCATTGACTTTGCGGACTTGAAAAGGATCCACCCTCACCGCCTGGCCCAGGATGCCCCCAGCGGCCGGATCCAGGCCCTCAGCCACTTGGGGGTTGAGGGTCACCAACCCACCCTCGGGATAACGTTCCGGGCGCAGCAACCCATCAAACCCGTCCTGGATGCCGACAAGTTCCCATCCCAATTTGCCCGCCGCCAGAGCCGCTCCCATAATCACAGCATTCATCCCTGGAACGTAGTCGGCCCCCACATTGATGGCAATGCGTTTGACAAAGCTGGCGTGACCTGTTTCTATGGTCATAGCGTGCCTCCCTTATTAATGCGTGTTTTGTTCGTATTCATAGCACTCCTACAATCTGCTCCACGGAACATCACTTTCGCTTCACGGCACATTTCCCTTTTTCGGGCACTAGGATTTGCCGCAAACTGACCTTCGAAGCGGGCTCAAGAATACCTGGGCCGCTCCCCCTGACTTGGGCGCGGGTTGGTACCCTCTCGGAGTCATTTGGTTCTCGCCGACATGTGCCTTTTCACGGCCTAGACCGTCAACAGCTGTCCGTCTTTGACTTCGTATTCCATTAGGACAAGCCAATCTGCAGGCTCATAATGTTCTGCCGCCATCCAGCGTTCGATGGTTTCACGATCCGGAGCTTCCCAATCGAGCAACAGTTTGCCCTCAACCAAGTTGAGTAAAGCGCGTTGAACCTTAAGACCCTGCGCGGCACGGAAACGCTCAGCCAGGTTTTGGGCTGCCCGGCGGTCCAGGTGATACAGCGTGTGTAGAGAAACAAAGTGTGCCATGGGGTATCCTTCACTACGGTTATGACGAGGACGTTAAATCATGCTTACGACTGTCTACATGGCCTTCCCGACAATGACGTTGTGGGTGCTCATCAAGGAACCCTCCGGTACGGCGTGACGGAGGGCCACTCCGTACCGGTTGGGTTGCATCGCAGCACTAGGCGAATTGCTGCAGAGTGCGTTCGATGATCTCGTTCTGCACGCCCACGTGCAGCCGGGTGAAGAAAGCACTGAAACCAGCCACCCGGATCACGAGGTCGCGGTAATTCTCCGGGTGTTTCTGGGCATCCCGGAGGATGTCGGTGTTCAGCACGTTGAACTGGATGTGATAGCCGTTGTTGTCAAAATAGGTCTTGACAAGATTTAGTACGTTGTCCCGGCCCTTGCGGGTCTTGAGCTGATCAGGAGGGACTTTCATGTTCAAGTGCGTTGCGGTGAACTTGACGGCATCCTGACCTTTGGCCGCCGACATCACCAGCGCGGTCGGCCCGTGGGTATCGGTGCCGGGCATGGCCGACAGACTTCCATCTGTGAGTGCCACGCCGGCCCTCTTACCGGTCGGCAGCGCCCCCGTTATCTTACCCATTTGGTTGTGGAAGCTTTTGGTGTAGGTGTCAAGTGTCGATTTGATGTCCCGGCTGAGGTAGTTGCCACCCCCATCGACGTTCTGGAAGGCCTGGAGGAGGCTCTCGTACACCCTGCGGACCAACTTTTCCACCTCGTCGATGTCGTTGCCATGCTTGGGAGCCTCGTAGCACAGCTTCCGGACTTTCTCGTACTCGCCCTCGAAGTTGGCGGCCAGCGCCTTCTTCAGCTCGGCCATGGTCAGCTTCTTCTCGTCAAAGACCAGGT